>CAIOGM010000143.1 GCA_903857795.1 uncultured Geobacter sp.
CGCCCAGTCAGGCCAGACATTGCTGGTGTTGTCGTTCCACCCGGAATCATTGCCCCCTTTTCCCCAATTCTTCCCGATCCGTCCCCCGTCATTCACCGCCGCGATGGGGAAATTACCGCTGGCATACACCGAAGAGGCCGTAGCCACCCCGCCGTTGGCTGCAAGAGCGACGTTGATCCGGGTGGGGAGAGTGGCAAACATCGCAGACACGGCGTGGTTGGCGGTGACGTTGGTGAAGGTGTAGCTGCCGACGCTCCCCACCGAGACGCCGTCCACCGTGACATCGGCGATCCTGTATCCTGAAGCGGGGGTGATGGCGTAGCTCTGTCCGGCGCCGCTGTTCACCGTGGCGGTTCCGGCAGGGGAGATGCTCCCGCCTGAGCCGGCTGAGGCGGTGATGGAGTAGGTGATGGCCGCAAAGGAGGCGGTGATGGCGTGGTTGGCGGTAACGTTGGTGAAGGTGTAGCTGCCGACGCTCCCCACCGAGACGCCGTCCACCGTGACGCCGGTGATGCTAAAGCCGGAGTTGGGCGTTATGGAGCATGAGACTGTCGAGCCCTTGGTGATCGAAACCGAGGTTATGGTGGTTGATCCGTTGGTTGCGCTGCTGGTACTGTCGCCCCCTACCGGCGCGATTGTCCCGCCGGGGTTAGCGGTGGCCGTGAGAGTGTAGACGAACGGAAAGCTCTTGCTCACCTCGTTGGAGTAGCCGCTCCGGTTGCCGCTGCTATCGTAGTCGGTGACAGCAAAATAATAGGTGGCGCCATCGGCGAGGTTGTTGACGAGGTAGGATGTCGTGTTTCCCACATCAATGGTCTGACTGTAGCTGCCGGAGGCTGTGCCGACGTAGAGTTTGTATCCGCTGAACGCTGTAAAGAGGGATCCGTCGCTATTGACCGGTGGATCCCATGCCAAGGTCGTCTTGGCGGCGAGGGCGTAACCTGACGAAAGATGGATCACCATGAGGGCCATTGACACCATGGTGGCCAATGAGCGGTAGAGATACTGTCTGAGCGCAGCCTTTTGCAGGCGAAGAGTCTTCACGGTCTGGGTGCCTCCATAAGTAGGTTGTTCGCCACGGCGAAATCAGCCCATCCGTATGAGGCCCTGACTCTTCGCATGGCATCCCTGCTGCCGTATCCCGTTCCTCGGGGACTTAGGCCAGCGGTTTTGCGTCCCGCCCTTTCGGACGGTTTGCCTTTTTCAAGCTGCTGCGTGTCTGCTGTTTATCACCTCCATTCCTTTCGGATGCGTCTGATCCTACGGGAGTCCCGGGAAAATAGTTGTGACCTGGATTACCGTTTTTGCGGTTAATGAGCTGTCCTGCAGTTCAAAACCTGGTATGCATCTGCGTGGATTCCTGATATAAAGAGCCGCACGGCGAATATTCGTCAAGAATCAGGAGATACTCATGCCCAAGCAGAAACTCTGGGGGGGGCGGTTCACCCAGCCCACCGACAAATTCGTCGAGGAGTTTACCGCCTCCATCGACTTCGACAAACGGCTCTATCATCAGGATATCCGCGGCTCCATCGCTCACGCCCGGATGCTCGGTAAGCAGGGGATCATCTCCCTGGGTGATATGGAGGGGATCGTTCACGGCCTCCAGGAGATTCTTCAGCAGATCGAGTCCGGCCGCTTCGACTTCTCGGTGGCCCTGGAAGATATCCACATGAACATCGAGTCCCGCCTCTCCGAGAAGATCGGCGAGGCAGGCAAGCGGCTCCACACCGGCCGGTCGCGCAACGATCAGGTGGCCCTGGACATCCGGCTCTACCTGCGGGACGAGATCGTGGAGATCTCCGCCTACCTGGATCTGCTCATAGACGCCCTCATCGAGCAGGCGGAGCAGAACCTGGAGGTGATCATGCCGGGGTACACCCACCTGCAGACCGCCCAGCCGATCCTCTTCTCCCATCACCTCATGGCCTATGTGGAGATGTGCCGCCGTGACCGGGGGCGGATGGAGGACTGTCTCAGGAGGATGGATGTCTCTCCCCTGGGGGCCGGAGCACTGGCCGGCACCACCTTTCCCATCGACCGGGAGCATGTGGCGGAACAGCTCAAGTTCTCCGGGGTGACGCGCAACTCCCTGGATTCGGTCTCGGATCGGGACTTTGCCCTAGAGTTCCTGGCGGCCTCCTCCATCCTGATGATGCACCTCTCCCGTTTCTCCGAGGAGCTGATCCTCTGGTCCACCAGCGAGTTCAAGTTTGTAGATCTTTCCGACGGTTTCTGTACCGGCTCCTCCATCATGCCCCAGAAGAAGAATCCGGACGTGCCGGAGCTGGTGCGGGGGAAGACCGGCCGGGTCTACGGCAACCTGATGGCGCTCCTCACGGTGATGAAGGGGCTCCCTCTCGCCTACAACAAGGATATGCAGGAAGACAAGGAGCCGCTCTTCGACACCATCGACACGGTGAAGGGGAGCCTCAAGATCTTCGTGGACATGATCCGGGAGCTGAAGGTCAATGCGGTTCGGATGCGGGCGGCTGCCGGCTGCGGCTACTCCACCGCCACCGATGTGGCCGACTACCTGGTCCGAAAGGGGATGCCGTTTCGCGACGCCCATGAGGTGGTGGGGAAGACGGTGGCCTACTGTATCGCCAACGACAAGGAGCTCCCCGAGCTGACCCTGGAGGAGTGGAAATCCTTCTCCGACCGGTTCGAGCTGGATATCAGCGACGCCATCACCCTGGAAGCGTCGGTGAATGCCAGGGGCGCCACGGGGGGCACCGCCACGGTGCAGGTACGGGCGGAGATCGCCCGGGCCAAGGAAGGGCGGTAGCCCTTCTCTGGCAAACAACATCCGTTTTTGGGAATACGCATGAGTATCGGCATAGTCCAATGGAGTCGGCGACTGGTGATGAGCGCCGCGGCCCTGCTGACGGTGGCGGCGGGGACCGTCACCGGCGAGGGGAGCGTTCCCGGCAGCGTCAAGGCCGCCGAGAGCGCCGTTACTCCCCTCGCTCCCATCCAGGGGATCCGGGTGGCCGCCTCCGATGGCCGGGTGACGTTCTCCTGGTCCCTCTCCCGGCAGTTCAGCGGCGATTTCCGGGGGGTACGGCTCTACCGGCTGCTGGATGGGCGGCAAATCCGTTTCAATCACCCGGTCGAGGAGCTGGTGGAGGACCTGGGGATCCGGACCTCCTGGACGGTCTCCGGTCTGGAGAACGGCGAGCAGTACGGATTCATCCTGAAGGGGTATGACAGCGGGAAGAAGGAGTTCTGGAGCACCCTTCTCTACGCGTATCCCGGCTCCGATCCCCGCGGCGCTCCCCGGAGACCAGTTTCGTTCTATGCTGCAGTCGGCGACGGCCGGGTCACCCTCTTCTGGGAGCGGAATCGCGAGGCCAATATGGCCTTTTACGAACTCCAGCGTAAGGGGCCCCGGGATCAGGAGTTCAAGACCGTTGGCCGTCTCCCCAAACTCCTCCTCCTGAAGCAGATCACCCTGCTCACTCCGGCGCTCTACCGGGACCGGAGCGTTACCAATGGCGAGAGCTATCAGTACCGGCTCAGGGCTCTGAACATGGAACGGAAGGCGAGCCCCTTTACGGAGCCGGTGACGGCCTCTCCCCTTCCTGCTCTCCCCCCGTGCGGGAAGGACATCGTCCTGCTGGTGAACTCCTCCGCCGATGACGGTAATCATGGCGGAGTCAATGACTCCGAGGAGATGGCCCGGTACTACGCGGCCAGGCGCGGGGTTCCGCTCTCTCAGATCCTCCGGCTCCCCCTGAAGCGCGACATCTACGCCATCGATTACGCCCGTGATATCCAGCGCCCGCTTCAGCAGTTTCTCCTCTCCGGCAATCTGGCCGGGAGGGTGACCATGCTGGTCCCCTGTTTCGGAATGCCGACCTGGAGCGGCGGCCTGGCCCTGGATTCCCGGCTGTCGGATCTGTTCGACCGCAACATCTCGGGGACGAAGATGGGGAGCCCTAATCCTTACTTCGACAGCAACCGTCACTTCGACGGGACCGACGGCGTCTACCTGGTTACCCGGCTGGATGGGCCTACCCTGGAGATCGCCAAGGGGCTGGTGGACAAGGCCCTTGCTGCCTCAGAGACTGTCAGCGCGGCATCGGGGAGGGTCTCTCTCGGGGGGCGCGCCACCAAGGAGCAGGGGGATCTCTCCATCCGGAAGACGGCGGAGTTTGCCCAATGGCTCGGGCTCGACGTGACGTTCAAGGACCCCGGGAGCTATACCGAGCACGAACTGGGGCCGGACGTCTTCTGGTATTTTGCCTGGTATCACGGCTATCGTGATCCGGTCCGGGAGAGGTGGCCGGTGGGGGCCGTCGGGGCGCACCTGACCTCCTACTCCTTTTCCGGCATCCGGGAGCCGGACCCGGCCAAGAAGAGCTGGGTCCAGGGACTCCTGGAAAAGGGGATCACGGCCACGTTCGGTTCGGTGGTGGAGCCGTACCAGCAGGGGTTCACCCGGGCCGAACTCTTCTTCAGCCATTTCTGGAGCGGCGACTACACCTTTGCTGAATCATTCTTCATGGCGACCCCCACCGTGCAGTGGGCCATGAGTGCGGTGGGCGACCCCCTGTTCCGGCTAAGGAAGCCGCCGGTCGGCAGGGGGGTGACCCCGCCTCCGGCCTTCGGAGGAGAAACGCCACCCGGGAGAGCCCCATGACCATCCTGTTCCGTCTTATCCTCTGTCTTATGCTCCTCCTCTGCGCCGCCTGCGGCAAGAAAGGGGCGCTGATCCCGCCGGACGGGCTCGTCCCCCCGCCGGTCTCCGGCCTGAGGGTCGTCCAGCAGGGGGAGCTGTTCCGGATCTCCTGGCTGGCGCCGGAGATTGGAGTCAGCGGTCAGGGTGGGACCCCTTTGGCGGGGTTCCGGCTCTATCGCCGTGAACTCCGTTCCCCCGGCGATGACTGCCCCACCTGCGGCGCCGATGAGCTCCTGATCCGGACAGTGGAGCTGGAGTTCCTGCGGGACGTGCTGCGGGAGGGGAACCTGTTCGTCGCATCAGACGGCGACGTCCGGAGCGGGAAGAGTTACCAGTACCGGGTGGCTGCGTTCGAGCAGAGCGGCGCGGAAAATCGCGATTCGGGGAGGGTGAAGCGAAGGAAGGTTCAGCCGCCGCCGGCGCCACTGCTCCGGTTGGAGGAGGTTCCGGCAGGGATCATGCTGGAGTGGGGGGCGGTTCAGGTGAAGAGCGGGACTCTTTCCGGCTACAACGTCTACCGGTTGCGCCCCGGCGAGACCATCTCTTTCCGGTCGCTCAACACGGTTCCCCTGACGGAAAACCGGTATGAAGACCTGCGGATGGAACAGGAGCTGCGCTACCGCTACCGGGTCCGGGCCGTGGCCCTGGTGGAGGGGGAGAGCGTGGAGAGTGACCCGTCTCAGGAGGTCGAGGGGCGATTCGTCCTGCCGTGAGGGGGCGGGGTGAGGCGTTACCGCTTCAGTTGGAGACAGCCGTCGGCGGAGCCCAGCTCACAGGCTCTACGAAACTCGGCGCTAGCCGCAGCGTCTCTCTCTAGGCTCCCCAGGAGCATTCCCCGGTTGAGATACCCCGCCGGCTCCGTCGGGCTGAGGCTTATCTGCCGGGCGAAGTCGTCCAGTGCCCGCTCCGGATCATGCAGCGAGATGAAGTAAAATCCCCTGCTCTGGAAGAGGAGCGAATCGCTGGGGGCGGCGGCCAGGGCCTTGTCATAGTACCGTAGCGCGGCTATCGACTCACCTTTCCCGGCATAATACTCAGCCAGTTCCAGGTACGAGAGTCCCGAGTGATCGAAGGCGAGCGCTGCCACCGAACTCTGGAAGAAGAGGAGCAGTGCCGCCAAAGCTGTTGTGGATTTCATCGGGACTCCTTGGTGCCCCCTGGCCATGTGATGGGGGCTCACCGATGAGATACCACACTTCACCTCAGAGAGAAAACAGAAAAAACGCCGGATCAGGCCCTGCCTTGTCCTCCCTATGGGGATATGGTAAGGTGGCCGGCATCTAATACGGGAAGAGAGAGGGTATCAGTGGATCCTTCAAAAATATCGGCAAGCGTCGCTCAATCGCTCCTCTTCTCGGGATTGGACGAGCCTCACCTGGCGGAGGTGACCTCCATAGCTCAATTCCGCGCCATCGCCAAGGGGGAGACGCTCTTCTCCGAGGGGGAAGAGGCCCGGGGATTCTACCTATTGGCGGCGGGGAGTATCAAGCTCTGCAAGAGCTCTTCCGACGGCAAGGAGAAGGTGCTCCACTTCGTTCATCCGGGGGAGACCTTTGCCGAGGCGGCCTTCTTCGGGGACGGCAGGTATCCCGCCGAGGCCCGGGCGCTGGAGACCGGCGCCGTGCTCTTCTTCCCCCGGGAGGCGTTCCTGGGGCTCCTTGAACGCAACCCCCGCTTCAGCCTGAACCTCATCATCTCTCTCTCCCTGCTGCTGCGGCGCTTTGCCCGTCAGATCGAGGAGCTGACCTTTGCCGAGGTCCCGGCCCGGATCGCCGGCTACCTCATCGAGTTGGCGGAGCGAAAGTCGACCTCCTTTCAGGGGAAGAGCTATCTGGACCTGGAGGTGAAGAAGGGGGAGATGGCCTCCCGGCTCGGCACGGTGAGTGAGACCCTCTCCCGCTCCTTCCGGAAGATGAGGGAGGAGGGGATCCTGGAGGTTGAGGGGAGCCGCGTGGTAATCCTCGACATGGCGCGGCTGCGGGCCATGGCCGGGAAATAGGAGAGAAGCTTTATGGCCGACATCATCGGCATCATCCAGGTCAAGGGGGGGGTAGGGCGCTCCACTATCGCCACCAACCTGGCGGCGCAGCTGGCCGCCGAAGCCCCAACGGCTCTCATCGACTGCGACCTCCCCCAGGGGACCAGCGCCTCCTGGTATGCGCTCCGTTGTCAGGCGTCGTTGGCAACCGGCCTCACCCTGGCCACGGCCGTTGATCATGCCGAACTGGTGACGCTCTGCGGCCGTCTCGCCGTTGACAACCGCTATCTCATCATCGACGCTCCCCCCCGGCTGGCCGAGATGACCAGGGCAATCATCGTCATGAGCCGGCTCTGCCTCATCCCGCTGGGCGCCAGCGCCTCGGAGATCTGGTCCACCACCGACCTGATGAAGAGCATTGCCGAGGCGAGGCAGTACCGCCCCACCGTGGATGCTCGGCTGGTCTGGAACCGGTTCCGCGCCAACACCCGGGAGGCCCAGGAGTTGAGCGACGCCGTGGGGCGGGAGCTGGGATTGCCGGAACTGGTCACGAAACTCGGCTACCGGGTCGCCTACAGCGAGGCGCTAGCCCGGGGGGTGTCGGTCGGCGAGTGGTCCGACCGGGCCGCCCGGGAGGAGATGACCCGCCTGGTGGGCGAGGTCAGGAGTATCATGAAAGGGGAGACGACATGAAGAAGGAGCGACACCGACCGAGTATCGCCAAGCCGCTGTTCGATCCGGCGGCGGTGCTGGCCTTTGCCGATGGGGGCGGCGTCAAAGCAGAGGCGCCGCTGCTGCCGATCCCGGAGATGGCGGTTCTCCCTCTCCCCGTAGAAAAGAGGAAGAGGGTCAAGGCGGCGCCGCCTCAGCCGGCCGAGGCCATCACCCCTGCAGCCCCATCGGCCACCGCTCCCGTCGTCGATTTCAACGACCCGACCCTCTACCTCAACCGGGAGCTGACCTGGCTGGAGTTCAACCGCCGGGTGCTCCATGAGGCTGAGGACGAGCGGACTCCGCTCCTGGAGCGGATCAAGTTCGCGGCCATTGTCAGCGCGAACCTGGACGAATTTTTCATGAAGCGAATCGGCGGCCTCAAGCAGCAGGTGGTGGCCGGGATCAGCAGCCGCACCGTGGACGGCCGCACCCCCCGCCGGCAGATCGATGACTGCTATGCCGTGGTCCGGGAACTGGAGGAGCGAAAGCAGGTGCTGCTCCCTGGCTTCCTCCGGCTCCTGGCCGAGCAGGGGATCAGGATCGTCTCCTTCGATCAGCTTACCTCCAAGGAGCGCAAGCAGCTTCGTGAACAGTATCACCGGAACATCTTTCCGCTTATCACCCCTCAGTCGGTGGATCCGGCCCACCCCTTCCCCTTCGTCTCCAACCTCTCTTTGAACCTGCTCGTGACGCTCCGCTATCCACGGGATCGGGAGACCTCCCTGGCCCGGGTCAAGGTGCCGGTGGGGGCCGGTATCCCCCGGTTCATCCGGGTGGGGAGCCATGACACCTTCGTCCCCCTGGATCAGGTCATCGGCCACAACCTGGACATGCTCTTCCCGGAGATGGTGATCGTCTCCTGCGAGCTGTTCCGGGTGACGAGGAACGCCAATGCGGAGCGGGACGAGGAGGAGGCGGATGACCTCCTGGCCATGATCGAATCGGAACTGCGGGATAGAAAATTCGCTTCCATGGTCCGGGTGGAGGTCATGGAGGGGATGTCACGGCTCCACCGGGGGCAGCTGGCGGCAGAGCTGCAGCTGGATGAGGCGGCTGATGTCTTCGAGGTCTCGGGGATCATGGCCATGCGCGACCTCTTCGAGATCGCCCGGCTGGACTACCCTCTGCTCCGGGATCCGCCCCATCACCCGGTCGATCACCCTCTTCTCCAGACCCAGAGAAACATCTTCCACATCATCCGGGAGGCCGGCGCCCTCCTCCTCCAGCACCCCTACGAATCGTTCTCCACCTCGGTGGAGCGGTTCATCTCCGAGGCCGGGAGCGATCCCAAGGTGCGGGCCATCAAGATGACCCTCTATCGGACCTCCAATCAGAGCCGGATCGTGGATCTCCTCATCGAGGCGGCGGACCGGGGCAAACAGGTGGCTGTGGTGGTGGAGCTGAAGGCCCGGTTCGACGAGGCGACCAACATCCGGCTTGCGGAACGGCTGGAAGAGGCGGGGGTCCATGTCACCTATGGTGTGGTGGGGCTGAAGACTCACTGCAAGGTGATAATGGTGGTGCGCCAGGATTACAGCGGCCTGCGGCGCTACCTTCACTTCGGCACCGGCAACTATCATCCTGTTACCGCCCGGCTCTACAGCGATTTGGGGCTCCTTACCTGCGACGAGGAACTGGGGGAGGACGCCACCGAACTCTTCAACTACCTCACCACCGGCTACACCCCCAAACGGAACTACCGAAAGATTCTGCCAGCTCCCAAGCTGCTCAAGAAAGGGCTCCTCTCCCGGATCGACCGGGAGATTGCCGCGCATAGCATTAAGGAGCCGGGGCTGATCCGGTTCAAGATGAACGCCTTGGAAGATGTGGACATCGTCCGCGCCCTCTACCGGGCCTCTCTGGCCGGGGTGAAGGTGGAGCTCATAATCAGGGACACCTGCCGCTTGAGGCCGGGGGTCGCCGGACTCTCCGAGAACATCCGGGTCGTCAGCATCGTGGGGCGCTTCCTGGAGCACGCCCGGCTCTACTACTTCCGTAACGGCGGCAAGGAGGAGTATCTCATGGGATCCGCCGATGCCATGCAGCGCAATCTGGAGAGCCGGGTGGAGGTACTCGTCCCGGTTGAGCCTCCGCCGCTTCGTCGGGAGTTGCGCCGTCTCCTGGAGACCCAATTAGCGGACCGGAGGAGCGCCTGGGAGCTGCGCTCCGACGGGAGTTCGTTCCAGCTGATGCCGGAAGAGGGAGCGGAGGCGGGGAGCCACGAACAGGCGATCTCTCTTGCCACCCGGCGGGAGCGCGAGGCGTCACGGCTCAAGAAGCGCAAGCCCAAGGGGTTCGGCGGGAAGAGCGTGCGGTAGATAAGTAGAGAGTAGTTGTGGGGGGGGCGAGGGCGAGCGAGTTATATCATTGAGAAAAGGTGATCGTTATGAAAGGGAACCATACTTTGAAGTCTTCGCCCACTGACTGGGAGCGGATCTCGACAATGGCTGACGAGGAGATAGATTATTCCGATTCTCCGCCGCTTCGTGCACGGAAAAGTTAGAGACGTATTCCGTCATGGTCTCATGCTATCATCCTCCTTTCTGGCGATCATGATCTTGTTTTGCTTCGTCGGGGCAGGGCGGTTAAGATTGGGATCGGGAGATTGCTTCGGCTTCAGCTGTTGACGCAGAGTCGGAGAGCGGACGAAAAGTGGTATCGGTTTTTATCTGTTTCAATTAGTTTGTTTGCCGACGGGAAGGAGTGGCAATGACGAAGAGAAATACCATCAACGTACAGGGGACATCTGTCTGCATCCTTGCCCAGCCGGGAGGGGATTATATATCCCTGACAGATATGGTTCGCAACTTTGACGGTGGCAGCGCATTGATCGAACAGTGGCTCAAGAACAAGGACACTGTTCTTTTTCTCGGTGTCTGGGAGCGGATAAATAACCCCGATTTTAATTCCCTCGAATTCGAGGGAATTAAAAATGAAGCTGGCCGTAATAGTTTTTTTCTCTCAGCAAAAAAATGGGTACAACTTACCGGCGCGAAAGGGCTGATTGCCAGCGCCGGACGTTACGGGGGTACCTATGCACACAGTGATATTGCGTTGGAATTCGGTTCATGGCTCAGCCCGGAGTTCAAGCTCTACCTGATTAAGGAATTTCAGCGCCTCAAGGAAGATGAAAATCGGCGGCTTACCCTGGATTGGAATCTGAATCGCACTCTTTCCAAACTCAACTACCGTATTCATACCGATGCCATCAAGCAGCATCTTATCCCGACTGAAGTCACCGCTGCTCAGGCTGCCATCACCTATGTCCCACGCCGCCATCACCAGCGGTCTGGAGTGGAATCTCAAGGTAACAAACCAGGATATGGGGCATATTCTCGACAAATTTTCTGTTGAGTTTGAGACCTACTGGAACAGTCGTGAGTTTGTTCATTTTGACCACGAGAATCCGGCAGAGTTTCGGGCAGCCATTGACCGCGCCCGCAATCCTCAAAAAAACGGTCCGGCACTGTTTTTTGATCTACGTCCGCATCCCTTTCAGGAGCGTATTCTTGAGGCGCTGGAGCGAGAGAGGCAGAGCCACGATCGATGGCGCAATCTGGTAATTGCCGCCACCGGAACCGGTAAAACCGTGGTCGCTGCTTTTGACTTCAAGCGATTCTACCTGCAGAACCAGCGACAGGCGCGACTCCTTTTTGTCGGCCACCGACAGGAGATTCTCCAGCAAGCTCAAACGACCTTTCGTCACGTCCTTCGGGAGCAAAATTTCGGAGAGTTGCTGGTCGGACCGTTTCAGGCCAATCGCCGGGAACATCTGTTCTGTCGGCATGTTGACCAGTCGGCGTCTCTGGGAGCAGGTGGGATGTGACTTCTACGATTATATTGTGGTTGATGAGGCACACCACGGTGCCGCCGCCAGTTACCGGCCGATCTTTGATAACTTTACACCAAAGATCCTCCTTGGCCTGACCGCCACTCCGGAAAGGATGGATGGCGACAATGTGGCTGCCGACTTCGGTAACCGTTTTGCCGCCGAAATTCGTCTCCCCGAAGCACTGGAAGAAAAGCTCCTCTCTCCTTTTCATTATTTCGGCGTTGCCGATCCGATTGCCATTAACGGGGAGCAGCTTTGGCGTAATGGCCGGTATGACGCTGCTGCCCTGGAAAACGTGTATGTACTGGATCATGTGCGAGCCAAGCAGCGAGTCGCTGCCATTCTCACCGCACTTCACCGCTACGAACCGGATGTGAACGGACTCAAAGGGATCGGTTTTTGCGTCACCATCAAGCACGCAGTTTTCATGGCGGAGCAGTTCACCCGGCAGGGGATTTTGTCAGAAGCATTTGTTTACGGTGTAGATGCGGAACGTTGCACGGAACTTTTAGACGATTTGAAGTCCGGAAAACTCACATTCTTGTTCACCGTGGATAAACTGAGCGAAGGTGTGGATGTTCCCGAGGTGAATATCATCCTCTTCCTGCGCCCCACCGAGAGCCTGACCGTTTTTCTGCAGCAGTTGGGCCGCGGTCTTCGCCATGCACCGGGTAAGGATTGTCTTACCGTACTTGATTTTGTCGGCCAGGCTCACCGCCGTTACCGGGTCGACACCAAACTCAAGGCCCTCTTGCCACGGCACCGCTTCTCCATCGACAAGGAAGTTGAACTTGATTTCCCCCACCTCCCGGCGGGCTGCTCCATTCAACTCGACCGCCTCTCCCGGCAGTACGTACTGGATAACATCAGGGAAAACCTCAGCCGCCTGACGGTACAGGTTCCCGACCGACTTCAGACCTTCACCAGCGAAACCGGACAGCCCCTTACCTTCGGTAACTTCATCCGCTATCACGATTATGACCCGGAACTCTTGTTGGCAAAAGAGTCGTGGAGTGAATGGAAGGCAAGGGCTCAGCTGGCCCCGTCTCCTGTTGATCCTGATCTGACCCGACTGAAGAAGAGTCTGGTCCGGGCGGCCTTCATCAATGGCCCGAAAGAGGCTGGGTTGTTATGCGAGGTCATCGCCGCTATCTCCCGAGGGGACATTCCCGCAGCGGTGACGATTGCCGGAGAATCGGTGATGCTTTTGTACTACCGGTTCTGGGGGGACAAGGGGAGTAACGTCGGAATTACCTCACTGGAAGATGCCTTTCGCCGGCTTGTGGCAAATCCGACCATACTTGCCGATCTGAAAGAGATTCTTGCCTGGTCACTGGATGCCACTCAGGTGAGTGGCATGATTCCCCTCCTCCCCTTTACCTGTCCACTGGAACTTCATGCCCGGTATGGGGGGAAGGAGATTCAGTCGGTTTTTGGCAAGGCGACCCTTGAGACCGCCGGGCAAACCGGAGTGGGGGTGTTTCACTTCCCTGCAGTCAGCTGCTATGCGCTCCTCATCACCTTTCAGAAGAGCGAAAAGGAGTTCTCACCCAGCACCATGTATGCGGATTATCCAATCAGCAGAGAACTTCTCCATTGGGAGTCACAGGCGAATACTGCGCAACATCACATAGACGGTCAGAATTTCATACACCACATGGAAAGGGGCTATACCATCCTGGTGTTTGCCCGCGACCAGAAAAAACGGAACGGAGTCACCGTCCCTTTTACCTATCTTGGGCCGGTGGAGCGGGTTAGCCACGAAGGCGAGCGCCCCATCAAGCTGGTCTGGCAGTTACGTCATTCGATGCCGGTGGAGATGTTCAAAGATAATCGGCGGGGTGGGTAAGAATAAATGGTGCGCTGGGGGCAGACTCTCACGTTGATAAGTTGGCATATCCTTGGCTAAACTGGCATTTCATTAGATTTTTTGATAAAAAAATTGCGTTTTATTCTGTCCTGAATTGTTATTTTCCGGTATGTTGGATGTCCATTTCGGCATGCCGAAATGGACATAAAAAGTGCCGACGGCTCTTTTTCGCAAGGGTTCAAAGGGGGGCAGAAGGGCAAGCTTTGGGGTACGCTCTCGAGTTACCGGGATGGAATTCACTGAATGATCCTATGAATAATGATTCTTCGCTACCCAGCGCCATTGACTCCGGCGACACTCCCTCATTCATCGGCATGGCGTCGTTTATGCGGCAGCTGGCGTCAGGGGTGGATATGGGCCGGCTTGCGGCAACAGCGGCGAACAATCCCGATCTTGCCGACAGGCTGATGGGGTTGTCGGTGCTGTTTTGGTTGACGGGAAACGGCGATATGGCGCTGGATTTGCAGGCCAAGGCGATAACCATCCGGCAGCAGTATCATCTGCTGACGGCTGGCGGTCGGCCGGGAATCAGACTCCTTGCCATCGTGAAAGCCGGCGACCTGCTGGAGAACACACCTCTGGACTTTCTCCTGGAGGGGTCCGATGTGGCGCTGGATCTCCTCTATGTCTCTCTGAATCTCCCTATTCCCGACCCGCTGCCGGAGCATGATGTGCTGTTTATCGCCATCGCCCAATCGGACCGGAACCGGCCGCTGCTGGAACGTCTCAATGCTCTCGAGTACTCTTTTCTTCGCCCCGTGCTGAACAGGCCCGGACGAATCATCTCCTTGTCACGGGAGAGGGTCAGTGCGCTGCTTCAATCTGTTCCCGGTCTGGAGATGCCGGTTTCGGCCCGTGTTGGCAGGGAACTCCTGCTGCAGCTTCAGCGGAGTGAACGATCAGTTCCCGACCTGATCGGGGAGGGTGACTTCCCGATCATTCTACGGCCGGTGGGCACCCACGGCGGCAAGGGGCTGGCACGGCTTGACAGTGCGGAGGCCGTTGGCGACTACCTGAGTTCGACAGATGCAGACGACTTCAGTGCCGCACGTTTTGTCGATTACCAGGGGACCGACGGCCTGTACCGCAAGTATCGTATAGCCCTGATCGACGGTCGGCCGTATGTCTGCCATGGGGCGATTTCCGAAAAGTGGGTGGTCCATTACACCTCTGCCGGGATGACGGAAAGCGCCGAGAAGCGCGCCGAAGAGGCGAAATTCATGGCTGATTTCGATGCTGACTTCGCCTTCAGGCACAAGGAGCCGTTCCGGGTGATCGGTGAGCGGATCGGTCTCGATTACGCCGTTATCGATTGCAGCGAAACAGTTGAAGGCAACCTGCTCATTTTTGAACTGGACAACATCGGGTTTGTGCATGCCGCAGATCCGATCTCTCTGTTCCCCTACAAACAACCGCCGATGCGAAAACTCTTTGCCGCTTTTCGTGAACTGCTCGGACGGGCGGCACACGAATGGCAAGAGCAGAATCAATGACACAAGGGGGAGACCATGAAACGGAGCACCGCATCGGTCTGTTGCACGCTACTGCTACTGCTGCTTGGGGCTTCATGCACGTTCGCCGCCGGCGACAGTTTCACCTTCGGGGTCAACCCCCAGCGTAACGCAGTGCTGACGGCCCAATACTGGAACCCTATCCTGGCGTATGTGGCCAGGAAAAGCGGCGTCAGGCTGGAGATGAAGGTGGAGAAGAGCGGGCAGGATTATTCCGTCAAGGTGGGGCAGGGGGAGTACGATTTCGCCTATACCAATCACATCTTCAACCCCGCCAACGCCAGGGTCGGGTACCATGTTTTTGCCCGCCCCCATGAGGACTCCATCCGGGGCGAGATCGTCGTGACCGAGGGGTCGCCGGTGCGTACGCTTGAAGAGCTGAACGGCCGGGAGATCGGCTTCCCCTCCAAGGCGGCTTTTGTCGGCTATGCCGTGCCGATGGATGCCCTGATCCGCCGGGGTGTTACGGTCAAGCCGGTGTTCGGGGGGAACCAGGAGGGGATCATGGCCCAGCTCAAGGGGGGGAAGGTCGTGGCCGCCGGGGTCAACTCTCAGGTGATGCGTGATTTTGCCCAGCGGGAGAAGTTGGCGTACCGGGTTATCTGGCGCTCCCAGGAGTTCCTCAATCTCCCCCTTGTTGCCCATCCGAGGGTTTCAGCCAAGACGGTTGCCACGGTGCGCAAGGCGATGATCGAGATGAACACCGATCCCGAAGGGGGTAAGATCCTCGCCACCAGCGCCGCACTCATCGGCCAGAAACCACCGTTGGGGTTTGAACCGTCATCGGATAAAGAGTACCGCAATCAGTGGGATTTTTACAAGACGACGACTCTCCCGGAATACAGGTAGTGACGATGATAAGCCCCCTCTTATCCTGGAAACGCCAGTCGCTGTTTCGGCAGCTCCTCCTGGTGAATTGCGCCATAATCATGATCTCAATCGTTGCGCTCTTTCTCCTGGTCATGGTCGGCACGTTCACCATGCAGAAGAAACGGTTCGTTGAGGAGAGCCTGCTCCGCCTGGAAGACTTTGCCGGCGCCATCGCCGATGAGGCGGTTATCGGTGATGATGCGAGCATTGAGAAGTATTTCAGGGGGCGCATCAGCGGCAAGGATGTTTTTCAGGTCAGGTGGGTCGACCGGAACGGAAAGATCATTCTGGTCAAGACAGAGCCGGAAAAGAGCTGTGCCCCTGCGTGGTTGGGAACTCTCACCGGTCTGGCCAGGCAGGAGCATTCTAAGAGACTTGTTTTCGGCGGACTCTTTTACGGGGAGCTCAGCACCGTGACCACGGCCGTCGCCACGACCACTACTATCTGGGATGCGCTGCTCTGGGGAACCGCGGGGATCGTTCTCCTGTCGGTCATCCTCCTGGTCGCCACCGCCCTGGTGCTTAAGGGGAATCTCGTGGTCCTGAAAGAGCTGACCCTCTGTACCCAAGGGTTGGTGGACGGTGATTTCTCCACCCGGGTCCCCAGGGTGACGCAGCCGGAGTTTGCACCCATATTCAAGGCGTTCAACCGGATGGCCGCCACCATGCAGCAGCTCATCCAGCGGATCGAAAGCGAAACGCAGTTCATGCAGACCATGATCAACTCCATCCCTGACCTGATTTTCATCAAGGACAAAAATGGTGTCTATCTGGGATGTAACGACGCCTTTGTGTCGAAATTCGCCGGCAGGCCCAAGGAGCAGATTATCTCCTGTAACGATTTTGACGTAGTGCCCGATCGCGCCTTGGCCGAACTGTTCCGTCAGCAGGACCGGGAGGTCATGGCCGCCGGCTCTGCCCGCTCCAGTGAAGATTCGATTACGCTGGTTGATGGGAGCAATGCGCTGGTTGAGACCATCAAGGTGCCGTTTTATGATCAGAATGGAGTGGTGGCCGGACTGATCGGCATTGCCCGGGATATCACCGCACGTAAACAGGCAGAGGAAGCTCTCTTTGATCACCAGCAGGAGTTGTTGTCCGTCAATTTGACCCTGGAGAACCGGATTCAGGACGAGGTACAGAAGAACCGGGCGAAAGACCGGCTGCTGCTCCAGCAGGACAAGCTGGCCTCCATCGGCCAACTCGCGGCCGGTGTGGCCCATGAGATCAATAATCCCATGGGGTACATCTCCAGCAACCTGCGGACACTGGCCGAGTATTTCGATCAGTTGGTCCGGTTTGACCGTCTCTGGCTGGAGCAGGTTAGCGGTGAACTGACGCCGCCGACCCGGGAGCTCGTCGCTGCCAGCAGGGAGTCCCTGGAGATAGAGCAGCTCCTGGGAGACGGGGTCGACCTGATCAGGGAGTCGCTACAGGGAGCGAGACGGGTCACGAAGATCGTCCAGGACCTGAAGAGCTTTTCCCGGGTGGACGCACTGGTGGAGAATGAACCGGTCGACCTGAGCCGCTGCATGGAGAGCGCCCTGAACATCTGTTACAACGAACTGAAATATGTGGCCGAAATCCGCAAGGAGTTTGCTCCCGTGCCGGAGGTTCTCTGCAATCCCGGCCAGCTGAATCAGGTCTTTCTCAATCTGCTGGTCAACGCCGGCCAGGCCATTACCCGGCCGGGAGAGATCATCCTGCGCTGCCGGCATGACGACTCTTTTGTCTATGCCTCGGTCAGCGACACCGGGAGCGGGATTCCGGAGGAGATCATGAAGCGGATTTTCGACCCCTTCTTCACCACCAAGGAGGTGGGGGCGGGAACCGGGCTGGGCTTAAGCATCTCCTATGAGATAATCAAGCAGCACAACGGAGAGCTCCTGGTGGAAAGCAGCTTAGGGAGCGGGACCACCTTCACCGTCAAGCTCCCCCGCACTCCGGTTCGTCCGGATGAGGCTGGTACAGGCACCGTTCCTCATGTCTGACCCCGCTTCCCCCTACCGCCTGGGCATCGACCTGGGCGGCACCAAGATCGAGGCGCTCCTCCTGGCGCCGGATGAAGCCGTGCTCCTGCGGAGCCGGATTCCGTCTCCGGCTGCTGAGGGGTACGCTCCCCTGCTTGCCTCCCTCCACCGGTTCATCACCGAAACGGCTTCCCTGGTTCCCGCCGGCTGTCCCTACTCTGTCGGGGTCGGTATCCCCGGCTCCCTTGACCCCGTCACCGGCCTGGTCCGCAACGCCAACTCCACCTGCCTCATCGGTCGACCTCTGCAAAATGATCTGGAACGGCTCCTCGGCCGGCGGGTGGGAATCCGCAACGATGCCGACTGCTTCGTGCTGGCCGAGTACCGACAGGGAGCCGGACAGGGGTATGGGCTCGTCTTCGGGGTGATCATGGGGACGGGGTGCGGCGGCGGGCTCTGTATCGATGGCGTGGTGCGGGAAGGGGCTCACCGGATCGCCGGGGAGTGGGGGCACTTCCCGGTAGACCCTCTGGGCGCCCCCTGCTACTGCGGCAACCGGGGGTGCGTGGAGACGAAGATCAGCGGCTCCGGGGTAGAGAAGGCCTTTGTCGCCCGGTATGGCCGGAAGCTGACCATGATGGAGATCGTGGCCGGAGCCCGGGATGGCGCTAGGGAGTGCCGGGAGAGCTTCGACCGGTTTCTGGACGACTTCGGCCGCTGCCTGGGGGGGCTCATCTCCATCCTTGACCCCGATGCGGTGATCCTCGGCGGGGGGCTCTCGGCCATCGACGAGCTCTATACCATAGGGGTCCAGCGGGTCCGGCAGTACGCCTTCCACGACGACCTCCGGACCCCGATCCTGAAGAACCGACTCGGCGATTCTGCCGGGGTCTTCGGCGCGGCGTGGAGCGGGGTGGCGCCATGATCCGGAGAGCTGTTCGGATGGGGATCCACCTTACAGTGATCCTCCTGCTGACCCTCCTCGTCCCCGGTCCGGCGCTCCCCGGTGAAGCGCCCGTCGCCGATATTCAGCCGGTCATCGTCGTCGGCGGCGACCGTGATTACCCCCCCTACGAGTTTGTTGACAAGAGCGGTCGGCCCGCCGGCTTCAACGTGGAACTCACCCGGGCCATCAGCCGGGTGATGGGGCTGCAGGTGACTTTCCGGATGGGGGGGTGGAAGGAGATGCGGGATGACCTCCAGGCGGGACGGGTGGAGATCCTTCAGGGAATCTCCTTCTCCGAGGCCCGGAGCAGGAGCATGGAGTTCTCTCCTCCCCACAGCATCGTCAGCCATGCCATCTTCAGCCGTCGCGACTCACCATTGGCCCGCTCCCTGGATGAGCTGAAGGGGAAGGAGGTCATCGTCTTCCAGAGCGGCATCATGCACGACCTCCTGGCGGAGAAGGGGGTTGCGCGGCGGCTGATCCTCACGGAGACCCCGGCTGATGCGCTCCGGCTCCTCGCCTCGGGGAAGCATGACTATGCCGTGGTGGCGGCCCTCCCCGGGACCTATCTCATCCGCGAGCTGAACCTTAGCAACCTGGTCATGTCGGCCACCGGTGTCGCCTTCTACCCCTACGGCTACGGGGTGAAAAAGGGGAATTACGAACTTCTCGCCCGGTTCAGCGAAGGGCTGGCCATCCTCAAGAAGACCGGAGAGTTCCAGCAGATTCACGACCGGTGGCTGGGGGTGCTGGAGCAGCAGCCGCTCTCCTGGCGCGAGGTTGCCCGCTCCGCCGCCGTGGTGGTGGTTCCGCTCCTCCTCATCCTCTGCGCTACGCTCCTCTGGTCCCGGTCTCTCCGGCGGCAGGTCGCCCTGAGGACGGACTCTCTTGCCCGGGAGGTGGAGGAGCGGGAGCGGGCCGTGGAGGAGCTCCGGCTCAACCAGGCCCAGCTGCTCCAGGCCGACAAGATGAAAACTCTGGGGATTCTCGTCTCTGGGGTGGCCCACGAGATCAACAACCCCACCGGGCTGCTGCTGCTCAACCTGCCGATTCTCCGGGAGGTCTACCGGGACGCCGTGGAGCTGCTGGAGGAGCGGTACCGGGAGCAGGGGGATTTTCCCCTGGGGGGAATCCCCTACAGCCGGATGCGGGACGAGGTTCCGATCATGCTGGACGAGACTCTGGAGGGGGCCCGGCGGATCAAGCGGATCGTCGAGGAACTCAGGGAGTTCGCCCGTCCCGACGATGCCGCAGTGAAGGAGCCGATGGATCTCACCGCGGTGGTGAAGGGGGCGCTCCGCCTGGTGGAGCCGACCCTCCGCAAGGCCACCAGCCGGTTTACGGCCCGGTATGCCGACGATCTGCCGAAGCTCCGGGGAAACCCCTACCGGATCGAACAGGTGGTGGTCAACCTGATCGTCAATGCCTGCCAGGCCCTTCCCGATCCGGAACGAGGGATAGCCCTGGAACTCCGCCATGACCGGGAGACGGGGAGCGTGATCCTGGAACTGCGGGACGAGGGGAGAGGGATCCGCGCCGCCGACCTCCCCCATCTCACCGATCCGTTCTTCACCACGAAACGGGAGAGCGGCGGGACCGGCCTCGGCCTCTCCATCTCGGCCGGGATCGTCAAGGAGCACGGCGGCTCCTTGAGCTTCTCTTCAGAACCCGGTTGCGGCGCCACCGTCACCCTGACACTTCCCGTATCAGAGGAGCTCTCCGCATGATGAATGCCTCCCGCTATCCCGGGTTTGGACTCCTCCTGGTGGACGATGAACCGGCCTGGCTCCGCTCTCTCTCCCTGACCCTGGAGCGTTCTGCCGGCATCACCAACATCCTCACCTGCAGCGACAGCCGCCAGGTTATGGCGCTCCTGGAGAGCCGGGAGATCGGCCTGGTGCTCCTGGATCTGACCATGCCCCACCTCTCCGGTGAGGAACTCCTGGCCGGAATCGTCGAGAGCTATCCCGACCTGATGGTCATCGTCATCAGCGGGATGAACCAGGTGGAGCATGCCGTCCGTTGCGTGAAGCTCGGCGCCTTCGACTATTTCGTCAAGACCGTTGAAGAGGACCGCCTGCTGGGAGGGGTGCTCCGCGCCATCCGGATGCGGGAGCTTCAGCAGGAGAACCGGGAGATGTCGAGCCAGCTGCTGGGGGGCGGGCTGAGGCGGCCGGAGCTCTTCAGCGGAATCGTCACCGCCGACCGGGCCATGCTGACCATCTTCGCCTACCTGGAGGCGGTGGCCAAGAGCCCCCAGCCGCTCCTCATCACCGGAGAGAGCGGGGTCGGCAAGGAGCTCATCGCCCGGGCCGCCCATACCCTGAGCGGCTGCCGGGGGCCCCTCGTCTCGGTCAACGTGGCCGGACTGGACGACACCGTCTTCGCCGATACCCTCTTCGGTCATCTCCGGGGCGCCTATACCGGCGCCGACCAGCCACGGCGGGGGATGATCGAAGAGGCCACCGATGGCACCCTCTTCCTCGATGAGATCGGCGACCTGAGTATTCCGTCCCAGGTCAAACTTCTCCGCCTCATCCAGGAGGGGGAGTACTTTCCCCTGGGGAGCGACCGCCCCCGGCGGATCAAGGCCCGGGTCATCGTTGCCACCCACCGGGATCTTTCGGCGCGAGAGCAGAGCGGGGGGTTCCGGCGGGACCTCTACTTCCGGCTCCGGACGCACCACGTCCAGATCCCCTCCCTGCGGGAGCGGAAGGGGGACATCCCGCTCCTCCTGGATCATTTCCTCACCCAGGCGGCTCAGGCGCTGGGGAAGAAGCGGCCGACCCCGCCCAGGGAGCTGGGCCCGCTCCTGGCCGCCTACGACTTCCCCGGCAATGTCCGGGAGCTGCGGGCCATGGTTTACGATGCCGTCAGTGTTCACCGGGAGCGGATCCTCTCCATGGAGAGTTTTATCCGGATCACGGGACGCCGGGAGACGCGGCCGGCGCCGGCTCCCGCAGGGACAAACCTCTTCAGTGGCCTCCTCCGGCTCCCCACCTTCGGCGAGGCGGCGGAGCTCCTCGTGGCCGAGGCGCTGTCGCGGGCCGCGGGGAATCAGACCCTGGCGGCCCGGCTCCTGGGCATCTCCCAGCCGGCTCTCTCCAAGAGACTCAAGCAGGGACGTACGCCACTGTAGAACGGTTTTTCAGCACCGATGGCCGTTTCCCGGCCGCACCTTCATCCTCCCATCCCTCTCCTGCCAATGGGCATAACCGGGGTTATGTTCATAACCCCGGTTATGAACACTCAACCTCCTGATATCGCCGATCTTTTCGACTGCCTCTGCTCCTCTTCATAATCTCAGTTATGACCATTCGCAGGGCACTGCACCGGTAAAACCGGCTATTGTGTAATGATTCCCTGTTGTTAACTGTTTGCCGGTAATTGGTATCTCTCTTGCTTTGGAGAGTGACATCGTGCGGCAACAAAACGACATCTCGTTTCCCGTCCCGGATGCCGCAGTCAACGACCACACCACGTACAAGCGAGGAGTCCGTCATGGGTAAGAAGAGGTTTTATCGGCATCTCTATTTTCAGGTTCTCTGCGCCATCACGGTGGGGGTGCTCGTGGGGCGTTTCTCCCCGGAGACCGGGAGCGCGATGAAGCCCCTGGGTGACGGTTTCATCAAGCTGATCAAGATGATCATCGCCCCGATCATCTTCTGTACCGTGGTCACCGGCATCGCGGGGATGGAAGACATGAAGAAGGTCGGGCGGGTGGGGGCCAAGGCGCTTCTCTACTTCGAGATCGTCTCCACCCTGGCCCTGGCCATCGGTCTCGTGGTGGTGAACGTCATTCAGCCAGGCGCCGGTTTCAACGCCGATGTGACCAAGATCGACACCAAGGCGCTGGCAACCTACACCTCCCAGGCACAGTCCCACAGTACGACAGATTTTCTGATGAACATCATCCCGAGCAGCGTGGTCGACGCCTTCGCCAAGGGGGATATCCTGCAGGTGCTCTTCTTCGCGGTCCTCTTCGGCTTTGCTCTCTCCGCCATGGGTGAACGGGGGAAGGGGCTCTTCCGGCTGATCGACCAGCTCTCCCACACCTTTTTCGGTATCGTCAACGTGATCATGAAGGCCGCTCCCATCGGCGCCTTCGGGGCCATGGCCTTCACCATCGGCAAGTTCGGGCTCGGCTCCCTTTCCAAACTGGGGATGCTCATGGGAAGCTTCTACCTGACCTGTGTCATCTTCATCTTCGTGGTCCTGGGCGCCATCGCCAGGCTCTGCGGTTTCAATATCTTCAAGTTCATCCTGTACATCAAGGAAGAGCTCCTCATCGTCCTGGGGACCTCGTCCTCTGAGTCTGCCCTGCCGCGGCTCATGGCCAAGCTGGAGAACCTGGGCTGCACCAAGTCGGTGGTGGGGCTGGTCGTCCCCACCGGCTACTCCTTCAACCTGGACGGCACTTCCATCTATCTCACCATGGCGGCGCTCTTCGTGGCCCAGGCCACCAACACCCCGCTCACCATGACCCAGACCTTCACCATCCTCGGGGTGCTCCTCCTCACCTCCAAGGGGGCGGCCGGGGTCACGGGGAGCGGCTTTGTAACCCTTGCCGCCACATTCTCCGCCATCCCCACCATCCCGGTGGCCGGTCTGGCCCTGATCCTCGGCATCGACCGCTTCATGTCCGAGGCCCGGGCTCTGACCAACTTCATCGGCAACGGGGTCGCCACGGTGGTGGTCTCCCGGTGGGAGAATGAGCTGGACGTGGCGCAGATGGAGCGGGTCCTCAATAACGAGAGCGATACCGAGGCTGAAGAGCCGGAGGTGATCCTCGGTTCCCCCGACATCATCATGGAGTAGCCGTATACGGTAAGGGGGGATGCTGGTGTGAAATCCGGTTGACAGCAGTCGAGAAAAGAAGGTAATTTGACAGCCGCCACCGTCGGGTTCCTCCGACGTGGCGGCTTTTTCTTGGTTTATTGGTTGTCCCTTGAAATATCGGGGTGGAAAATGGCGGCGGTACGATGTCAGAAAAAGTGACTGAACCGGCTGGACGGAGCCGACAAAACGCTCGTGAAATTGCCGAGGCGCGCTTTGAGAAGCTGTTCGAAGACGCCGAGGCCCTGTCGATTCAGGGCTATCTTCCCGACGGTACGGTTGTCTACTGGAACCGCGCCTCAGAGGCAATCTACGGCTATAGCGCCGAGGAAGCCCTGGGGGGGAATCTGCTGGATCTGATCATCCCCGCTGAGATGCGGAGTATCGTGGAGGGGGCTGTCCGGTGGATGTTCGAGTCGGGGCAGGGGATCCCCGCCGGGCGCCTTGAATTGAGGCACAAGGATGGCCGGAAGGTTCCCGTCTACTCCTGTCATACCGTGGTCGCCGTCCCCGGAGAGAGTCCAATCCTGTTCTGTATGGATACGGACATGAGCGCGCTGGATTCCGCGGAAGCCGAGCTGCGTATCGCGGCGACGGCCTTCGAGTCGCAACAGGGGATGCTGATCACCGACCGGCGCGGGGTGATTCTTCGGATCAATCAGTCGTTCGCCCAGGCCACCGGCTACACCGCGGCTCAGACAGTCGGCCGACCGCTGCGCATCCTTCGCTCAAATCAGCATCCGCCGGGATTTTACTCGGAGATGTGGTCCGCTCTGCTGTTGAGCGGTTCGTGGCAGGGGGAGATCAGTACCAAGCGAAAAAACGGCGAGATCTCCGCCGACTGGGTTACCTTCACCGCGGTCAGGGATGCATCGGGTGGGGTTACCCACTATGTGGGGACGCAGACCGACATCACCCTGCGCAAACAGGCAGAGGCCAAGATCATTCATCTGGCGTTCTACGATCCCCTGACCCACCTCCCCAATCGGCGCTTGCTGCAGGATCGGCTCCAGCAGGCGCTCTCCGCCATCCGGCACAATCAGAGCTGTGGCGCCCTGCTGTTCATCGATGTGGACAATTTTAAGACGCTCAACGACACGCAGGGGCATATCATCGGCGATCTGCTGCTGCAACAGGTCGCAGAACGGTTGAAGACGAGCATCCGCGCCAGCGACACGGCCGGTCGCCTCGGCGGAGATGAATTCGTCGTGATGCTGGAGGACCTGGGGAGCGATCTGCATGAAGCGGCCGGACGGTCGGAGTCGACAGGCCGGACGCTGCTGGCTCTCCTCAGTCAACAGTACACCCTGAATGATCTTGTCTATGAAGGGAGCGTCAGTATCGGCGTGGCCCTCTTCTCGCCTCCGGGAAGCAGTGTTGCTGAACTGATGAAACAGGCCGATCTGGCGCTGTACGAAGCCAAGGCCGCCGGACGGAATACGCTCCGTTTCTTCGACGCCGAGATGCAGGCCGCTGTCACCTTACGTGCGGAGCTGGTCAGCGGTCTGCGTGAGGGGGTGGCCAAAGGGGAGTTTTTTCTACACTACCAGCCGCAGGTCGATTCCCACGACCGGATCATCGGCGCGGAACTGCTCCTGCGGTGGGATCGGCCGCGGCATGGCATGGTGCCGCCGACGTTATTCATCCCGGTTGCAGAGGAGTCCGGCCTGATTCATCCTCTCGGCGACTGGGTGCTGGAAACCGCCTGTGACCGTCTGGTGGCGTGGGGAGATCAACCGGTGCTGGCACAGCTGACTCTGGCGGTCAATGTCAGCGCCCGCCAGTTTGCGCGGAGTGATTTTGTCGCACATGTGACCGGCATCCTGGTGAGAACAGGGGCCGACCCCCGGCGGTTGAAGCTGGAGCTTACCGAGAGTCTGCTGATCAGCGATATCGATGACGTGGTGGAGAAGATGACCGCCCTCAAGAGGATCGGTGTCAGCTTCTCCCTGGACGATTTTGGGACAGGATATTCATCTCTCGCCTATCTGCAGCGTCTCCCCCTGGATCAGTTGAAGATCGATCGCTCTTTTGTCCGGAACCTTCTCACCGACCAGAGCAGCGTCGTGATCGCCCAGACGATCATCGCCCTCGGCGGAAGCATGGGGCTCTCGGTCATTGCCGAAGGGGTCGAGGAGGAGGGGGTGCGCCGGATTCTGGGTGACCTGGGGTGCATGAGTTATCAGGGGAACCTGTTCGGCAGGCCGATGGCTGTGGAGGAGTTCCAGGCGCTTGCTACCCTCTCTCCAGCCCCGCGAACCGTACCAGCAGCTTCTTCGGCCCCACGGAGTTGAACCAGACGATCACCTTCTGATCGTCCCCCTTTCCCTCGATTTTCCTCACCGTGCCGCCGCCAAACTTGGCGTGGCGGACCTTCATCCCCAGCCAGACCCCCTCCTGCTCTTCCGGCACCAGCTCCACCTCGGGAAACCCGTTATCCTCCGCTTCGTCGAAGATGGCCGCCAGGTTGTGGCGGGACGGCTCCTGGGGAGGGGTGAAGGGGGGCGGCGCACCCGCCGTCTGCCTGCCGGCGCCCCAGACGTACCCTCCGCCGCTCAAACCGAGGCCCGGCTGATACGACTCTTCCTCGTCCAGGAGCCCTGGCGGGATCTCTTTGATGAAGCGGCAGGGGGGATTCAGCTGTTCCTGGCCGAAGATGTGACGCCGCCGGGCGTTGAGGAGGAAGAGCCGCTCCCGGGCGCGGGTCATCCCCACGTAGCAGAGCCGCCGCTCCTCTTCCATCTGCTCCGGGTCGCTCAGCGAGCGGACATGGGGGAAAAGTTTCTCCTCCATGCCGATCATGAAGACCAGCGGAAATTCCAACCCCTTGGCCGAGTGGAGGGTCATGAGGGTCACCGACTCCTTCCCCGTCCCCTCTTGTTCAATGTCGGAGACCAACGCCACCCGTTCCAGGAATGCGGAGAGAGTCTGCTCCTCGTTGTTCTGCTGGAACTCCTCCATGGCGGTGAGGAGCTCCTTGAGGTTGGAGAGCCGGTCCTCTGCCTCTTCTGTCCGCTCTTTTAAAAGCTTCGCCTCATATCCGGTTTCGTCGAGGATGCTCTCCGTCAGTTCCGAGAGGGGGAGCTCCGTTGCCAGCTCCCGGAACCGCTCCATCATGGCCACGAAGCCGGCGATCTTTCCCCGGGTGCCGGCCGCCAGGTAACTCCCCGTGGCGGACTGTCCGAGGGCCTCGCCGAAGGTGATCCCCTCTGTTACCGCCAGTTCGGAGATCCGGTCCACCGTGGCGTGGCCGATTCCCCGCAAGGGGACATTGATGATCCGTCTGAAAGAAATTTCATCCGCCGGGTTGTCGATGATCTTGAGATAGGAGAGGATGTCCCGGATCTCCAGTCGCGCATAGAACCGGACCCCCCCCACCACATGGTAGGGGAGCGCCGCCTGCACCAAGGCGTCTTCCACCACCCGGGACTGGGCGTTGGTCCGGTAGAAGACCGCGGCATCCTTGATGTTTCCCCCCCGGCGGAGGTGCCGTTCTATCTCGGTGCAGACCAGCCGCGCCTCGTCACGCTCGCTCTCCAGCCGCCGGTAGACGATCCGCTCCCCTTCGGGATTGTCCGTCCAGAGGGTCTTTCCTTTGCGCCCCCGGTTCTTGGCCACCACTGCGCCGGCGGCGGTGATGATGGTCTTGGTGGAGCGATAATTCTGCTCCAGCTTCACCACGGTGACATCGGGGAAGTCCCGCTCGAAGTCCAGGATGTTCCGGATATCCGCCCCCCGCCAGCGGTAGATGGACTGGTCGTCGTCACCCACCACGCAGAGGTTGCCGTGGTCGCCGGCCAGGAGCCGGATGAACCGGTACTGGATCGGGTTGGTGTCCTGGTACTCGTCCACCAGGAGCCACTGGTAGCGGTGACGGTAGAAGGCCTGTACCTCCGGGATCTGCTCCAGGAGCCGGACGGTCTGCATCACCAGGTCGCCGAAGTCCAGGGCGTTGCATTTCTGGAGCCGCAGCTGATAGGCGGCATAGACCTGGGTCGCCTTGGCGTCGTAGAGATCCCCCGTGGCAGCCGGCACATCCTGCGGCTCCTTGCCGGCGTTCTTGCAGCCGTCGATGAAGGCGGCGAACCCCTTGGCCGGGAACTTCTTCTCGTCGATATTGAGACCGAGCACCACCTCTTTCAGGAGCCGCTCGCTATCCTTGTCGTCATAGATGGTGAAGTTGCGCTGGAAGCCGAGATGATGGCCGTCACGGCGGAGGATCCGGACGCAGGCCGAGTGGAAGGTGGTGATGAGGGGGAGGTCGGAACCCGGCAGGAGCCGCTGCACCCGCTCCTTCATCTCACCGGCTCCCTTATTTGTAAAAGTCACCGCCAGAATATTCCAGGGTTTTACCCCCAGCTCTTCAATGAGTCTGGCGATCCGGTGGACGATGACCCGGGTCTTCCCAGAGCCGGCGCCTGCCAGGATCAGGAGCGGTCCCTTGCCATGGAGTACCGCATCCTTCTGGGATGGATTAAGACCGTGGAGGAGGTTCATGGTGTGAGCGGTTGTTTGTGGCAGGCTGATTCAAAGGGATTATAACCGGAGACGCCGCACCCGAGAAAATCGTCAGTATTGCGCGTGACCAGGGTCAGATCGTACAGCAAGGCGGTCGCGGCAATTACGGCATCCGGCAGCTTGATGGCAAAACTTCTGCGCAACTCGATTACCCTTGAAACAATGGATTCTTCCAGGCTGATGACCGTGGCAAAGGAGAGAAACCGTTCAGCTTTCGCGAAGGATTCCTTTGTGTGCCCACGGAAACCGAGAAACTCCATCCGGGTGATCACAGAAATATTGAAATGTTCTCTAAAAATACGATTGAGCTCGGATTTTGAGGCAAAGGGAATCGAGTCATCAAAGTGGTAGATGAGGATATTGGTATCAACCAGATACATCAGCAACGCTCCCATTCGGCCCTAATGCTGCTGGCCGCAGCGGCCGGGTCATCCAGTTTCAGGACTCCAGAGTATTCCTCCGGCTTGAAAACAGTTTTTACCAGAAATGGCTCATCGGACGGGAGGATAAGTACTTCAACCGTCCTGTTCTGCAATTCGGGTGGAAGATTGAACACATTTTTCAAAACATTGCTGTTGATTATTTCCCGAACCGCTTGCATAACCACTCCTTCCCGTGCGTTGATCGCTGTTGCAGCCATCTGAAGAGATTCCATCCTTCTGCCCGAATATCGAGAAGATCAAGAGGCGAGGACGACTCCCTTGGTCAGCGCAATCGCCTCGGCCAGCCGGATGGCGCCGGTATAGACCGCCTTGCCGGTGATAACCCCGGTAACGCCGGATGATTCGATGGCCATGAGGTTCTGGATATCCTTGAGAGTGGAGACCCCGCCTGAGGCGATGACCGGGATGTTGACTGCCTCGGCCAGGGCCTTGGTCGCCTCCAGGTTGGGCCCTTGGAGCATGCCGTCCCGGGCGATGTCGGTGTAGATGATGGCCGCCACGCCGTACCCTTCGAACTTCCTGGCCAACTCCACTGCGGTGATCCCCGTTACCTCGGCCCACCCCTGCACCGCCACCATGCCGTTCTTGGCGTCGATCCCCACCACGATCCGGCCGGGGAATTTGGCGCACGCCTCTTTCACCAGCTCCGGGTTCCTCTGGGCCGCGGTACCCAGGATGACCCGGCTGACCCCCAGGGAGAGGTATGCCTCCACCGTGGCCAGGTCGCGGATGCCGCCGCCAAGTTGGGAGGGGATGGTGATGGCGTTGACGATGGCCTCGATGGCTGCACGGTTCTTCGGTTCGCCGGCAAAGGCGCCGTCCAGGTCGACGATATGGAGCAGTTCAGCCCCTTGACGTTGCCACTCCACTGCCTGGGCCGCGGGGTTGTCGTTGAAGACGGTGTCCCGCTCCATGAGCCCCTGCTCCAGCCGGACGCAGCGCCCCTCTTTCAGATCGATGGCGGGTATGACGATCATATAACGTATCTCCGTATGGTTGGGGCGTATGGCATACGCCCGAGAGTGAGGAACAGCCGCCGATAGTACCCTTTTTCCTTGTGCCGTTCCATCACTTTCTGCTGGTCAATGAGCCGGTCCCGCCATCAGACCAGCCCCATGCTGAAGTTGAACTCCGAAGTTCCCGCCAGCTCATCCCCCCGCTTCACCGCGTCCAGGACTCTCTCCTTCTCCTCCCGGTTGAGCCCGCTGAGGTCGACGACGAAGCTCTTGCACCCCATTTCCAGCAGGCGGTTGCGGTGCTGGACGAGGGAGAAGCGGGTGGTGGGGGTGATGACCGTCATCCCCTCCTTCTGGGTCACCTCGTACCCTTCTCCCCGGTCCGACTGGACCGGCGTCTCGTCCCGGACACTCTTGACGCTGATCTTGGAGGTGATGACCGGCACCGGGGCGAAGATCATGACCCTCCGGGGGATGGAAAGATCGGCCCCAAGGAGCGCCCTCAGGTTCTGGGCGTCATCCTCGATGTAGAGGGTGGCGGCTGAGACCCCCATCTCTTCCCAGGCCAGGAGCGCCTGGCTGTTGAGGGAGAAGAGGCGATAGTCGGTGGCGATGACGATTGTCTCCGCTGCTGACTCGACGGAGGGATCCGGCTGCTGGGCGAGGCGTGCCTCGCCCCTACGACGATGGCCCGCCCGTCCGGCGGTCGCTTGTTCCTGCAGCAGCGGGAAGTGTGACAGATTGGCGGCCTCGAACCGGGTGAACCCCTGCTGTTTCAGGTAGCCGATCGCCTCCCGGAACGCGGGGAGCTCCTCTTCGGTGATGAAGAAGGGGAGTCGCCACCAGATCTGCTCCTCCCGTCCCTGGAGCTTGCGCCCCGTCTGGGGGAGCTGGTGCAGATTGGCCCGGCTTACCGGGAAGGAGAGGGCGCTCACCTCATCCCGGTGGAGCAGGTGCCAATCCCGCACCGAGTCGGTCCTGACGATGAGCTCCGGCTGCCGGGTCGGCGAGACACTCCGCTGGCCGAGCAGGGAGGCCAGCGCCGCGGACTCTGACTTCCGCCGTCTCTGCTTCACTTCGGTGGTGACCGCGATTGCGAGACGGCGGTAGAACTCCCGCCTGATCTCCTTGAGCCGGGCAGGGGGGATGAGTACCGCCGGAAACTCCGGCGCGGTGAGGGTATGCAGGATAAAGGGGGTGTCGCCGCACTTGCCGAACTGGGCCGCCAGGACCCCGGCCATGTCGTCGCTCCGGGACGCCTCAAGCTCTCCCAGGGGGAACTCGTTGGAGACGGTGGCGCCGCCGGCAGACCCGGTCATCCGGAGGATGCCGGCCTCCAGGGAGAGTGTAAGGTCACAGGGGATGGCCGCCCCCTTCGCCGAATCCAGCCGGCGCAGGCAGGCGTTTTCGCTCATGGTGAAGGCGGTCTCGGTGGAGACCTTGAAGACTGTATCCCCCACGCAGCAGGGGAACGGGGAGAGGACGGTGACCATCCCCTTCTCCTTGATCAGCTTGACGGAGCTCTTCCCCACGAAGAGCTCCTTGACGGTGAAGCCGCGCCCCGCCTGGTCGTTCTTCGGCTGGACCCGGATCCGATCCCCCACATGGAGCCGGTCCCGGCTCTCGAAGGTGATCATCCCGTTTTTCATGGAGGTGATCTCGCCGAGGAAGCGGCCGGTGGCCCCCTTCAGGGAGGGGGTGGCGATGTCCGTGGGGGTCCGGGAGGCGAGGAACCCCTTGGTGGGGACCCTCCCGAAGGAGAGCTTCAGCAGCTCTTTGGCCTGAGCCACGGCAGCGGTCCGCTCCCGCTCCGGTGCGTCCAGCACCAGGCGGTAGGCCGCCACCACGCTGGCCACATACTCCGCCGACTTCATCCGTCCCTCGATCTTCAGCGATGCCACCCCGGCGTCCACCAGCTGGGGGATGAGGTCGATGGAGGAGAGGTCATTGGGGGAGAAGTAGAAACCATCCTTCCCCCGGTGACTGTACTGGCGGCGGCAGGGCTGGGTGCAGCGCCCCCGGTTGCCGCTATGCCCACCGAGGAATGAGGAGAAGAAGCATTGACCGGAGATGGAGAAGCAGAGGGCGCCATGGACGAAGACTTCGATCTCCGCCCGGCTCTTGGCGATGATCTCCCGGATGTCGTCCAGATGGAGCTCCCGGGCCAGCACCACCCGCTCGAACCCCAGCTCCTCCAGCTGCCGAACCCCCAGGGAGTTGTGGATGGTCAGCTGGGTGGAGGCGTGGAGCGGGATTCCGGGGAAGTGCCGCCGGACCAGCCGGGCAACGGCCAGGTCCTGGACGATGACCCCGTCGGCCCCCATCTCTTCCAGGGCCGCCAGGGCCTCCACCAGCACGGGGAGTTCCCCCTCCTTCACCAGGGTGTTGAGGGTGACGTAGACCCGTTTCCCCTTGGAGTGGGCGTATCCCACGGCCCGTTCCATGAGGGGGAGGGTGAAGTTTTTGGCCCGGGCCCGGGCCGAGAACTCAGAGAGTCCGGCATAGACCGCATCGGCCCCCTTTTCCATGGCGGCGAAGAACGCCTCCAGGGAGCCGGCGGGAGAAAGGAGTTCCGGTTTACGCTGTTTTCCGATAATATCGCTCATGGGGAGGAGAGTACCGGAACCGTTCCCGCTCCGTCAAGGGATTAACCAGAAAAACGGCAGCCGAAATAACACGGAGCAACGGAGCAACAGAGAAAATCACAACTTGTCCTCAACCTCAACCTCAACCTTTACCTCTACCTCCGGATCTAACCATGCCCCACCGCAACCGCCGCTTGCCGGACCTCTCACCTCTCCGGATCGTGCTGATCTATGCCACACTCTCCATCCTCTGGATCTCAAGCTCCGACCGACTCCTCTCATTCCTGGAGCAGGACGCCGCAATCCTGACCCGAATTCAGACCTATAAGGGGCTGTTCTTCGTGGTGGTCTCCTCGCTTCTCCTGGCCGGGCTCATCCGCCGCCATGTGGGAGAGTCCGTGGAGGCGCGGCGTCACACCGAGGAGGCGCTCCGCACCAACCTCAATCAGATGAGCACGCTCTTCGACGCCATCAGCGTCGTCATCTCCGTCAGCGATATGACCACAAAACGGCTCATCTACCTTAACAATTACGGTGAGTTGCTCCATGGAGCAGGCTGGCAGGGGAAGAGTTTTCATGCATTCATTCACGAGGAGACGGAGGCGGAGCTCTCCGGTGAATCGTGTCCCGACGAGTTGCTGGTCATAGATGGCCTGCTCCAACCCCCCTGTATTACGGAGTACCGGAGCAGGCGAAATGGCCGCTGGTACCAGCGGATCGTCCGGGCCATCCGCTGGACCGACGGTGCTCTCGTCCGGATGGAGCTTCTCGTGGACATTAATGAGCAGCGGGCCCTGGAGCGGGTCAAGGATGATCTCCTCTCGACGGTAAGCCACGAGATGCAGACTCCGCTCACCGCCATGCTCGGGTTTACTGAGCTGCTTCTGGAGCATCCGGAGCTGTCGGCGGAGGAGCGGCGGAGCTGTCTGGAGACCCTCCAGAAGGAGACGGCGCGGCTCAACGATCTCATCACCTCCTATCTGGACCTCCAGAAGCTGCAGGGACACTCTACCCCCTACGACCTTCTCCCCTTCGATCCGGCGCCGCTCCTGAGAGAGGCGGCGGCCCTCTACGCCGGAGGCTCCAAGAGCCATAGTGTGACCGTGGAGGCGCCGGAGCGGTTACCTTTTGTGCTGGGGGATGAGATGCGGCTGGCCCAGGTTCTGGGCAACCTCCTCTCCAACGCCATCAGGTACTCCCCAGCGGGGGGGCGGGTCGTGCTGGCGGCGGTCTCAACCGGGGAGAATGTTGAGGTAACGGTCAGGGATGAAGGGCTTGGCATTCCCGCCGATGCCCGTGAGAAGATCTTTGAGCGGTTCTACCGGGTGGACAGTTCCGACCGGCGCAGGATCGGCGGCACCGGCATCGGCCTGGCGCTGGTGAAGGAGATCGTCGCCGCTCACGGCGGCAGCATCCGGGTGGAGAGCATCCTTGGCGAGGGGAGCGCCTTTACTGTGGTCCTGCCGGTGGCGGAGGGAAGCGTGAGGAGTGAGGAGTGAGGTGTAAGGCGAGAGGCGTCAGGCGGAATGAACGGGGGGTAAAAAGCTCTTTACAAATGGTGACCGCTGGATTATAGTGCCATCTCTTTCACGGAGAGATGTCCGAGCGGTTGAAGGAGCACGCCTGGAAAGCGTGTGTACGTTAACGCGTACCGAGGGTTCGAATCCCTCTCTCTCCGCCAGTACCACAATAACCCTGCCGTGGCGGCTCCGTCCGGCAGGTTTGTCCGTTTTGCGGATGTTATGGGTACAACTGATAGCTGGGTCCCGCGCAATGGAAGGTTATGAACTCCGCCAGGTCCGGAAGGAAGCAACGGCAGTAACCGGCTCCGTGTGCCGCGGGGCAACCCAGCTATCAGTTGTACCCATAACCGTATTACTTCCCTTCCTTTCATGAACGAATCCCTGAAGCGGCGCAGTACCAAGGGGACTGATAGAGTCCATGTGACGAAATCCGGCTTGAACTCATGAACCTTGAACCTTGAACCCGGAACTCGAAACAGGTTTTTGAGGCGCGCATGTCGTATCTCGTCCTAGCCCGAAAATATCGTCCCCAGACCTTTGCCGATCTGGTCGGTCAGGAGCAGATCAGCCGGGCCTTGACCAATGCGATGACCTCCGGCCGCATCGCCCACGCCTTTCTCTTCACCGGCGCCCGGGGGGTAGGGAAGACCAGCTCCGCGCGGATTCTGGCCAAGGCGCTCAATTGTGAGCAGGGGAGCGGGACCGAGCCGTGCAATGTCTGCCCCGCCTGTCTGGAGATCACCGCCGGCAACGCAGTGGATGTGCTGGAGATCGACGGCGCCTCCAATACCGGAGTCGACGACGTCCGGGAGCTCCGGGATACCATCCGGTATCTTCCGGCCCGGGGGCGTTACAAGATTGTCATCATCGACGAAGTCCATATGCTCTCCACCAACGCGTTCAACGCCCTGCTGAAGACGCTGGAAGAGCCTCCCCCCCACGTCAAATTTATCTTTGCCACCACCGAGCCGCACAAACTCCCCATCACCATCCTCTCCCGCTGTCAGCGGTACGACTTCAAGCGGATACCGCTCAAGAAGATCGTGGCCCGGCTTGAGGAGATCGTCCGTCACGAGAAGATCAGCGTCACGGAGAGCGCCCTGAACGTGGTGGCCCGCAAGGGGGACGGGAGCATGCGGGACGCTCTCTCTACCCTGGATCAGGTCCTGGCCTTTTGTGGCGACAATGTGCTGGACGAAGATGTAGCGAGCCTCCTGGGGGTGGTGGACCGGCGGCTCCTTCTGGAGACATCCCAGGCGATCTTTGCCAGGGATGCGGCCGGAGTGCTCGACGCCGTGCGGCAGGTGGACTCCTTCGGCTACAGTATGCGCCAGTTCTGCCAGGAGCTCATGGAGCTGTTCCGGGTTCTCGCCATTCTCAAGGCGGTGAAGCAGCCGGGGGAGCTTCTGGACCTGGCTGATGCCGAGCTGGCGTTGCTGAAACAGCAGGCGGCCCCGCTTACCCTGGATGACCTGCAGCGGCAGATCACCCTCCTGATCAAGGCCGAGAGCGAGATGGCCCTCTCTTCCTTCCCCCGACTGGTGCTGGAGATGGCGCTGCTCCGCGCCGCGACTCTCCCCCCGGTGATTCCTATCGGAGATCTTCTGGAACGGCTGAAGAGTCTGGAGCGGGGAGTCCGGTCGGGTGGAGCCAGTGCCGTCCTCCCCCTGGCTGGGGAGCGGTTGTCGGTTGCCTCCTCGCCTCCGCTGGTAGTCCCCCCCCCGGCGCGACGCCGGCGTCTGCTCCTTCGCCCCCGGTTCCAACGGCTTCGCCGGCGTCACTCCCGGCGCCCATGGCCGGGAGCGGCGACCCTTGGGGCGGCTTTGTGGCGTACGTCAAGGAGAAGAAGGCCCGCCTCGGGGCGTTTTTGGAGCACGGACACCCCCTTGGTCTCTCCCCGGTAAAGGTGGAGGTGGGGTTCCCCGGTGACTCCTTCTACTTCAGCAGCCTCTCGGAGCCCGAGGCGGTTGTGACCCTGAAAATCCTGGCGCGGGAGCATTTCGGTGGAGAACCGGAGGTCAAGATCGTCAAGTTGGCCGAATCCCGAGGGACGCTCCCCCCGACGGTGCATGAAAAAAAAAAGCTCCGATCCGCTGAGAGCCTGAAGCAGGCCGAGGAGGAGTTGAAGAGGCATCCTCTCGTGGTTGCGGCGTTGGAGCTCTTCGGCGGGAAACTGGTGGTGGAGAAGGAAGCAGACGGCTCGTGACGACAGATCCGTAGGGGCGACGCATGCGTCGTCCCTACCAGGAAAAACATACCAAATCAAGAGGAGTTACCCATGTCCAAAGGCTTGGCCCAGATCATGAAACAGGCGCAGATGATGCAGCAGCGGATGGCGAAACTGCAGGAAGAGGCGACGGAGAAGAGCGCCGAGGCGACCGCCGGTGGCGGAGCTGTGGCGGTAACGGTGAACGGCAAGAACCAGATCCTCAGCCTGACCATCCAGAAGGAGGCGGTTGACCCGGAGGACGTGGAGATGCTCCAGGACCTCATCACCTCGGCGGTGAACGAGGCCCTCAAGAAGGTCCAGGCTCAGATGGCCGAAGAGATGGGGAAGGTCACCGGCGGCCTCAGTATCCCGGGGCTCTTCTAGACCCTGTTCAAGGTTCAAAACTGTTCAAGGTTCAATGTTCAGTGTTCTAGATTCTTAAACCCTGAACCCTGAACCCTGAACCCTGAACCCTGAACCTTGAACCCTGAACCCTGAACCCTGAACCTTGAACCCTGAACCTATGCACCTAGAACCATTTTTAAAACAGCAGTTTTGCACTAATGCTAAACTATACGCGGCTTTTTTTATTGTGAGTGAAAGTTCCGGAATTTAATAGAAATATGTTTTATTTCACTCGGAATCTATGCTACATTCCTCCCCATCGCTGACCCGGCTTCTTGCCGAACTCCGGAAACTTCCGGGGGTCGGCGAGAGGACCGCGGTACGGCTCGCCTTTCATCTGCTGAAATTCCCCGAACACGCGGTGGACCTGTCCGAGAGTCTGCGGGTGGTTGTCCAGCGGGTGGGTTTCTGTTCCACCTGTTTCGGCATTACCGAAGATGATCCCTGTTCCATCTGCGCCGGCTCCCGGGACCGGGCCAAGATCTGTGTGGTGGAAGAGCCCCAGGATCTGCTGGCAGTGGAACGGAGCCGCGCCTACCATGGCCTCTACCATGTCCTGCAGGGGGCGCTCTCTCCCATGAACGGGGTCACTCCCGGAGATCTCCGGGTTGCGGAGCTGCTGAACCGGCTCCGGGGGAGCGAGGTGACAGAGGTGGTCATCGCCACCAACTTCTCCGTGGAGGGGGAGGCGACGGCCCTCTACCTCACCCGGCTCATCAAACCTCTCGGCGTCAGGACCACCCGGCTGGCCCACGGGATTCCGCTGGGGAGTGATCTTGAATATGTGGACAGCGCCACGGTTCAGCGGGCGCTGGAAGGACGCAACGATGTGTAGTTCGAGAACCGGCAGAACATACCCAACATAAAGGGAGGAACGCATGAGCAGAAAAATGGTAACCATTGATGGCAACACCGCAGCGGCCCACGTGGCCCACGCCACCAATGAGGTGATCGCCATCTACCCAATCACGCCGTCGTCGGTGATGGGTGAGATCTCCGATATAAAGAGCTCCATGGGTGAGAAGAATATCTGGGGTTCGGTCCCTTCCGTGGTGGAGATGCAGTCCGAGGGGGGCGCCGCCGGCGCGGTCCACGGCGCGCTCCAGGCAGGTGCCTTGACCACGACCTTCACCGCCAGCCAGGGGCTGCTCCTGATGATCCCCAACATGTTCAAGATCGCCGGTGAGCTGACCCCCACGGTTTTTCATGTTTCGGCCCGCGCCATCGCTGCCCAGGCTCTCTCCATCTTCGGTGACCACTCGGACGTCATGTCCTGCCGCTCCACCGGCTGGGCCATGCTCGCCTCCAACAACGCCCAGGAGGCCATGGACTTCGCCCTTATCTCCCAGTCTGCTACGCTGAGGAGCCGGGTCCCCTTCCTGCACTTCTTCGACGGCTTCCGGACCTCCCACGAGGTTCTCAAGGTGGAAGAGCTGACCTACGACGACATGCGCGCCATGCTGGACGACGACCTCATCGCGGCCCACAAGGCCCGCGGGCTCTCCCCTGACCATCCGGTCATGCGCGGCACCGCCCAGAACCCGGACGTCTACTTCCAGGGGCGTGAGACGGTCAACTCCTTCTATCCTGCCTGCATCACCATCGTGGAAGAGGAGATGAAGAAGTTTGCCGGGATCACCGGTCGCGAGTACAAGCTGGTGGATTACGTGGGCGCTCCCGATGCCGACAAGGTGATCATCATCATGGGCTCCGGCGCCGACACCGTCCACGAGACCGTGGAGCATATGATCGCCCGGGGGGAGAAGGTCGGTGTGGTGAAGATCCACCTCTATCGCCCCTTCCCGCTGGACGCCTTCATCGCCGCCATTCCCAAGACGGTGAAAAAGATGGCCGTCCTGGACCGGACCAAAGAGCCCGGTGGCCTGGGTGAGCCGCTCTACCTGGATGTGCGCACCGCCATCGGCGAAGCCATGGCTGACAAGAAGTTTGAATTCAAGGGGTACCCCCTCATCGTGGGCGGCCGTTACGGCCTCGGCTCCAAGGAGTTTACCCCGGCCCAGGTTGTTGCTACCTTCGCCAACCTGGACGCACCCTCTCCCAAGAACCACTTCGTGGTGGGGATCATTGAGGATGTCACCAACTGCAGCCTGGAGATCGATCCGACCTACTTCAACCCCATGGACGGCATCTACCAGGCCATGTTCTACGGGCTCGGTTCCGACGGCACCGTGGGGGCCAACAAGAACTCCATCAAGATCATCGGCGAGCTGACCGACAACAACGCCCAGGCCTACTTCGTCTACGACTCCAAGAAGGCCGGTTCCATGACCACCTCGCACCTGAGGTTCGGCAAGGAGTATATCCGCGCCCCCTACCTGGTGCAGGAGGCCGACTTTGTCGCCTGTCACAACTTCTCCTTCCTGGAGAAGTACGACCTCCTCTCCAAGGCAAAGAGCGGCGCCACCTTCCTGCTCAACTCCGCCTTCGACGCCACCGAGGTCTGGGACAAGATTCCGTGTGAGGTGCAACAGCAGATCATCGACAAGAAGCTCAAGTTTTACGTCATCGACGGCGTGAAGCTGGGGAACGAGATCGGCCTCGGCTCGCGCATCAACGTGATCATGCAGACCGCCTTCTTCAAGATCTCCAACATCATCCCGCTGGAGACAGCGGTGGCGGAGATCAAGGGGGCCATCAAGAAGAGCTACGGCAAGGCCGGCGAGAAGGTCGTTGAGATGAACTACCGGGCAGTCGACGCCGGGCTCAACAACATCGAAGAAGTGGTGGTTCCTGCCGCGGTCTCCAGCCTCATCAATAAGCCGCCGGTGGTTGCCGCCCACGCTCCCCAGTTCGTTCATGAGACTAGCGCACCCATCATCGCCGGGCTGGGTGATGATCTGCCGGTCTCCAAGATGCCGGTGGACGGTACCTTCCCCACCGCCACCTCCCAGTATGAGAAGCGCAACATCGCCAACGACATCCCGGTGTGGGACGAGGCGCTCTGCATCCAGTGTGGAATCTGCTCCTTCATCTGCCCCCACGCCGTGGTCCGGATGAAGGCCTACGACGAGTCGGCCCTGGCCGGGGCTCCTGCCTCCTTCAAGTCCACCGATTGCAAAATCCCTGAAATGAAGGGAAAGAAATTCACCATCCAGGTGGCTGCCGAAGATTGTACCGGTTGCGGCGCCTGCGCCTACAACTGCCCGGCCAAGGACAAGGCCAACCCCAGCCACAAGGCTCTGGACATGCATTTCCAGCCCCCCTTGCGTGTTCAGGAATCGGCCAACTGGGAGTTCTTCCTCACCATCCCGGATGTGGACCCCACCAAGGTCAAGCTGGAATCGCTCCGGAGCAACCAGTTGGTCAGGCCGCTCTTCGAGTTCTCCGGCGCCTGTGCCGGCTGCGGCGAGACTCCGTACCTCAAACTCCTGACCCAGCTCTTCGGGGACCGGGCGCTCATCGCCAACGCCACCGGCTGTTCCTCCATCTATGGCGGCAACCTCCCCACCACCCCCTACGCCAAGCGGGCCGATGGGCGTGGTCCGGCCTGGTCCAACTCTCTGTTCGAGGATAACGCCGAGTTCGGCTTCGGCATGCGGCTCACCGTGGACAAATTCACGGTCATGGCCCTTGAGCTGCTGGAAGAGCTGGCAGGCTGCTCCTGCACATCCTGCGACCCGGTCAAGGGTCTCATGGCCGAGATCAAGGGGGCCGACCAGTCCAATCAGGCCGGTATCGAGGCTCAGCGGCTCCGCGTGGCCGAACTGAAGAAGTCCCTGGAAGGGTGCCCCGAGGTCACGGCCAAGCGGCTCCTCACCGTGGTTGATTACCTGGTGGACAAGTCTGTCTGGATCATCGGCGGCGACGGCTGGGCCTACGACATCGGTTACGGCGGCCTCGACCATGTCATCGCATCGGGCAAGAATGTGAACATCCTGGTCCTGGATACGGAGGTCTACTCCAACACCGGCGGACAGGCATCCAAATCAACCCCCATGGGGGCCGTGGCCCAGTTCGCCGCCGGCGGGAAACCGCTCTTCAAGAAGGACCTGGGAATGATGGCCATGTCCTATGGTTCGGTCTATGTGGCCAACGTCTCCCTGGCCAACCCCAACCAGTGCGTCAAGGCGTTCCTTGAGGCGGAGGCCTATGACGGGCCGTCGCTGATCATCGCCTATTCCCACTGCATCGCCCACGGTATCGACATGACCACCGCCGTGGACGAGCAGAAGAAGGTTGTCAGCTCCGGTTACTGGCCGCTCTTCCGGTACAACCCGGCTCTGGCGGCGGAGTGCAAGAACCCGCTGCAGCTGGACAGCAAGGCGCCTACCACCAGCTTCGAGGAGTTCGCCTATGGCGAGAACCGTTACAAGTCGCTGAAGAAGATCAACCCCGAGGCGGCGGATGCGTTGATGAAGAAGGCGTCCAAATGGACCGCGGCCCGCTTCGCCTACTACCAGAAGCTGGCGGCCCTCACCTTTGAGGACACCTGCGACAAATAATTCGCAGTCGTTGCAGTAGAAGTAGATGAACAACGGGGATGTGCCGCAAAGGCGCATCCCCGTTGTCGTTCTTGCGGGTTCCGCATTCAATCCATACATGGTGCAACTCACTGTAATGCGAATTAGAACGTCCCCTCCCCCTTGGTGGGAGAGGGACAGGGTGAGGGGTGAGGGGTGGCTGCTGGGGCGTAAAACCGTGATAACCCCTCGACTGTTCATCCATCAGGCTCTGCTTGTCATGCGGTATGGAATATGGTATCAAATTCGGACTGGAGGTGGATCATGAATCTGCAAGACGACATTCAACCGATATCATACCTGAAAAGCCACACCGCTCATCTGCTACAGCAGGTGAATGAAACTCACCGGCCGATCATTATTACCCAGAACGGTACGGTGCGAGGGGTGCTTCAGGACCCGGAAAGTTATGAAAGTATGAAGAACGCCTTTCTCATGCTCAACCTTATTGCGCAGGGTGAGACCGATATCCGGACAGGTCGTCACAGTGATCAGGATGAGGTTTTTCGACGGATACGATCCCGGCTGGAATCACGAAAAGCGCAGGCGACATGACCGGGATAATGCACCACGTTCGATGGACCGAGACCGCCGAGGATGATCTGTCGTCTATTGTCGACTATATCGCCGGTGATAATCCTGACGCAGCTCTGGAGGTTTTTCTTAACATCACTGCTCTGGCCGAAGATCTTGTGGCTCATCCCGAACGGGGGCGTATCGTGCCTGAACTGCGAAAACATGGTGTTTTTCACTATCGGGAGCTGCTGCCGACTCCGTGGCGAGTTATCTATCGTATGGAGGAGACGACTGTTTTTGTTACGGCAGTCATTGATGGTCGCAGGGATCTGGAACAACTTCTGTTGGAAAGAGTCGGCCGGATGTAGCACCTCGGAACGTGCTCTTTATCATGCCGTCGCGCCTCGGGTACGACATCCGGCGATAAGTCGAGAACTTCTAGCCGAGTTTACACGACATCTGCGGGGTAATAAACCACCCTGCCAGCTCCTCGCTGCTCCCTTTGATGTCCTTCTTCCCGAGGCGAGTGATGATCCGGTGGAGACGGTGATGCCGCCTGACCTCTCGGTCATCTGCGATGGAGCCATGCTGGATGACGTCGGCTGTCGCGGGGCTGCATATCTTGCTACATTTGGTGCAGGTGTTGTGGTGTACGAAACAACAGTGCTTTCTTCCGACTATTATGCCGTCCCCGAACCATCCACTTTCCTCCTCCTGGGCGGTGGCCTTGCCGGAATGGTTGGGTTGCGCCTGCGGCGGCGCAATCGTTGATCCATTAACAGACAGCTGCATATCCCCTCACTCTGTCCCCTTCGACTACGCTCAGGGACCACCATTCGACTCCGCTCAGGGCAGTGTAGGCCGGATCAAGCGAAGCGGATCCGGCGGGGTGGCTGATGTCCAGGCAAAATCGCCGGTTCCGCTACGCTTGAACCGGCCTACTTTGAGCGTAAAGAAATAAAGTAGCCGAATCTCTTTCAGAGTATCCCCTCACCCTGTCCCATTTAGGCCCGCCGGGTCCTCCCACAACCGGGGAGAGGATCGGGGTGAGGGGTGGTTTCATCCCGGAGGGGGTATCAGGCGGCGTCCCGGGTTTTAGACTGTGACGCCATTTCTTTACGCAGAATCGCGTTCAAGCGACTTTGATACCCTTTTCCTGAAAGCTTGAGCCAATGAAGCACGTCGGAGTCAAGGCGCACCGGTACAGTTTTTTTTATCGTCCGATAAAATTTACCGACGAGCGCATTACTCCAGTCGTTGATTTCCGGGATGTCCGATGTATCGATGCTGTCATCGCTCATCGCGGCTATGGCGCTCACTTCAGCTTCGATCTCCGGGGTGACGGTGCCGTCAGACACTACCTTGACCATATGAGGCTGCTTCTCACTCTTTGTTTTCATAGTATCTCCGTTCATGACTCGTGGGTCGTCTGGCCGATATGATCCTGATGATTTCTGTCTGCTCTTCATAACGGCTGACATGAACAACCAGGAGCAGTAGTACGCCGTTGATCTGTCCCATGGTTTGTCAGCGATCTTCACTGTCAATAGTCTGATCGAAAAGGGTCAGACAGTGTGGATCAAAAGAGATCATCTTTGCGGCGTTAAAGCTGACGCCATGCTTTGCCTTGTTCGCCTCGTTTTTGATTTCATCCCATTCAAAAGTCATACGTTCCTTGTATGGTAAATTTACGAAAATGTAAATACATGTTGTAGGGGCGCCGCTTGCGGGCACCCTGGAATGACGTGTAGTTTTAGGATCAAGCGAAGCGGATCCGGAGGGGTGGCTGATATTCAAGCAAAATCGCCGGTTCCGCTACGCTTGAACCGGCCTACTTTGAGCGTAAAGAAATGCAGGGGGAATCTCTTCCGGCGGACCGCAGATTATCCCCTCACCCTGTCCCCTTCGACTCCGCTCAGGACAGGCCTCTCCCACAACCGGGGAGAGGGTCGGGGTGAGGGGCGTTTCGCAACTCCCCTTCGACTACGATCAGGGTAGTGTAGGCCGGATCAAGCGCAGCGGATCCGGCGGGGTGGCTGATATTCAGGCAAAAATCGCCGGTTCCGCTACGCTTGAACCGGCCTACGACTGATCTGGGTAGCAAAGAAAAACGACAGTTCCGGCCGGGTAGTGCCGGGATACTCCCTCACTCCTCAGCAAGCTGTGCTGTACCTGTGCTTTTGCCGAGAACCGTAATTCTGCCTCCTGCCCGATTCAACCGCAGTATTTCTTTGTTGACATTATAATGGAATCCATTACGATGAGGGCGCTGTGGTTATACAGTTCAAGGAGAAATAGCGATGGCCCAAATAGAAAAAAGAGAGTGTGCGACCTGTTACACCCTTGATATGGTGTATGGGAGTTGGGACATTGTCAGAAATTTTGAAGGCGTATCCCTGACCGTACCTGGTGTTGAAGGGTGGTTCTGCTTGGCTTGCGGTGAACTGGAGTTTGATACGCCTGAATCGGCTCGGAGTTTTTTAGAGCAGGTGAGAGTCCGCCAGCAGCAGGAGCGGGCTAGGCAGGCCGACGAACTGCGTGCAATCCGTAGACGATTGAAGCTAACCCAGCGCCAGGCTGCAGAACTTTTTGGCGGTGGGGCGAATGCTTTTTCTGATTATGAACGAGGCACAACCAGGCCTGCCCGTTCAACGGTATTGCTACTACATTTACTTGATCATCATCCTGAATTGCTCAAGGAGCTGCGCAGTCAGCAACGGTGAATAACCCAAAAGGTAAACAGCATTGTCCTCTCCACGGTTTTCTCGATCTGTCCACGCAGTAATCTGCATCTTCAGCCGCTTCCTGCCGCTGTTTCTCCTGCTTTTCTTCTCGTCTAGTCCGGCCGAAGCCCGTCCGTCCGCCACTGAACCGGCCGTTCCGATCCTCCTCTATCACCGCTTCGGTCCGACAAAGGCCGACTCCATGACCGTCACCACGCCGGTGTTCGAGTCGCATCTGAAGTACCTGAAGGAGAACGGCTATACGGTGATCCCGCTCCGGACGCTGGTCGACTGGTACCTGAAGAAAGCGCCGGCGCCTCCTCCCAAATCGGTGGTGATCGTGGAGGATGACGGCCACAAGACCGTCTATAGCGACATGCTCCCGCTGGCCAGGAAATACCAGGTCCCGGTGACCATCTTCGTCTACCCGTCGGCCATCTCCAACGCCTCCTATGCACTTACCTGGGAGCAGCTGCGCGAACTCAAGAAGAGCGGCCTCTTCGATATCCAGTCCCACAGCTACTGGCACCCCGATTTCAAGCGGGAGAGCAAGAGGCTGAAGCCGGCGGAGTATGCAAAGCTGGTGGATTGGCAGCTGAGACGGTCCCGGGAGAAACTGGAAAAAGAGCTGGGAGGGCCGGTGGATCTGCTCGCCTGGCCCTTCGGCATCTACGATGAGTACCTGCTGGGGCGCGCCACCGCCGCCGGGTACATCGGCGCCCTGACCATCGAGCGTCATCCCGCGGGCCCCGGTGATTCGGTCATGAAGCTCCCCCGCTACCTGCTGGTGAACGGAGACCAGGGGAAGGCCTTCACCCGGATCCTGGAAGGTGCAGGAGGCGGCCGGAAGAGCGCCTACTGATACTGGATATAGAGCGGTTGCGGGCAGAGCCTGAGTAGCTCCGTGGGGGTCATCAGCGGCTCCCCTTTTTTTGTGTCATTACGATAAAAGAGCTTGAACCCGGTAAACTGGACCGGTTCTGCGACCACGTAATCCTCGTAGGAATCCCTCTTTAGCCAGGACGGCCCCCACCCATCCATATTCATGACGATCTGTACCTCGGGACGGAGCAGGATGCTCCCGGCGTTGGTGACGCCGTGGCGCGTAAAACGGTGGATCACCAGAACCTTTGGGGGAAGGTGATACCTCTTCACCAGCTCTGACAGGTACCCTGTGACGTAGTTCACATCCGCGCCGTCGTAGCTGCCGATGATGGTCCCCGGTTTTCGACCGCTCCTGATCAGATTAAACTCCGGATCGATCCCCAGGTGTACGTCAGGACTCTTCAATAACCACTCGAACCGCGGCAGCAGCGCCCGGATATCGTCATGGCCGGTCTGAAGATCGATGAAGAGGAGGGCATTCGCTTCCCTGGCCCATCCGTAGACCCGATTCACGACCTCGTCGGGGACGATCATCCGATACTTCCCCCCCTTGCCCGGTTCCCCCTGCGCCACCACCGCAATGAGATGTAATGCCGGCTGTACCGGCGTTGCCGGGTCGGTTTCTTCCCACCGGAGCACCTCCCCCTTCAGCCGCCGAAGCATCTCCTCCCTGGGGAGTTCACCGAGAATCCCCATCCGTCGGGAGAGAGGGTTCCCGTAATAGGCCACAATCCGCTTCCGGGGGAGGATGGAATCGGGCAGAGGTGGAGGAATGGTGACCGGCCAGCCGCATTTCCGGGCAAAATCGGGGTTCTCCCCGTTCTTGTACTTGATCTTTCGGGGATGCGGCGGCTGACTCGCCAGTTTTGTGCCGCGTGCACCGGTGACTGCGGTAAATGCGGCAGCTGCGGCACGGGCCGAGGTTGCCGGCGTAAAAGGGGGCAGCGGGGCGGTGATGACAGGTTTATCGGCCGGTTCGGCCGGCAGGTCATCGCTCCGGTCGCCCCTGCAGCCGGCCAGGAGCAGCAGCAGGACGAGGAGGAACGGCAGCAGGAGGGGGAACGAGTGAGGTGAGGAGTGAGTTGACGGTTCTTGCGCCGAGATCATCCTGTCTGTTCCCGGGAGGGAGAGACAGCGCAGTCGAGCCGCTCCGGATGGCTGTAGACCATGAACCTGGCGCCACGGAGATAGCCGATGATGGTTATCCCCTGTTCCTCTGCCAACCGCACCGCCATGTCGGTGGGGGAGGTCCTGGAGGCGATAATCGCGATCCCCAGGTGGGCAGCCTTGGCCGCCATCTCGCTGGAGATCCGGCCCGAGGTCACCAGGCTCTTCCCCGTCAGGTCGATCCCCTTGAGGAGCGCTTCTCCTGCCAGGCGGTCAAAGGTGTTGTGCCGCCCCAGATCCTCGGCGTAGAGGAGGATCTTTCCTCCATCGCCAACCGCGGCGGAATGGATGCCGCCATGGGTCCGGTACTGCTCGGCGCGCCGGGCCAGCTCCTCCATGAGCGAGAAGAGCTCTGCGGCGGGGTGGGTGCGTTGTCCCTGAGTCACCTGCACCGTGGGGAGGTCGCTGCCGGGAAGGGCGAAGGTGATCCCTGTGCCGCAGCCGCTGGTCAGCACCGGTTTCAGCCTCTCCGGAATCTCGCCCTTCACCCGGACGTTGGCGATGCTCATATCCGGGCAGACGCTGAGCAGGTCGAAATCGTCGACATGACCGACGAAGCCGTTCACCCGGAGAAAGCCGGCCACCAGGAACCGGAGGTCATGGGGGGAGGCGATGAGGGTGGCCAGTTCCCGGTCGTTGACGATGAGCCGGAGAGGGAACTCGGCGACGATGGCCCCTTCTTTCGGAGAGAGCGTGCAGTTATGGTAGGCGTAGATGGTGGGCATTTCCCTGTCCTTTCAGGCGCGGATCATGATGAGCAGCATCTTGAACCGCTCGTTGGCCCGGACGGCGTGAGGATGGTTGGCAGGCATGATGATCAGCTGCCCGGACTTGACAGCGTGGCTCGTTCCCCCGATAATGACCTCCGCCTCGCCATCCAGGATTTGGATGGTGGCATCGTAGGGGGCGGTATGCTCGCTCAACCCCTGGCCGGCGTCGAAGGCGAAGAGGGTTAATGTGCCTACTTTCTTGTCCACGAGGGTCCGGCTGACCACGGAGCCGTCCTGGTAGGCGATCATGTCGTTGAGAGTCAGGGGAAGGGCGGTAAGGTCGGTGGCGCTCATGTCTATTCTCCTTGTGCGGCAGGGTCATAACGGATTCGACTGTTTGTCGGTTAATGATACCGCAGCTGTTGCCGAAATACATTTGATGCAAGTCAACCCTTATGCGATGAGGCGAGGAGACTCTTCATGAAATTCACTATCTCCTCGCAGATCAGCGCCGTTCACTTTCCGCCGATCTCCCAGGTCAGGGAGTGGGCCGCGGCTTACCTCCCCACAGCCGAACGCCCCCTGGTAGATCTCTGCCAAGCGGTGCCCGACTATCCCCCGGCTCCGGAGCTTCTCGCGTACCTGAAAGTGGTGGTGGACGATCCTCTGACCTCAAAATATTCCACCGATGAGGGGGTGCTGGAGGTGCGGGAGGCTGTTTGCACCCGCTCCGGCCGGCGCTATGGCGGCGTGGTAACCCCGCAGCAGCTCTGCCTGACCGTTGGCGCCAGTCAGGCGTTCTGGTTGACCATGGTCACCCTCTGCAAGGGAGGTGACGAGGTGATCGTCCCGCTCCCCTGCTACTTCGATCACCCCATGGCCCTGGCGATCCTCGGCATCACGCCGCGTTTTGTCCCTTTTGACGAGGCCGGCGGCGGCCTGCTCTCCCTGGCCGCAGTGGAGCAGCTCATCACTCCCCGCACCCGGGCCATCCTCCTCGTCACCCCCAGTAACCCCACCGGCGTCGTCACCCCTCCGGAGCTGATCCAAGACCTCTTCGAGTTGGCCAGGGCACGAGGCATCGCCCTGGTCCTGGACGAGACCTACGCTGACTTCATCCCCGGCAGGCCCCACGACCTCTTCCTCAGGGAAGAGTGGAGCGACCACCTCATCCAGATTCTCTCCTTCGGCAAGAGCTACGCCCTCACCGGCTACCGGGCCGGTGCCCTCATTGCGGCGGAGCGCTTCATCCACCACGCGCTAAAGGCCCAGGACAGCATGGCAGTCTGTCAGCCCCGGATCACCCAGCAGGCCATTCGCTACGGGGCGGAGCATCTCGACGGCTGGGTGGAAGCCAACCGGGAGATGATGGCGCGCCGTCATGACCGTTTCCGGGCAGAGTTCACCGCACCGGGAAACCCCTTCACGCTCATCACCAGCGGCGCCTTCTTCGCCTGGGTCCGTCACCCCTTTCCCGGTCGGACCGGGAGGGAGGTCGCCCGGCGGCTGGTGGAGGAGGCCGGTGTGCTCACCCTCCCCGGCGAGGTCTTCGGCCCGGGGCTCACGGAGTACCTTCGTCTCGCCTTCGGCAACATCACGGAAGAGTCTATTCCCCAGGCGGTGGCGCGGTTTCGGCAGTTCCCGGTTGACTCCTGTTGAAAATCCCATGCAGACAGCGACAGCGATAAACTTGAAAACGGCAGTTCGAATAACACGGAGCAACGGAGCAGCAGAGAAATCGAGACCTTACCCCAATAAAGTGCTTCTCCTGAAAGGTGAGACATTGGAATAATCTTCTTCATTGATTTCTCGTAGCTTTTACTCCGTTGCACAGTTGCTCCGTGTTTCAAATAGTTGTTCCAGGATAAAAGGAGGAGAGGATGGAAAGACATTGCGGGAAGTTGAACGATGGGGCGCGCCTGGATTCGGGGCGGCCGGCCTCTTCCGGTTACGCAGCGCTCGTGAAGGGGATGGCGGTCCTGACGGTTTTGCTGCTGACGGGGTGCGCCACCATCTCCCAATGGGGGCCAGACGACCGGGAGAAGCTGGTAACTGCGTCAAAAGAGTATAACACTCTCCTCCGGTGGAGGGAGCTGGACAAGGCGTGTGTCACCTATGTCGAAGAGTTGGCCAAGGCGAGTTGTCTGGATCACGCCTTGACGCTGAAGGAGCTCCAGATCACCGACATCCGGACGAGGGATATCGACTTCAAGATCGACGGTGTCGAGGCGACAGTCCAGATCGAGATCGAATACTACCTGCTGCCATCGACCAGGATCAGAAAGATTCAGCAGAGCCAGAAGTGGAGTTATATCGGGCCGAAGGAGAAGAGGAGCTGGTTCATAAAGAGCCCGTTACCGGAGTTTACGGCCCCCTGACGACAGCGAGGGGGTGGAAGCAGAAACGGCCTGCCGGGGATCAGGCCGGCAGGCCGCTGGAGACTCTTCTTCACGACTGAAACAGAGATGGCTCAGGACGATTTCTTCTCTTCATCCTTCTTGGGGTTGATTTCGATCTCGTCCTTCCCCTCGGTGGCCTTCTTGAAGTTCCGGATACTCTTGCCGAGGGCGTTGCCGATCTCCGGCAGGCGCCCCGCGCCGAACACAACCATGACAATAACGAGAATAATAATCAACTCCGGCATGCCGAATCCAAACATATGGTGCACCCTCCATGATGATATGTCAGATGAGTATCTCACCCACTCTGTTAAAAATCAAGGTAAAAGCCTGACCGCAGCCGGTTTGGCCGGTAAAGAATGGCTTGACATGCGCCTGTTTTCCCTGTTGAATGGGCCGCCGTCCCCCTTGCTTCCCGTCGCTGCAAAGCGGCGGAAACCGCAGGGCAAAGAGATCCAGAGGAGAACAGATGCGAACAGTCGGACTCAAGCTGCTGGCGTTGACCCTGACCACACTCCTCACCGCCTCCTGTGCTCCGGTCTCACTGGTCAACAGCTGGCGCAATCCCGCCGCCCCCCAACGGACATTCAGCAAACTGCTGGTGGTGAGCGTTGCTTCCGACACCGCTGCCCGGCAACTGTTCGAGACGGTGCTTGTCGCTGAACTTAGGGGACATGGTGTCGACGCCATCCCCGGTTCCTCACTGATCCGCGGTAATGATGCATCAGACCGTTCGGTGGTGGAGAAGGCGGTGCGTGATTCGGGTTCAGGAGGGATCGTCTCCCTTCAGTTGGACCGGGTCACCGGGCAGAGCACTGTGATTCCGGGATATACGGTGACCTACTCCATGGGGTGGTATCCCGATACCTTCTCCTCCTGGGATTTCTACAACTACTACGGTTCCACAACGGTCGTTGTCCCCCCCACCGTCATCACCGATGTAAAGTGGATGATCCGGGCGACACTCTTTGGAGCGGACGACGGCAAACTCCTCTGGGCCGGCACGTTTCAGACCGACAGACCCGAGCAGTACATCGCCATCGGCAAGGATGTGGCGCAGACCGTCGTCAACCGGTTGAGCCGCGAAGGGATGATCTGACCATCTCCATACCGGTGACGTTATTTAACGGCTACTCGGGCGCCCGGTGGAATTGTTGTTGACAAATAACGACGATTCCTTATACTGATGCGCTTCAATGCGGGGGAAGGAATGAAGCTGCTGACGCTCCGGTTGGAAGACATCCGGGAAAAATCCGTTGAAATTGCTACACAAATTCCGAGCACGGCATTCCCCGTACTTTCCGAGATGATTCACTCCGGCGAGGTGATCCTGACCTCGCCGGTTTCTGTCGAGATATCTGCAGCCCACGAATTCGACCATGTGCGGGTCAGCGGCAGGGTCTCGGCGCTGGTGCGGCTCCCCTGCTCACGCTGTCTCGCAGAGTACGAGGAGAGGATAGATACGACCTTTCTGCTCTTTTACACCAGAGCGCAGACAGCCGAGGGTGTTGAAGACGAAGAGATAGAGCTTTCCGAAACCGACCTGGTCTCCGTCCCGTACCGTGGGGAGGAGATCGATCTTATCCCGGAAGTGGACGAGCAGATCGTCATGGAGCTCCCCTTGAGGCCGCTCTGTGGTGACGACTGCCGGGGATTATGCAGCTCCTGCGGCGCGGAGCTCAACGTTAAAGAGTGTGGTTGTCGCCGGAGTGTTCCGGCGCTCGCCTTCAGCACCCTGAATGATTTGAAGATTAACACCTGAAAAAAGGAGAACCACCATGGCCGTACCCAAGAAGAAAACCTCCAAGTCCCGTAAAAATATGCGACGGGCCCACGACTTCCTCATCGCACCGGCTACATCTACCTGTCCCCAGTGCAAGGCCCCCAAGCTTCCCCATCGTGTCTGTTCCGCGTGCGGAACGTACAAGGGAAAAGAAGTCTTCCCGAAAACCGACGACTAGGCGAATGCCGCGTTACAGCCAGACGAACCGGATATCATGATGCGAGTTGCCGTTGATGCGATGGGAGGGGACCATGCCCCGGTCGTAGAGGTTGAGGGGGCCGTCGCCGCTGCACGCGAATATGGGATACCCATTACCCTCGTCGGTTCGACCTCCCGGATTTCCGCTGAACTGTCACGACACAACACCGCCGGTCTCGACATCATCCTGAAGAACGCCACCGAGGTGGTGGGGATGCACGACTCCGCCTCGGATGCCGTCAGGAAGAAGAAGGACTCCTCCATCCGGGTGGCCTTCGACCTGGTCAAGGCCGGCGAGGCCGACGCCGTGGTGAGCGCGGGGAATTCCGGGGCCACCATGGCCGCCGGGATGTTCGTGCTGAAGCGGCTCACCGGGATCGATCGACCCGCCATAGCTCAGGTCTTCCCTAGCCTGCAGGGTCACACCCTGGTCCTCGACGTCGGGGGGAACGTGGAGTGCAAGCCGGTCCATCTGGTGCAGTTTGCCCTCATGGGCGAGGTCTATGCCCGCCACATTCTCGGGATAGACAACCCCCGGGTCGGTCTCCTCTCCAACGGGGAGGAGGACAGCAAGGGGAATGAACTGACCCGCGAAAGCAACCTGATCCTGAAAGAGATCTCCTTCAACTACACCGGCTACGTGGAAGGGAGGGACATTTTCAACGGGGTCGCTGATGTGGTTGTCTGCGATGGTTTCGTGGGGAACGTGGTACTGAAGCTCTCCGAAGGGTTGGCCGAGGCGGTGGGGACCATGCTCAAACGGGAGATTGAGGGAAGTTTCCTCTCCAAGGTCGGGTATCTTCTGGCCCGTCCGGCGTTCAAGCGCTTCAAGAAGAGGGTGGACTACGCCGAGTACGGAGGCGCGCCACTTCTGGGGATCGACGGCGTCGGCATGATCTGCCATGGCGGTTCCAACGCCAAGGCGATCAAGAACGCCATCCGGTTTGCCCACGAAAACGTCGAGAAGAAGGTCAACCAGCGTCTGGCTGAAAAGCTGCGCGAGAACCTTGCCACCCTCCAGAGCCAACGGGAAGCTGCCGGGAAAGAAGTGGCTTCCACCTAGGCGATGATGATACCGCGACCCAAGATCATCGGAACCGGAGCAGCGCTCCCCGATCGGGTGCTGACCAATCACGATCTGGAACAGATGGTGGAGACCAGCGATGCCTGGATCATGGCCCGGACCGGGATCAAGGAGCGGCGGATCGCCGTTCCGGGAGAGTTCACCAGCACCTTCGCCACAGCGGCGGCTCGCAAGGCGCTGGAGATGGCGGGGGTGAGTCCGGTTGATCTGGACCTCATCATCTGCGGCACCGTGACCCCCGATTTCCCTTTCCCCTCCACCGCCTGTATCGTCCAGAGCAATCTCGGCGCCACCAGGGCGGCCGCCTTCGACCTCTCCGCCGCCTGTTCCGGTTTTCTCTACGGGCTTTCAATCGCCGAGAAGTTCATCAACGGCAAAGCCGCCACCACGGTCCTGGTCATCGGGGTCGAGGTCCTGTCACGGATCGTTGACTGGAGCGACCGGAACACCTGCTGCCTCTTCGGTGATGGCGCCGGCGCCGTCGTGCTGACCGCGTCAGAGGGGAGTTCCGGGATCCTTTCCACCCATATCTACAGCGATGGTGGCCACTGGACGCTCCTCCACCAGCCGGGTCCGGGAAACCGCACCCCGGCGTCCCAGGAGCTTCTGGACAACGGAGAGCGGTTCATCAGGATGCAGGGGAACGAGGTCTTCAAGCTGGCGGTGCGGGCCATGGAAGAGGCCGCCCATACGGCGCTTTCCGCCAATGGTCTTACCGTTGCCGATCTGGACTACCTCATCCCCCATCAAGCCAACCGGCGGATCATCGACGCCATCGGCAAGCGGCTCGGTCTCGGCAGCGACAAGCTCTTCGTCAACCTGGAGCGTTACGGCAACACCTCGTCGGCCTCCATCCCCATCGCCCTGGACGAGGCCAATCGTCAGGGGCTGCTCAAGGAAAATGCCCTGGTGCTGCTGGACGCCTTCGGCGGTGGAGTGACTTGGGCTTCGGTGCTGATGCGCTGGTGACGCGAGCGTAGAGACTGCTCACCACGCAGCGAGATCACAAGAACTCTTTAGAGGAGCAACGATATGTCCACCACCGCGTTCATCTTCCCCGGTCAGGGCTCTCAGTACGCCGGAATGGGGAAGGAGCTTGCCGCCAACTTCAGAGTCGCCGCCGACGTCTTCGCCGAGGCTGACGAGGCACTGAGCTTTTCCCTGAGCCGGATCTGCTTTGAGGGGCCCGAAGAAGAGCTCAAACTCACCGCCATTACCCAGCCGGCGATCCTCACCGCCAGCATCGCGGCGCTCAGGGTGCTGCAGTCCGAGAGCGGAATTGTCCCGTCATACCTGGCCGGGCACTCCCTGGGCGAGTATTCGGCCCTGGTGGCCTCCGGTGCGCTCTCCCTGGCTGATGGGGTCCGGACGGTGCGGAGCCGGGGGAGTTTCATGCAGGAGGCGGTGCCGGTAGGGGTGGGGGCCATGGCCGCCATCCTCAACGTGGAGCCGGAGCTCCTGGCAGAGATCTGCGCCGAAGCGGCCCAGGGGGAGGTGGTCTCCCCTGCCAACTTCAACTCTCCCGGTCAGATCGTCATCGCCGGTCACGCTGCGGCGGTGAACCGGGCCATGGTCATCGCCAAGGAGCGGGGAATTCGCAAGTCGATGCTCCTGCCGGTGAGCGCCCCATTCCATTGCTCTCTCATGAAACCTGCCGCCGACCGTCTGGCGGAGGTTCTCGACCGGATTGACGTCAGCACCCTCTCCCGGCCGGTAGTGACCAACGTGGAGGGGGTCGCCAATGATGACCCTGACCGGGTACGGGAGCTGCTTACGTCCCAGGTCTGCTCTCCGGTCCGGTGGGTCCACTCCGTGGAGGAGCTGATCCGGCTCGGGGTCATAACCTTCATCGAGATCGGTCCCGGCAAGGTCCTCTCCGGGTTGGTCAAGCGGATCAGCAAGGAGCCGTCAACCTTCAACCTTGAAGATGTGGCCGGCCTGAACTCTCTTCCGTCAGCCTGATTCCACTGTTTAAGAGAAAAGGAGCAGATATGTCCAAAGGTAAAGTCGCAGTAATCACCGGCGCCTCCCGGGGTATCGGCCGGAGCATCGCCCTGGCCCTGGCCGCACAAGGGGCGAAGATCGTCGCCGTGGATCTGGATCAGCTCTCCACCGAGGCGGTGGTCGCGGAGCTTCAGGAAGCGGGAGCCGAGGCTCTGGCCGTGATGGGGAATGTCACCATCGCCGCCGACGCCGAAAAGATGGTCGACGCCGCGGTTCAGGCGTTCGGCCGGGTGGATATCCTGGTGAACAACGCCGGAATCACCCGCGATGGGCTCCTCATCCGGATGAAGGAAGAGGATTGGGATGCGGTCCTGACGGTCAACCTCAAGGGAGCGTTTCTCTGCACCAAGGCGGTCTCCCGGATCATGACGAAGCAGCGTTTCGGGCGGATCATCAACATCGCCTCCATCGTCGGTCAGATGGGGAACGCCGGACAGGCCAACTACTGCGCCAGCAAGGCGGGGCTTATCGGGCTCACCAAGTCCAACGCCCGTGAACTCGCAAAACGCAACATCACCGTCAATGCGGTGGCGCCGGGGTTCATCGCCACGGCCATGACCGACGCCCTGCCGGAAAAGGCGCGGGAGGAGTTGGCGGCCCAGATCCCCCTGGAGCGGCTCGGGAGTCCTGATGATATTGCCAATGCGGTGGTTTTCCTGGCGGCGGAACGGTCCGGGTATATCACCGGCCAGGTGCTGGCGGTGAACGGCGGCATGTACATGTAGGCGAGACGCTGGTCCATGAGAAAAATGCTTTTGCATTTTTGTTGATTCGTGCTATGAACCGGTAACATTTTTCCACAAACCTGAAAAGGTCACAAAAAATTGGATGGAGGAACTACAGATGGCTTCAATAGAAAAGCGGGTAAAAGAGATTGTTGCCGAGCAACTCGGCGTGGACGAAGGGCAGGTCACCAACGAGGCGTCATTCATGGATGACCTGGGCGCCGACTCCCTGGACACGGTGGAGTTGGTCATGGCCCTTGAGGAGGAGTTCGAGGTCGAGATCTCCGACGAAGACGCCGAGAAGATTCAGACCGTCCAGGATGCCGTCGATTACGTCACCGAGCATACCTAGGCCCACGGCGGTGCTGTACCGCTTTAAAACGTTATTGACCGGACGGGGGCGCATCTTGATGCGCCCCCGTTGCCGCTACCAGTGGAGATGGCGCGTACTCCTGAAACGAAGCGCCCAGGGAGCTTTACTATCATGAGAAGAGTTGTCGTAACGGGCGTAGGGGTCGTTTCCCCGCTGGGGACAGGTAACGCTAAGAACTGGGATGCCTTGACCTCCGGAAAATCGGGTGTCGCCCGGATTACCCGGTTTGATCCTGTGGGGCTGCCGGTTTCCATTGCCGCCGAGGTCAAGGATTTCAATCCTGAAGAGTTCATCGAGAAGAAAGAGATCAAGAAGATGGATCTCTTCATCCACTACGCCATCGCTGCGGCTCAACTGGCCATGGATGATTCAGGCTTGGTGATCGACGCCGACAACGCCGAACGGGTGGGGGTTCTGGTGGGGGCCGGTCTCGGCGGGCTACCGGCCATCGAGCGGTACCACACGCTGCTTCACGAGGGGGGGTACAAGAAGATCTCCCCCTTCTTCATTCCCATGCTGATCATAAACCTGGCGCCGGGACACATCTCCATCCGCTTCGGCGCCAAGGGGCCCAACGTCTCCTCGGTCTCCGCTTGTGCCACCGGGACCCACTCCATCGGCGACGCCTATCACATCATCAAGCGGGGCGACGCTGACGCCATGATCGCCGGCGGAACCGAATCCACGGTGACTCCGCTGGGGATCGGTGGCTTCGCGGTGATGAAGGCGCTCTCCACCCGCAATGACGACCCGGAAGGGGCGTCCCGTCCCTTCGACAAGGGGCGAGACGGCTTCGTCTTGGGGGAAGGGGCCGGTATCGTCGTCATGGAGGAGTATGAGGCGGCAAAGGCGCGCGGCGCCAAGATTTACGGGGAAGTCGTGGGATACGGCCTCACCGGTGACGCCTACCATCTGACCGCGCCGGCGCCCGACGGTGAAGGGGCGGCCCGCTGCATGAAGATGGCCCTCAAAGGGGCCGGGATAAATCCGGAGGATGTCGACTACATCAACGCCCACGGCACCTCCACCCCCATGAACGACCTGTACGAGACCATGGCCATCAAGAGGGTCTTCGGCGACCATGCGAAGAAGCTGATGGTCTCCTCCACCAAGTCCATGACCGGGCATCTCCTGGGGGCGGCCGGCGGTATTGAGGCGGTCTACACCCTCATGACCATGCAGAGCGGGGTGGTTCCTCCCACCATCAACTACACCGACCCGGACCCGGAGTGCGACCTGGATTACGTGCCGAACGTGGCCCGTGACGCCCGGGTGACATACGCACTCAGCAACAACTTCGGGTTCGGCGGCACCAATGCCACGCTCCTTTTCAAGAAGATCTAGGGCCTTCGCCATGAAGAACTTTGTCGTAGGAAGCGATCATGGGGGGCTCGACGCCAAGGCAGCGGTCATCGCCCTGTTGGAACAGCGGGGCGCCACGGTCATGGACGCCGGGACTCACGGCCCGGAATCGGTTGATTATCCCGACTTCGCCGTAAAGGTGGCGGGGATGGTCTCCCGGGGAGAGGCGGAGCAGGGGGTCCTGGTCTGCGGCACCGGCATCGGCATGTCCATGGTGGCCAACAAGTTCCCTGGAGTCCGGGCGGCCCTGGTCACCGACCAGTTCATGGCCCGGATGGCCCGGGAGCATAACAACGCCAACGTCCTGGTCCTCGGCGGCCGGGTGGTTGACGTCCCCACGGCGGAAAAGTTGGTGACGGCCTGGCTGAACGCCACCTTCGAGGGGGGGCGCCACCAGGGACGGCTGGACAAGATCTCGGCCCTGGAGCGTGAACTCAGGTTAGTGTAATAACAAAAGCTTATTCACCACAGAGACACGGAGACACGGAGAAAGAGTATGTAACAGGGATATGCAGGATAAACAGGATGAAACGGGTGGTTCACAGTCATTCTTTTTTTAAATGGACGTATTCTGTCCATCCTGTTCATCCCTGTGAAATTTGCTTTGTTTTTCTCCGTGGCTCCGTGTCTCCGTGGTAAATGCCTATACATTTTTCAAGGAGTTTGTGATGTCCATACTGTCCCAGTTCGATCCGGAAATAGCCGCCGCCATCCTCAAGGAGACCGAGCGCCAGGAGTACAATCTGGAGCTTATCGCCTCGGAGAACTTTGTCTCCGAAGCGGTGCTGGAGGCCCAAGGGTCGATCCTTACCAACAAGTACGCCGAGGGGTACCCCGGCAAGCGCTACTACGGCGGCTGTCATCAGGTGGACGTGGTGGAGCAGTTGGCCATCGACCGGGCCAAGGAGCTGTTCGGTGCCGAACACGCCAATGTTCAGCCCCACGCCGGCTCCCAGGCCAACATGGCGGTCTATTTCTCGGTACTCAAGCCGGGGGACACCATCCTGGGGATGAACCTCTCCCATGGCGGACATCTGACCCACGGCAGTCCGGTGAACTTCTCCGGGCGCCTTTATAATGTGATCCCCTACGGCGTCTCCCAGGAGACGGAGACCATCGATTATGAAGAGGTGGAGCGGCTGGCCCTGGAGAACAAGCCCAAGCTCATCGTGGTAGGGGCCAGCGCCTATCCCCGCATCATCGACTTCCCCGCCTTCAGGTCTATAGCCGACAAGGTGGGGGCCAAGGTGATGGTGGATATGGCCCACTTCGCCGGACTCGTGGCCGCCGGTTTTCATCCCAGCCCGATCCCCTATGCCGAGTTCGTCACCACCACCACCCACAAGACCCTGCGTGGTCCCCGGGGCGGGATGATCCTCTGCCGGGAGGAGTTCGCCAAGTCAATCAACTCCCACATCTTCCCCGGTATCCAGGGGGGACCGCTCATGCATGTCATCGCCGCCAAGGCGGTGGCCTTCAAGGAGGCGCTCACCCCCGAGTTCAAGGAGTATCAGGGGCAGATCGTGAAAAACGCCGGGAAACTGGCCGAGGCTCTCATGGCCAAGGGGTTCCGTCTTACCAGCGGCGGCACCGACAACCACCTCATGCTCATGAACCTCACCGGTACCGAACTCACGGGGAAGGTGGCCGAAGAGGCGCTGGACAAGGCCGGGATCACGGTGAACAAGAACACCGTCCCCTTCGAGACCCGTTCCCCCTTCGTTACCTCAGGCATCCGGATCGGCACCCCGGCGGCCACGAGCCACGGGCTAAAAGAGGCCGAGATGGAGCAGGTTGCCGGCTTCATCGCCCGGGTCCTGGCCGACCCGCTCAATGAGGCGAACCTGGCAGCAGTTAAGGGGGAGGTTAACACCCTCATGAAGCGCTTCCCGCTCTACGCAGATCGGTTAAAGTAGGCGGTCAAGTGGGGGCGAGAGCCCTTCGTTACTGCTCTGAAAAAAGGGACATGGCCTTGAGCCGGTCCCTTTTTTTGGTTTAGCTTACCCGAACATCACGGTAACGCTCATGAAGGTTCCTATTCCTCGCCATCTGTGCTATGAATGACAGGTTTAAGCATTCCCGCAGAGCAGGAAGGTCGTCCATGCAGAGTTCCCCCCTCTCCCCCGGAAGAGTGTTCCGGTTCGTTGCCCGCTATCCCCGTGCCATCGTCATCGTCTCCCTGCTCCTTGCCGTGCTCTCGGTGCTCTACACGACGCACTCCATGGAGTATCTCACCGGCCGCGACGACCTGATGCCAAAGAACCGGAAGTTCTTCCTGGACAACGCGGCGTACAACCGGGAGTTCGGCGCCCCCGACGATATAGTCGTGGTGATCGAGAGTAGTGACCGGGAGCAGGCGACCCTCTTCGGAGAGCGTCTGGAGAAGGCGCTCCGGAAGGAGAAGGGACGGTTCAGCGATGTCTTCTTCCCTGGCGGCCTCCCTTTCTTCCGGAAGAACGGCCTCCTCTTCATGCCCCTGGCCGACATAAAGGAGCTGAAGCGGAACCTCCTCATGGCCCAACCGGCTCTGAAGGCGCTCTCCGCTGCCCCCTCGGTGCAGACCCTCTTCACCTACCTGACCGCCGAAGTCGATGCCTGGCTGGTCGGCGACCGTAACTCTCCCGCGGAGCAGGAGCGGTTGGCCCGGATCACCTTCATGCTGGAGAAGCTCGATGTGGGATTCGGCTCTTTCGGCGGCAGCGGGATGACGAACCTCTCACTGGAAGGGTTCTTCCTCGGCTCCGGGGGCGGCGCCGAATCGGCCTTCGCCAAGGCCGGGAAGATGCAGATCCTCACCGTGACCCCCATCAAGGATAGTGGCAGTTTCGTCCCGGCCGAGGAGGCGATTCCGGTGGTCCGGCGGGAACTTGCCGCACTAATGAAGCTCCCCGAGTTCAAGGGGGTGACCGCCGGGCTCACGGGGGTTCCGGTGCTGGAGCATGAGGAGATGATCACGAGCCAGCGAGACATCACCCTGGCGACGGTGATCTCTCTCCTCCTCACGGTCATTCTCCTCCTGGTCGCCTTCCGGGGGCTCGCCACCATGCTGGCCGCCATGCTCTCCCTGGGGATCGCCATCAGCCTCTCCTTCGGCTTCGCCACCCTGGCTGTCGGGCATCTGAACATCCTCTCCATGGTCTTCGCCATCATGCTCATCGGCATCGGCATCGAATACGGGATCCAGGTGGTCCTTCGCTACCGGGAGGAGTTGGCTCTCGGCACGGACGAACTGACCGCCATCGGCCGGGGGCTGGACCGCAACCTCTGGGCCATCATCATGGCGGCAGCTACGGTGGCCGCCGCCTTCCTGACCTTTGTCGCCACGGACTTCAAGGGGATCTCCGAACTGGGGGTCATCGCCGGCGGCGGGGTCGCCATCTGCGTCCTGGTTACCTTCACCGTCCTCCCGGCCCTCCTGGTCCTCATGGCCCGGTGGCGGACACGAGGAGCTATAAACCCGACGCTGGCCGCCGGGCTCTCGGCACCAGGAAGTACAAACCCGACACTGAGCGCTGGACTCTCGGCGACTGGAGATTCAACCCAACTGCCTGGATCCTCGCGCCTCGCGCCGATAAGAACCCTCCTCTTCGGGCATCCGAAGGCGGTGCTTGCCCTGACAGCGCTCCTCTGCCTTGCCTCACTCTACCCCGTGAGCAGGATAGTCTTCGATTACAATCTCATGAACCTCCAGGCCAAGGGGCTGGAGTCGGTGACCTACGCCTACAAGCTGATGCGGAGCTCCGAAAACTCCGGCTACTTCGCCGTGACCAGTGCGACTACTCCGGAGGAGCTGCGCCGGAAAACGAAACAGCTGGAGGCGCTGCCGGAGGTCGATCACGTGCTGAGCCTCCTCACCTTCATCCCTGACCAGCAGGAGGAGAAGCTGGCCGAGTTGGCGGAACTCCGGCAGAAGCTGGGGGAGGTGAAGCCGGTCCCCTACGAGGAGGATCTCAGGGTGATGGAGCTCCCGGCGGTCTTCGAGGGGTTCCACGGCAGCGTGGAGAAACTGACCACGCTCCTCACCGCGGAGAAGCGGAAGGAGGCAAAGCCGGTGGGGAAATTCCTCGCCACCCTGGACAAGTTCTTCAAGAACCTGGAGAAGGAGAAGGACGCCAATGCCGTGGGGATGCTCCGGGATTTCCAGGGGGGGCTCTTCGCCACACTTCCCGAGAAGATCGGGATGCTGCGGGAGAGCCTCAACGCCACTCCGGTGACGGAAAAGGAGATCCCGCCGGAGCTTCGGAAACGGTTCGTCGGCGCCACCGGGAAGTTCGCCTTGCAGATCGCGCCCAAGCGGGAGATCTTCGACCGGGAACCGCTGGAGGCGTACCTCAAGGCGGTCCGCTCGGTGGCGCCCGACGCCGCCGGCGAACCGGTCATGGTCTATGAGTCCATGACCATCATGCGGGAATCCTACCGTTCGGCCTTCATCTACGCCTTTATGGCCATCGTCGTCATCCTCCTCATCGCCTTCAGGAGCCTTACCTATGCGGCCATTGGCCTGGCGCCGCTGGTGGTGGGACTTCTTTTCATGGTGGCGGGGATGTGGCTCTGCGGCATCAGCTTCAATTCGGCAAACATCATCGTGCTGCCGCTCATCCTCGGGATCGCGGTGGATTCGGGGATCTACATCATCAACCGGTTCCGGCGCGAGGATGAGAGCGCCGTGGAGGTGGTGACCCGGAGCACCGGCCTGGGGGTTGTCTACAACACCCTCACCATCATGGCCAGTTTCGGGGCGCTCATGGTGGCCCATCATCAGGGGGTCTTCAGCATCGGCGCGGTCATGTCCCTGGGGATGGTCGCCTGCCAGTTCGCCTTCATCCTCGTCCTCCCGGCGATCCTCACCCTGGTGGGGAAGAGGGCATGAAAGTCGAAAGGGGATCCTGAATGTTTACCGCCATGCTCCCGTTCATCATCATCCTTCCCGCCGCCGGGTACAGCATCCTGGCGATCTGGTGCGCCCACCGCTACTTCAACCGCACCTCACCCCTTCCCGACCATGCGCCTCCGGTCTCCATTCTCAAGCCGGTGAAGGGAATGGATGCGGAGAGCTTCGAGAACTTCGCCTCATTCTGCCGCCAGGAGTACCCGGTATTTCAGATCATCTTTGCCGTCTCTTCCGAGGAAGATCCGGTCCTGCCGGTCATCCACCGGCTCATGGAAGAGTTCCCGCATATCGACATCACTCTGGTGGTGGACGAGCGGAAATACGGACCGAACTACAAGGTCTGCAACCTCATGAACGCCTACCCCCAGGCGAAGCACGACCTCATCATCATCTGCGACAGCGATATTCATGTGCGACCCGAGTATCTCAGGAACGTCTGCGCCCCCTTTGCCGATCCCGAGGTGGGGCTCGTGACGTCGCTCTACCGGAGTCCCCGGGTGCAAGGAACGGCCACGGCCCTGGAGGCGATGGGGTTCACCGTGGAGATGATGCCCAACGTCATGGTGGCCATCGTCCTGGAGGGGCTGACCTTCGCCCTGGGGGCATCCATGGCCGTCCGGCGGGAGGCGCTGGACGCCATCGGCGGATTTGCGGCTCTGGTGGACTATCTGGCCGACGACTACCAGCTGGGGAATCAGCTCTTCCGGGCTGGCTGGCGTCTGGAGCTCTCCCCGCATCTGGTGGAGAGTGTGATGAAAGAGGAGACGTTCAGCCACGTCTTCTCCCGGCAACTCCGCTGGTATCGAACCATGAGGGTGAGTCGCCCAGGCGGTTATGCGGCTTCAGGGATCACCCAACCGTTTCCCGCAGTGCTCCTGGCGCTCCTCATCTCGGGCGGCTCACTTCCCGGCATCTCCGCCGCCCTGCTCCTCTACGCCGTGCGGAGTCTCAACGCCCTCATCTTCAGCCGCCGCTACCTCCACGACCACCTCTTCCCCCGCTGGCTCTGGCTCCTGCCGATCAGGGATCTGCTCGCCTTTATCAAGTGGGGGCTCTCCTTCTTCGGCAACCGTGTCCATTGGCGGGGGCACTACTACCGGATCCTTCGCGGCGGCAAGATGGTCGATCTGGAGTGGGATGAGTGAGCAGGGGCGGCCGGGGTGGTCTGCGTGCTCGGATCCGCACTCTGGCAATAAAGGCGTAGGCCGGTTCAAGCATCGCGGAACCGGCGTTTTTTGCCGAAGATCAGCCCCCCGCCGGATCCGCTGCGCTTGATCCGGCCTACAACTTTGTCAGATTACGGCGCTCCACCCCGCCGAAGGGGTCGGGAAGGTGCAGATCTTGGGATGTCCGGAAACCGTAGGGGCGGCGCTTGCTCCGCCCGCCTGTGACGCCGGCGAGGCGGCGCGGCAAGATGGGGCTCGGCAAGATAGGGCGCGGCAAGCGGCGCCCCTACCAACGGACTCATCCTTCCTTCCCAATCCTCTCCCGTGCTATAGTGCCCGTTCCCGCCAAAATGCGTTCACCACGGAGGGCACAGGGTTTTTCTCTGTGTTCTCTGTGGCTCTGTGGTGCAACTGATTGAGAGGTTATTTATGCTGCACGACAAGATCATCATCAAAGGCGCCTGCGAACACAACTTGAAGTGCATCGATGTGGAGATCCCCCGGGATAAGCTGGTGGTCATCACCGGCCTCTCCGGTTCCGGCAAATCTACCCTGGCCTTTGACACCATCTATGCCGAGGGACAGCGGCGCTACGTTGAGTCGCTCTCCGCCTATGCCCGACAGTTTCTGGAGCAGATGGAGAAGCCCGATGTGGAGTCCATCGAGGGGCTCTCGCCCGCCATCTCCATCGAACAGAAGACCACCAGCAAGAATCCGCGCTCCACCGTTGGCACGGTGACAGAGATCTACGATTATCTCCGCCTCCTCTTCGCCCGGATCGGCCGGCCAGCCTGTTACCAGTGCGGCAAAGAGATCGCCTCCCAGAGTGTCAGTCAGATGATCGATCAGATCATGGCGCTGCCGATGGGGACCAAGATCATCCTCCTCTCCCCCATGATCAGGGGACGCAAGGGGGAGTACAAGAAAGAGCTGAACCAACTCCGGAAGGAGGGGTTCGTCCGGGTGGTCATCGATGGCGAGCAGAAGGAGCTGGCCGAAGAGATCGAACTGGACAAGAAGAAGAAGCACGACATCGACATCGTGGTGGATCGGCTGGTAATAAAGGAGGGGCTGGAGCGGCGGCTGGCAGACTCTCTGGAGACGGCGCTCCACCATGCCGAAGGGGTCGTGAAGGTGCAGATCCTGGGGGCTAGCCCCATCCCCCTCCCAACCTCCCCCTTGAAGGGGGAGGAGTCTGTTCTGCCCCCTCCCTTTCAAGGGGAGGGCCGGGGTGGGGATGGGGTACCGACAACCATCCTCTTCTCCCAGAACCTGGCCTGCATCGACTGCGGCATCTCGTATCCGGAGATGACCCCCCGAATGTTCTCCTTCAACAACCCCTACGGCGCCTGCCCCGACTGCACCGGTCTGGGGACCCGGATGTACTTCGACGCCGACCAGGTCGTCCCCAATCCGGAGCTCTCCATCCGCGAGGGGGCCATTGCCCCCTGGGAGAAGCGGCTCTCCGGCTGGTATCACCTGACCCTGGAGGCGCTGGGAAAGGCGTACGATTTCGAGATAACTACCCCGTTCAAAGAGCTTCCCGAGCGGGTCAAGTCAGTTATCCTGAAAGGCTCCGGCGGGGAGAAGGTGGAGTTCTGGTGGGAGGAAGATGGGGGAAAGCGCCATACCTATCAGAAGGAGTTCGAGGGGGTGCTGAATAACCTGGAGCGGCGCTACCGGGAGACCGAATCGGAGCAGGTGCGGGAGGAGCTGGAAAAGTACATGAACATCATGCCGTGCCCCACCTGTGCCGGAGCGCGGCTGAAGAAGGAAGCGCTCTTCATCACCGTGGGAGGGAAGAACATCTGTGAAGTGACCGCCTTGGCCATCACCGATGCGCTAGTTTTCTTTGACGGGCTTACTGTACCCCATCCCCCTCCCAACCTCCCCCTTGAAGGGGGAGGAGCTACAACGTCCCCTCCCCATCAAGGGAAGGGACGGGCTGTTCTGGCCACAAGGCAACCCCTGACGGGCTTAGCTACAACGACCCCTCCCCATCAAGGGAAGGGAC
>CAIOGM010000144.1 GCA_903857795.1 uncultured Geobacter sp.
GCCCCATGTTCATCCGTAACTGATACAGAACATTATCATGGGTATTGAGCATGCTGATGAAATCGCTCTGGTCCCGGGTCTTTCGGGAGATGACGTCGATGTCGTCCCGGTTCACTTTATCCAGCTTCCGATCCTGCCATGATTTCCTTTCCGTCTCTTTTTTCCCGCCTTTATCAGTGCTGCTTTTCTCGGCCATGATTGTTTCCTCCTGGTATGGTTAGATCCTGCCAGTTGCGCGCATCGCTATTCCTTTACCGAAGCGGTCCGCTAATTCCGAAAAGACTGTGTCGTCGAATTTCTTCATGTTCTGAACAATCATCTCCACCGCGTTGATCTCCGCCGCTGCCGTGGCGTAACTCTGTTGGGCGGCGTTCAGGAGGAGAAGAGTCTTTTCCTCCAGCGTCTGGATATGCTGCATCCCTTCCCCCAGGAGCGCCAACTGGCAGGTCTCCGGCGTGGCCCCGGCCTTGTTCCCTTTCTGGCTGGAGAGGATGTTGTGGGCCAGTTCCTGCAACTGGACGGCCCGACCGAAAAGGTCGAGCAGCAGGTAGTAGCCGTAGGCCCGGGCAGTCAGCTCCGCCAGTTTGCCGATGACCTCCCCCTCGGTATTGGTGGCTGTTGCATTCTTGAGGATCAGGCCGACGGAGAGGGGGGTACTCTTCAGGAACGCCTCTTCGTCAGCAGCCAGAGCGGCCTTTGCTTTGATCTTGCCGGCGATGGCCTGCATTCTGCCGGCGACGAACACCATCAGGTTCTTGTTGGCGTCGGTAATGTCGGCGCAGGTCCCGTTGGTATCCCGCCCTTGGGCCGTGCCGCTGAGAAAGGAGTCGAAGCTCTGGTTCCGGTCGCAGGGAGGGATGTAGTGGGCCTGGTAGGTGGTGCCGGTCGTGGCCGGACTCTGGATGACCACATCGCCGATGAAGCCCCGGACCAGCTTGACGTACTCGCTGCTCATCCCTTTCTTGCCGGCCAGGTTTTCCAGGACGGAGCCGTCGCCAAAAACCTGCCGGATCTCATCGGGGCAACCGGCGGTGGCCCCGGTGGCCGAGGTCTGGGTCGCGCCGGGGACCCCCGGTTTGTTCCCGTTGTTGGCCTTCTGCTCGGTCTCGAACAGCTTGCTGACATCCTGGTAGAGGTCCCGGGCGCCGCTGGACACCATGAAGTCGGTCTGGGCCGTCTTCATCTCCGCGTTCAGGCTGTCGGACATGATTGACGAGAACGGACTGGCCGCAGTCGCCACCAGCGCCTTGGCCGCCTTGCAATCGTTCATCTGCAGCGAGTTCAACCGGTCGGTGATCGCTTCGAGGCTCTTGATGGTGTCGGCCACCTGGGGCGCCAGAGTCTTCAGGGCGATGTCGAAAGCCGCTGCCGGCGCCGCCGACAGGATGTTCTGAAGCTTCTGCACCAGGTAATCCACATTCAGAAACGAGAAGCCGCCGAGGAACATGTCGATACCGCCGCAGCCGGATTTCAGTTTCGGCAGGGAGACGGTAAAGAGGTGATCGTCGGTATTCGCCCACCGGGCCGAAAAGCTGCCGCCGGTGTAATAACCTCGCTTGGCCCCTTCATAATAACTGGGAGAGGTGGAGCTCTTCTGCTGGACCCAGTCATCGACCCAGCCGGACCAGGAGGGGAGGGGAGGGACGGCGGCGGCGATTGCCAGGCAGGCGGCGATGATTTTCGTTGCTATCGTTCGGTTCACACGCTCACCTCATTTCTTGATCGTGATGGGACGGGCAACCTCATGGCTGCAGCTCCTTATCACGGAGACGACGTTTCTTCACGTCAAAGCCGCCTCCTTTCTGGAATTCGTAGAGCGAATATTCCTCGGGGGTGATCTCCCCTTTCAGGAGACGTACGGCCCGATACGCCTTGTCCTCGATCTCGTCCGCGGAGATGACTCCCGCCGCAACCGGGAGGTACTCCTGATTGCCCTTCTGGATCAGGATCAGGGTCGGGGTGATATTCACGTTGAACTTGGCGGCAAGTCCCGGATTCTCCTGGATGTTGACCTGTTTCACGGTCCAGCCGGTCTCGGTGGTGAACCACTCCAGGATGCGTGACTGCTCGTCGCAGTAGCTGCAGTCGGGCCGCTGGAAATAGAGCAGGGCAAAGTCCTCCCGGTTGTCCCGCAACGTCCGCTGCCGCTCCTCGGTGATCCGGGCGATCCGCGCCAGATTGCCGGGGGTGGTGATCGGATAATCCTTCTTGGTGGTCAGTTCCGGGAATTTCTGCCAGACGTACTGGGCCACGTTGGCGAAGGCCAGCGCCTTCTTGCGGGCGATCTCCTGAACCTCGAAGTACGCTTTTACGTTTTCCTCACTGGGCTTCTGCACGGCCTGCTTCTTCAGCGCCTCGGCGAACTCCTGGAACCGGTCCGGATGCAGCTCCCAGATCTGCTCATAGGTGTACTCCTTGAGAGACGGCGCGGTGGTTGGCGGGTTTTGCTTCCTGTCCGGTTGCTCGGCTTTCTTTTCCGGCTCCCTCTGATACCACCACCAACCCGTGGCGGAGTCGGTGTAGTAACCGGCATAAGCCGATACCGACACGGACAGCAGGCCTGCCACCATCAGCGACCGACGCATTGTTCCACCTCGGCCTGCTTCACCTTGATCTCCTTGACCATCCGTTTCAACTGCGGCGTTTTCAGCTCTTCCAGCGTGGAGGGCTTTACGCCAAAGGCGTCCGCCGTGAAGGGGATGAGCAGGGAGGGAATCCGTTTTCCCCCGCTGGTGATGATTGAGACTTGGGCCGTGTAATACCCGTCCGAAACGTACCGGGTGGCAATGGCGTCCCTGGTGCGTGACAACTCGGAGACGATGGTAAACAGCAGGTTCCGCTTCTCGGATTCGCACCCCTCTGACGCGAGGAGCTTTGGGTCGTTGCCGCTTGCCTCCTTCAGCACCGCCCAGAGCCCCTCCGGGTTGACGAAGACCAGCCCCTGACTGGTGGAAACCGCCGACCACTGTTCCCCCTTCGGCGTTGCTTCCACCCGGTTGATCCGTTTCTTGAGCGCCGCCAGAATGGTGTCCGCAGAGAACCACTCCGGCAGGTCCAGCTTGGCGGGAGAGAATTTCTCCCGTGATTCCCGGTTCCCCAGGGGATGCTCGCGCTCTTCAGCAGGAGAGGGCGGTTTCGTGGCGCCAGCGCCTGCCGATGAGGCGTGGCCCATGACCGGCGGCGGTCCTCCGGTAGCAGGCTCACGCAGCCTCTTTTCCCGGGCCTCGGCATAGAGGGCCGCCAGTTCGGACTGCCGGGCCTCATGGTCGCTCAGCTTGAGGCCGTCGGTCAGGATGCTGTCGCTCTTCAGCAGGTGGTGCCCGGTGATGGCCCGGTGGAGATCGTCCCGGTTGGGGAGCGACTGGTATTCCGGCATGCTGTTCAGGATGA
>CAIOGM010000145.1 GCA_903857795.1 uncultured Geobacter sp.
AATATTGTTGGGGATTATACCGTAAAAATGCAAAAAATACCAGAGAAAAGAAACATAAAACTCAACATTTTCAAATAGTTAACAATTGTCGTCTGGCCGGGCTACCACCTGGCCCACTCGGCAAGTCCGACAGGCTGCTAGTTGATTTAACTAGTAATACATCTAGCCCTTGCTGGAAAGAGTCCTCTTACGAGACCTTCTAGTAAAGGGCTAGTTCCTTTTGTACCCCATTTATTTGCTCATAGAGGCAGTGGTACTAAGTGAGTGTTCCAGTCCGTATAACGCGAACTAACCTAGCAGTGAAAAATGAATCACTAGACCGCTGGTGACAGAGTACCGTTACCGACATACTGAACCACCTTTTTTCTCTTACTGCCACCCATTAATAACAGAAAGGTGGCGAGATGATTCGCTTATGTAATCTCTACGGAAAAGCAATCAAACACACGAACCATACTGATTACAGAATGATTGACAACCTTCTACTCGACCTCACCTCACCACATAGTACGGTGGTATAAAAGAGTCAGCCGGCGTAACATATACTCTCTGCCGATTGTACGATCGAGGAGCAGGAGCATAGTAAATATTTGTTGCCTGCATGTAGGAATATCTTGGTGCGTAGTAAGCTGGCGGTGCATATGAGCCTGGAGACGGTACCGTAGTGTATACTCTCACCGGAGCAGGTGGGGGAGCGTAGGCATATCCAACTGGTTGCGGTGTAGCGAGTTGCGCTACTGTTCCGATGATGGCTGCAGGAATGTATAGTGCCGCATTCACGGCAGCAGCGATAGGCCACAAGGGATTAAAACCGTAACCACCGCCATGATGATGTCCACCCCACCCATCGGCAAATACTGGTGAAACTACTGTTACCGACAGAAGACATATTGCGGTCAGTGCTACCAATATCTTTCTCATAAATCCTCCCATCCTTGCACGATGCCGGTAGAAGATTTCCCACGCTCCCATGTGTAGTATACTCCATAATACCTCCATCGTTCCTCCTCTGTTCACTGAAGTTGGAGATCTGGTGTCCAAGTTGTCAGCAGCACTTCCATGTACCCATGCCGGTATCGAGCAGTTGCCGGTAGAGAGAGAGTTCAGCATAGTTAATAAGTCGGCCACAGGATCTAGGGGAACGGCAGGTATCTATAATGGCCGCGCCCCTTGTCATCCCCCATACGCATGGTATACTCCACTGATATGCCATTGTAGCTTGCAGGCGTGCGTAATAAATGGAGGTCCACCATGAGCGAACGATTGTATAGGTCAACGGGCTGCCACCTCTTCCTCACAATTCTACTCTCCTGTTTACTTACAAGTGAGGCTTTTGGAGGAGTTGACGTCGGTATCAATATCAACATCGGTCCTCCTCCCATTACAGTGGCTCCACCGAATATAGTGCTGGTACCTCAGAGCCAAGTCTACTTTGCACCAGCAGCACCAGCGGATGTCTTCTTCTTCAGTGGCTACTGGTGGAGTCCGAGAGGCAATCAATGGTATCGGTCACGAGAATACAATGGCCCGTGGGGTGTGGTAGATCGGCGCTATGTACCGCAGCCTGTAATGCGGGTGCCACATGACTACCGCACCGTGTATAAACACGAAAAGCATATCCCGTATGGGCAGTGGAAGAAAGAGCATGACCAAGGGTATAAAGAACATGGTGACCACGGCGGGAACTCCGGCAGAGAACACGGTGATGATCATCATGGTGAAGGGCATGACAAGAGTCATGGTAAGGGGCATGGGCATTGATTTATACGGAGTGTCCATCATGCCATGCTCATATTGTGCCGATATTCAGAGTCCACGTTTGCCTATATCTTGGGCAATCCGCTATCCCCGACCACCTCTCAGCAACTTAAAAACCTTTTCCATAACTTATCAACAGGGTTATCCACAGGAACTGTGAATACGGCACATATGTCTCATATCCGCAACAAATAGTTGAACCAAAACAAGATGTTAAATAAATTAACATTTCGCTTGACTTGTGGATAAATTACTAGAAATCAGGGGGTTATCAACTTTCTAGACGAGAAAATAGGGATTAGAGAACATTCCCGTGACATGATTCCGTATGGAGAGGATTGAGACCGGAAAACAGTATGAATCGCACCAGAGAGTACGGTCAGGAGGGCCACATACGCCGCTAGGTGCCAGTTTCTCGGCTTGCTGAGGGAAGTCGCTGGCTTTGTTTATCTATCGACCTGAGGAGCAACTACCCACTGTGACGTTTTTGCAGGTCACGTATGTGGAAGGCGTTTATGGCAGGAGAGTCGGTGGGGTGGAGGTACTGGAGTCAATAGCAAGGTGCCGGATACCAGCTACTCTTTGACCATTTTCAGTATCGGCTTTACGGAGAAGATCACGCAACCAGGAACCAGTAGTCAGACGTACCCTTTAAGGTAGTCAGCGAGATACATCCCGACTATTACCCCAAAGAGTATCGCACTCCATTTGACGGAAACGATCTCCCTGATCGACCATACTCTCGGCGTGAAGATACTCATTGCGGACTCCCCTGCAGTGGTCACCGGTGAGGCGCAGTCTCGTCGCCATGATGCAGCACTCCTTTTACAAACGCCTTTATCTCTGGAAGATACGCTGCGATCTACCAGTAGACCAGCATTACCGCACCGATGATCAGATAGATGTAGTAGTCGAGCATTGTTAGTCACCTGCCTTCAATTCCTTCAATGGTTCTTCACTGGTCGTGATGCTGCCGGAAGAACCTATTCCTGTGATGACTGGCAGCACGTCTTCGTTCGTGTATATGTCTACCTGCTCGATACTTCAGATGATGCCGCTCATAGAGAGCGGATAGTATGAACACGAATACTATCAGATATCCGATGCATCCCTCCCCTTTCAGCAGAAAGTATTCCTCCTCTTTACCATGCTCCGCTCAAGGTTCATCTCAGGGGAACAGGCAAGGGAACGAATAGGAAGCATCTTAGGGAGATCACCCCAGGCTCTCCCGCAAGTAACCCCTCATTCCCCTCCCAGGGTCGAGTTAGAGACGTCTCAAGACATCCCCTGCAAGGTGATGTTGTGAAGCAGTTCCTGAGTGATCAACAGGGGGCATTTTTCCCGCATCCGGATTTCCGATGTTCTTCACTGCCTCCACAAGATTCACCGCTCCGATCAAGATTGATCTTATCTGCAGCCGTCAATCTATGCTATTTTCCAGAGTCACAGATGATACCTGCAACTACGTACCCTGGCATGACGCAAGGAGGTATCACCTTATGGCGCACAACCCTGGAATCGCCGCAACCTTGAGCTTACTGCTGCCGGGTATGGGGCAGATCTATAACGGTACGTTCTGGCGAGCGATCTTCTGGTTCGTGGTTGCGCCCGGTCTCTGGATCGGCTCCGGTGGGCTACTGGGGTGGGTCTGTCATCTTATCGCCGCCTATACGGCCTACAACTACGCCCGGGATCCCGGGAAGTGATGGGGTCATGACCTGTTGACAGTACCGACTTTTGAAGAAAAGCTCCGGATTCTTGCAGAGAGCGCCCGCTATGATGTCTCCTGCTCGTCCAGCGGCAGCAATAGGGGAGAGCGGAAGGGGGGAGTCGGCACCGTCGCGGCAAGCGGCATCTGTCACTCCTGGTCCGCCGACGGTCGCTGCATCTCTCTTCTCAAGATCCTCCTGACCAATCACTGCACCTTTGACTGCGCCTACTGCCCCAATCGCCGAAGCAACGACATCCGGCGCGTCACCCTCACCCCCGACGAAGTGGCCGAACTCACCATCAATTTCTATCGCCGCAACTACATCGAGGGACTCTTTCTCAGCTCCGGCGTGGTAAAAAGCCCCGATCACACCATGGAACTCCTCATCGAGACGGTCCGTATCCTCCGGGAAGAGCACCGGTTCAACGGGTACATCCACCTGAAACTGACTCCGGGGGCAGATCCGCTCCTGGTGTCGCGGGCAGGACGACTGGCAGACCGGGTGAGTATCAACCTGGAGCTCCCGACCAGGGAGAGCCTGGCGTTACTGGCGCCGGATAAGAGCCGCGACTCGATCCTCCTCCCCATGCATCAGGTGAGCGGACTCATCGCAGCTCGCAAGGGGGAGGGAGCACGGGCTCCGGCGTTCGCCCCGGCCGGCCAGAGCACTCAGATAATCATTGGCGCCACCCCGGAGAACGATCTCCGGATCATCACCCTTTCCCAGCGGCTCTACCAGAGGCTCGGCCTGAAGCGGGTCTATTACTCCGCTTATGTTCCTGTGACCAGTGATCCGCGACTCCCTCCCCTGAATGGCGTACCGCTGCTGCTCAGGGAGCATCGCCTTTATCAGGCGGACTGGCTGCTCCGCTTCTACGGCTTCGCCCCCGACGAACTGCTGGACAACAGCACGCCGGATCTGGATCCGGAGTTGGACCCCAAGAGCGCCTGGGCGCTTCGGAACCGCGACCTCTTTCCGGTTGAGGTGAACCAGGCGGAGTACGAGGTCCTCCTGCGCGTTCCGGGAATCGGCATCCGCTCGGCTCAGCGAATCATCCGGGCCCGCCGGGAGCAGCGCCTCCGGGTGGAGGAACTGGCGCGGCTGGGAGTCGTGCTCAAGCGGGCCCGCCACTTCCTCACCGGGGATGGCATATGCGGGGTGAAAGAACTCTCTTCTGATCGGCTGCGAGCAGTGCTGATAACCGCCGCCAAGCGCCGCAGTAGTGCGGTGCAGCTATCCCTTTTCGATACGGCCGCCTCCGTCGCCGTGACCGGAGAGTTCTGATGGCGATCTGGTGCTACGACGGCACGTTTCCCGGCTTTCTTACCCTCTGCGCAACACTGGTTACCCAAGGAGAGGAACCGGAGAGCATACTCTCCGCTGATTCGCTTCACGACGACCTCTTCAGCCGGACAATCAGCGTGGAGAGCGATGAACCGCGAGCGGAAAAGATGCTGGCAGCTATCGCCTCCCGAATCTCCCCCAACAGTTGCCGGCTTCTCTGGCAGGCATTTCTTTCCGGGAGTCCCGGGGTGGAGCTACTCCTCTGGCGCTATCTCAGTCTCGGACGAACCACCGGAGCACGGATCGACCGGCTTACGGCCCACCCCGCCGTGGCGCCGGTACACCGCCTGGCCCACACCGTGGAGAGGGAGGCCCATCGCGTCAAAGGGATCATCCGCTTCCAGGAGAGCGCCGGCGGGTACTGGTATGCGGCGGTTGAACCGGCCTACCAGGTTCTGGAACTCGTTGCCCCCCACTTCGCCCGCCGCTGCGCCGGCATGAACTGGCTGATCCACGACCGGCGGCGGTGCCTGGCTCTGGCCTGGAACAGAACAGAGTGGCGGCTGGCCGGGTTCGACTGCGAAGGGGTCCCCCCCCTATCGACGGACGAAGAGCAGTGGTCAACGCTCTGGCGCGGCTATTTTTCGAGCATCACCATTCCCGAACGGCAGAACCGGCGTCTCCAGCAACAGCATCTTCCTAAACGGTTTCGGAGCTATCTGACGGAACTGACCGGATCGCCGACCCTATAAGCGCTCCCGAACCGGCACCGGCAGTGTAACCTCACGACTTTCGGCAGATACTCATTGACTTATTACCACACGCTTCACTATGATGCGGAGTTGATATTCAGGACCATCTAACGAGGAAGCAAACGCCATGTCCCTTCTGAAAAGGGCCTCCCTGATCCAGAAGCTGATCCTGAGCTATGCGGCCATGACCGTCTTCACCGTCGCCGCTCTGGGCAACGCCATCATAGGGCTCTACACACTCAACCGGATCGCCGGCACCATCGTCTCCAACGACCTGGTGGCCATCACCACGGTGGGCAAGCTGCGTGACTCGCTCCTGGCTCAAGAGGGGTACGTCCGCAAGTTCATCATCCTCAACGGCTCTGAATTCAAGGAGCTGTTTCTTAATCTTGACCGTGAATTTCAGACCTCCCTGATCAGGCTCACGGAATGCGGCCCGGACCGGCAACTTCCCGAACTCTCCAGGAACTACCGCACCTTCCGCGCCGGGTCGCTCACCCTCTTCCAGGGGAGCACGGTCGATCAGAAGATGGTAACCACGGCGGCCGACCGGACCCTGGGGGCGCTGGACGGCATCATCGCCGACCGGCAGCGGCGACTGGGAGAGAAGCTGGCAGATGCCGACCGGCAGCGCATGGAGACGGTCCGTCTCACACTTCTCCTCTCCTTCGCCGGGTTCATCCTGGCCGTCAGTGTGGCCGGGTTCTTCGCCTTCAACATCTACCGGAGCGTCACCAAGTTAAAGAAGGCAACCCACCGGATCGCCGCGGGAGATTTTGACTTCGATCCCCAGATCCCCTCCTCCGATGAGTTCGGTGAATTGGCCCGCGATTTCGTCACCATGGCGGCCAAGCTGAAGGAGCTGGAGGAGATCAGCCTGGACGCCAGCCCCCTCACCCGACTCCCCGGAAACATCGCCATCGAACGGTCGCTCATCCGACGGATCAGGGGGGGAGGGCCCTTCGCCCTCTGCTACGTTGACCTGGACAATTTCAAGTCGTACAACGACCGGTACGGCTACGTCCCGGCCAGCGAGATCATCAAGATGACCGGCGAGATCATCCACACCGCTGTCAAGGAGCAGGGTGGCGACAACGATTTCGTCGGCCATATCGGCGGCGATGATTTCGTCATGATCGTCGATTCAGACACGGCCGCAACCGTCTGCGACATGGTCATCAAGAAGTTCACCGAGGGGATCAAGGGATATTACAGTGAGGAGGACCTGGCTGCGGGGTTCATCAGCGGCGTGGACCGCTACGGAGTCCCCCGTGAATTCCCCATTATGACCATCTCCATCGCGGTGCTGGAGTGCCGCAAGGGGGACTATGCCTCGGCCACGGAGATCGCCCAGGCCGCGGCCGAGCTCAAGGACCGGGTAAAGGTCGCCCCCGGCAGCAACTACTTCATCCATCGGCGGTAACCAGTGATCCGACTCCCCATTGTCATACTCATCATCAGCGGCTCTCTGCTCTGCGCCGGCTGCTCCACCCTGAAGACGCTCTTCGGGCCGGAACCGCCCCCGCCCATCAAGGAGAACCCCAGCCCACTGCCGACTATACCGATACCGACACCGCCGGTTATAAAGAGCGAAACTCAGGCGGCGCAGCTGGAGCGGGCTAGGGAGCTGCTCCTTACCGGTGACGACGGCGCCGCTCAGGAGCTGTTCAAGAAGATCGCCTCGGCAAAGGGGGTTCCAGGAGTGACCGACGAGGCGCTCTTTCGTCAGGGTCTCCTCACCTTGAAATTCGAAACCGAGACCGGCGGTTATCCCCAGACCCGTCAACTCCTGGAGCGGCTCATCCGCGACTATCCGGGAAGCATCTGGGCCGTTCAGGCGCTCCCCCTGAACGACCTCCTGGTGGAATACTGGACGTCCGAGCTCTCTCACGGCAAGATCCGGCGGCAGGTCAAGGCGCTCAAGGAGTCGAACGTCTCCCTCGCCAGGGAGAACAAGGAGATGCGGCTCAATATCGAGAAGCTGAAAAGCCTGGAACGGGAGATGGAGCAGAAGAGCCGGAGATGATAAACAGGTTGAGGTTGAGGTAAAGGCAGATAGTGAGGCGTAGGGGCGCGGCATGCCGCGCCCCTGTTGATTGATCGGTACAAGGGGTGACGTGGGAAGGTCCCGGCGTCAGCCCCTTTTTTTTGCGCTGCACTCTACCGGAGGAGTCCCGCTTCCTGGGCCAGGGCGCGCCAGGCGGGGAGGCTCCGCTCGATCATCGCCTTCTCCACGCAGTAGGCGATCCTGAAGTAACCCGGTGCGCCGAAACCGGCGCCGGGGACCAGGAGGATCTGATGTTTTTGGGCCAGCTTCACGAACTCCACATCATCGCTGAAGGGTGACCGGGGGAAGAGGTAGAAGGCGCCGTCGGGACGGACCATGCTGAATCCCATCTCCGTGAGATAGTGATAGAGGATATCCCGTTTCTCCTGGTAGGCCGAAATATCCACCGACTCCCGCTGGAGCCGGGCCACCATCCGCTGCATGAGGGCCGGGGCGTTGACGAAACCGAGGGTCCGGTTGCAGAAGATCGCCCCCTCCATGAAGAGCTCTGCGCGGGTCATCCGAGGGTTCACCGCCAGATAGCCGATCCGTTCACCGGGGAGCGCCAGGTCTTTGCTGTGAGAGGTGACGATGAGGGAGTTGTCCACATAGGGGAAGATGTTCGGCACCGTAGCGCCATCATAGACAATGCGGGCGTAGGGCTCGTCGGAGATCACATAGATCGGTCGCTCCAGCTCCCGCTCCTTCCTCTGGATCATGAGCCCCAGGTCGCGCAGGCTCCCGGCAGGATAGACGACCCCGGTGGGGTTGTTGGGAGAGCAGATGATGAGGGCGCGCGTCCGGGGGGTGATCGCCCGTTCGATGGCCGGGAGATCCAGCTGAAAACTCTCCGAATTCGTGGGGACCACCACGGGAACCCCGCCATGATTGTCGATGTAGAACTTGTACTCCACAAAGTAGGGAGAGAGAATGATCACCTCTTCGCCCGGGTTGAGCATGGTCTTGAGTGCCACATTGAGGGCGCCGGCAGCGCCGCAACTCATCATGATCTGGGCGCCGGTGACGGCCACCCCCGAGTTCTCGGCGAGGAGCTGGGCCACGGCGGCGCGGCAGTCGTCATACCCGGCGTTGTTCATGTACCGATGAATTCCCGGCGGTGGAGTCGTCGCCAGGAGGAGGAGCTCTTCGTCGAACTTCCTGGGAGGTTCCACCGTGGGGTTACCCAACGTGAAATCGTAGACATTTTCGTCTCCATGGATCTGCCGGAGCCGTCCCCCCTCCTCGAACATTTTCCTGATCCAGGACGAGCCCTCGATACAGCTCTGAATCTTGGCGGCTATGGCCATCTGGAAACTCCTTTCAAAAAAATTATTCACCACAGAAATCTGTATGGTGAACATGCCGTTTTTGTTGCCTCTACGGCGGGCAGCAGGCGCAGACGGAGCGGAAGAGCGCAGTGCTGAGGTAGCGATCTCCACGGTCGGGGAGAAGCGTGACGATGGTGCCGCCGGTCATCTCCCGGGCAATCCTGATGGCCCCGGCAACCGCGGCGCCGCTGGACATCCCCACGAAGAGCCCCTCATGCACCGCCAGCATCCGGGCGGTCTCGAAAGCGTCCTCATCCTGGACGGTGATCTTCCGGTCAAGGGCCTCGGGACGGTAAATCCCCGGAACGATAGCCTCGTTCATGTTCTTGAGCCCCTGGACCTTGTGTCCCAACCGAGGCTCCACGCCGATTATTGCCACCCCCGGCTGCCGCTCCTTCATGAACCGGCTCACCCCCATGAGGGTGCCACCGGTCCCCATTCCCGCCACGAAAGCGTTGAGCTCTCCCCCGGTCTGCAGGAGGATCTCCGGGCCGGTGGTTTCGTAGTGGGCGAGGACGTTATTGGGGTTTTCGTACTGGTTGGGCATATAGTACCGCTCCGGCTCCTCCCTGAGAATCCGGTGGGCCATCCTGATAGCTCCATCGGTCGCCTCTCCTCCCGGCGAGAGAACCACTTCGGCGCCATAGGCCTCCAGGACACTGCGGCGCTCCGTGCTGACGCAGGCCGGCATGACCAGCTTTACCCGGTACCCCTTGGCCGCGCCGAGCATGGCCAGGGCGATCCCGGTATTGCCTGAGGTCGGCTCCAGAATAGTCCTGTCATGGGTCAGCTCTCCCGACTCCTCGGCCTTGGCCAGCATATAAAGGGCCGGCCGATCCTTGACCGCCCCGCCACTGTTGTTCCCTTCCAGCTTGGCAAGAATCCTGACCCGCGGATTGGGATTAATGTTCCGCAATTGGACCAGTGGCGTCATGCCGATACTGGCGTAGAGAGAAAACGGCTGCTGTTGCATCAAGACACCTCCGACTCGGAAGGGCTGAACCGAGGACATACCTGATAAAAGAGCGGACACGGTCCCAACCGTTACGTCTTCTCCATGGGCTCTCTCACGGAGAGGGGAGGGGGCCGGCCGGGGGGCCGCGTCGGCGACGGTTCCGCCGCCTGCGTCGGGGGGTCCCCTCTTCGGCCGCCTCGTCCCGGGGGGCGAGCGGGGGGGGCGGGTTACCGGCAAGGTAGCGCTCCCACCACTGGAGGAGCGATGTCGCCTCCTCAGACAGCTCCGCCGTCAGCCGGAGATAGCAGAGCACCTCCTCAAAACCGGGGCGGGAGGTGAAGGTGAGGGGACGGCGGCCGGGGGTTTCGGCGAAACGGCGTCTGCCGGTGAGAATTCCGCGCAGGGCAAGAGCCACCTTGTGGGGAATCTGGACCGTCGGGGCCAGCTCCTCCACGAAGCGCGCCACGGCGCTGTCCAGCGCCTCCTGAGGAGAGACCTTTCCCTTCCGGAGCGACACGGCCCGCTCTTCCAGATACTCGCCGAAGAGGAGCGCCAGGAGCAGCGGGGGGGCAAGCGGCTCCCCGCCGGAGACCCGGCGGTCGATGATCTCCAGCGCCCGGCCGAACCGGACATGGGGGAACCCGTCAGTCTCGGTCTCAAGCCAGGAGTTGACCCCGGGGAGGAGCGCGGCAAAGAGACCGCTGCGCCGGAGCAGCTGGTAGCAGCTCTCCCCTTCGCCGGAGAGAAAGAGTTTTAACAGCTCTTCGTAGAGCCGCGGAGGCGAGGCGTTGGCGCAGAGGGGGCTCGAAGAGACGAGGGCCTCCCAGGTCGCCGGTTCGATCTCGAAGCCGAGGAGCGCAGCGAACCTGACCGCCCGGAGCATCCTCACGGGATCCTCCACGAAACGCAGGACCGGATCACCGATGGTCCGGATGATGCCGCGGTTCAGGTCGTCCAACCCGCCCACGTAATCGATGAGGGAGAAGTCGGCGATGTTGTAGCAGAGGGCATTGACGGTGAAGTCCCGCCGCCGGGCATCCTCCTCGGGAGTCCCGAAGAGATTGTCCCGCAGGATCATCCCCCCGTCATCCTTGACGATGCGCGGCCCTCTCCCCCCCACTTCGGCGCCCTCCCCGGGGTCATCCTCGGCCGGGGAAGCGGAGCGGAAGGTGGCCACCTCCAGAATTTCGTCGCGGAAATGGAGATGCGCCAGCCGGAACCGCCGCCCCACGAGGCGGCAGTTGCGAAAGAGCTTCTTGACCTGCGCCGGCGTGGCGCTGGTGGCGATATCGAAATCCTTCGGCTCACGTCCCAACAGCAGGTCACGCAGGCACCCCCCCACGAGAAAGGCCAGATAGCCGTGATCCCGCAGGCGATAGAGAACCCTGACCGCGTTGTCACTGAGGTTACTGCGCGAAATCGGATGATCGGCGCGGGGAATGATGGTCCTTCGGGAGGCAGTCACAGTGTGGGAACCTATCATAGTATCGTTGAAAAGGAAAGAGGATCAATCACCGTTTGGCTGCGCCCTCATCCGACCTGCGCCAGAGCCGCTCCGCGATTTTGAGCTCATCATCCCGGGTCACGACCAGGCCGTTGAGCCGCGCCCCCTTGAGCTCTTCCAGAATCCGGGCATAGAGCGGCCCCTCGGGGATTCCCATCCGTTTGAGGTCCCGCCCGGTAAGGAGGCAGACGACCTCGCGCAGGTGAGTGACATAGGTGGAGATGGCGCGCCGGACATCGTCCAGGGTGGTGCGGGCCATGAGATGGAGGAGGATCTCCAGCGGCAGCTCATGGAGGAGGCGGTAGAGGTCGCTGTTGGCAAGAGGCTTGCGCCTGGCCGTATGCCGCTGCAGGATGGCCAGGGCCTCGTCCCCCTTCAGCCGTTCCTCACCCAGCCGGTGCCGGTTCTGCTCCGCCAGGGCCAGGCGGACCGCAGCCGCCTGAAACTCCTCGGCGGTCAGCTCGGCGGTCAGCGCCAAGAGGTAGACGACCCACCGCTCCAGCCGCGGCGCCTGCAGATAGAGGAGCTGGAACCAGTCGAGCATGACCCGGCTCTCCGCCAGGAGCCGCTCCATCCCGGCATCGTAGAGGAGCCCGGGATGGATAAACCGGAGCAGCCCCAGTGAGTCGAGCCGCGCCACCGCCTGGAGCGGCTCTTTCTCCTGCAGGATGATGACCAGTTCGGTAAAAAGCCGCTTCCCTCCCAGCTTGTCTATGAAGTTCATCTTCACCGCGTTCCTCATCAGACTCTCCGTATGGGGGGAGATCCGGAACCGGAGCCGCTGCTCAAAACGGACGGCCCGGAAGAGCCGGGTGGGGTCTTCCACGAAGGAGAGGTTGTGGAGGACGCGAATGGTCTTGTCCCGGAGATCGCGCTGAGCGCCGAAGAAATCGATGAGGGTCCCGAACTGGGGGAGATTGAGCCGCAGGGCCAGGGTATTGATGGTGAAGTCCCGACGGGAGAGGTCCATCCGGAGGGACGAGCGCTCCACCACCGGCAGGGCCGCCGGGGTCTCGTAGTACTCCAGCCGGGTGCTCGCCACATCCACCTTGAAGCCGTCGGCAAAGATGAGCACCGCCGTTCCGAACTTCCGGTGACTTCGAACCCGGCAGCCGAACCGGCGTCCGCAGCTCTCGGCAAAGAGGATGCCGTCCCCCTCCACGGTGAGATCCACGTCGGAGTTCCGGTTCCCCAGGAGCAGATCCCGCACGAACCCTCCCACGGCGTAGACCGGCAGTTCCATCCCGTCCCCTACCGCTCCCAGCTCCCGGAGGAGCTGGAACAGCTGGGGGGTGAGAGACTTGACCATGAGCGTCTCCACTCCCCGGGTATGAGCCGGCAGGCCGTCCAGATCCCGCGGCTTCCCTTCACCATCGCCCCCGCTACCCTTCTGGAACGCCCTCATAAGGTCGGTCCGGGTGACGGCGCCCACCAGCTCACCCCCCTCGAAGACCGGGACGAAACGCCGGTTGTGGCCGACGACATACTCCATAAGCTCGGGGAGCGGGGTGTCGGGGGTGGCCCGGAGGAAGTCGGGGTACATGTACTCGGTCACCGGCAAGCGCCCAAGATTATGAAAGAGCGCCTTCTCCACCACCCGGCGGGAGATGATGCCGATCATCCCCCCCTCCCCCATCACCGGCATGGAGTTGACGTTGTACTTCACCAGGAGTTCCTGCGCCTCGACCAGCGAACAGTTCGCGGGAAGGCTTTTCACGGGAGAGGTCATCAGCTCCCGGACCAGCTGCCGGGGGTTCACCTTCTCCCGGAAGAGCTCCTTGAGCCTGGTAAGCACCTGAATAATACTCAGCTCCTTCACCGTCGCCGAGGCGGCAGTGGCGTGCCCCCCCCCCCCTAATCCCCGCAGGATCTCCCCCGCATCAACCCCCGGCGCCCGGCTCCGGGCCACGAGATAGATCCGCTTCCCCATGTCAACCACGATAAAGAGACTCTGGAGGTTCTCCATATCCCGTATCATGTGGGCCAGGACCGCGATGTCACCGATGTAATACTCCACCGAGGCAAAAGCCAGGGAGATCTCCACCCCGTTAGTCATCACCGTATGGAGGGACCGGAGCAGATCGTTGAGGAGGGAGACCTGGGCCGCGGTGAGCTCCTGAGTCACGGAGTCTGCCACCACGGTGAGCCTGGCTCCCTGATCCAGGAGCCAGGCCGCTGCCAGATAGTCCTCACGGGTGGTAGAGGTGAAGGTCAGGCTCCCGGTATCCTCATAGATACCGAGCATCATCATGGTCGCCTCGGCGGGAGAGACCGCGACCGACCGCTCCTTCAGGAGCTGGACGATGATGGTGGTGGTGGAACCGCATTCGCGAATGATCCCACCCGAAGGGGCCAGATCCCCCGCACTCTCCGGGTGATGGTCATAGATCAGCAGCTCCAGGCCGGGGCGCCGGACAATCTCGGCAAACCGGCCGATCCGGCCGGAGTGCTGACAATCCACGACGATGAGCCGGGTAACCAGGGCGAGATCCACCTCCCTGGCCCTGCCGAAGGGGAGCCCGTAGCCGCCGGTCCGGGAGAAGAACTCACGGAGAGACTTTTCCTGTGAACCGGAGAAGTGCATCAGGGCGTTGGGGTAAAGCTTCCAGGCGGCGACCATGGCCCCGAGGCAGTCGAAATCGGCGTTGATGTGGGTGGTGATGATTTCCATGGCCTTGGATTGTGCCACAGCAGGGGGGATGGAGGGAAGGGGAAAGAGCCACGGGGTGTAAAGAGAGGAGGGGCGGAGGATCGCCCCTCGTTCACCCTGCTCAAACAACCGGTTGTTTGACTTTTTTCTCTTTTTTAACAGTGACGCGAACCTTCTTTACCGTGGCGACATTGTCGGGAATTGCCACGAAACCGGCAGGGTCGGCCGGCTGAAGGGTCGCATAATGGGTGGAGGCAATTTTTCTGATGATGCCGTCACTGAACTGGATCGTCGCTTTGAGGGAGTTCACTTCCACAACCTTGCCGACTCCCCATTGGGTTGCGCCCACATGGCTCAACACGGTACCTCGCTTGATTATCATCTTGTCTCCTTTTCTCCCTTGTTTGCCAACAGATTACATCTCATCGGACAGGCAGCATCACGGTCCTCGGCTACCGCATCAGGGCAAGACCCTTTCTACACTACGCACTCCTTTATCCTCTTTGATGTACCTACATCCATCCCGGGGAGGTTCAAGCAACGAACTCTGCTCTTCCTTCTCACAAGAGTTCGACAGATGCGGTGGCTGGAGATGACCCAAAAACGGCAGGGGGGAGGAAATGTCTGAGAGAAACGATTTTGCATGGCAGACCATCAGTCATAGTACGCTGTTCCCGCATTATTAGATAGGAATATGTTCAGTGGTTAGGGCGGTCATCTTTACAGCACCCGGAGAGTCATGATATAGAGTACCGGTGTACGCCTGCACTCCAGAAGGCGCCATAACAGGACTGGCCATGACCGTTTCCACCTCAACCCTCTCCATCCGCTGGCTCAAACCTGACCTTTTCGAGGAAGAGTGGGAGTTTTTCCGGCACCCGGCAAAACAGGAGTTTTACCGCCGTCACGGCATCGCCTGGGAGCTGATCGTGGCAGCCTTTGACCGGGGAGCACTGGAACCGTACCCCCGCTCGGATCGGCTCGGCAAGCTCCCCGTCGCCCTCTCCTACCATACCTTTGAAGAGTATTCGACCTACCTGGCCCGGGCCAAACGGGGGTACAGGAAGAGCTACACGAGGATGGAGGAGGAGCTGCATCAGGCAGGAACTCTGACCGTGAATGCCCCCATCATCCTGGCGCGTCAGGGTGAGGCGCTCCTCTTCTCCGGCTACCGCCGGCTCTGCCTGGCCTGGAATCACGGGATGATCCCCCGGGTCTGGCTGCTCCTGTTGCCGGACGGACCCTGATTTCCTACCTCATTATTGCCTACAACAAAAATTGAATAAGGAGCTGCAATGAACGATTACCTGGTCCGGATCATGACCACCGATGGCGCCATCCGGGCTCTGGCCTGCGTAACGACAGAGACTGTAGCGGAAGCGGCGAGACGGCACGCGACCCTCCCCACGGCCACCACGGCCATGGGGAGGGCGTTGACCGCCGGGGCGCTCATGGGAGCGCTCCTCAAGACAGACCAGCGAGTTGCGCTAAAGTTCGAAGGGAACGGCCCCCTGGGAAAGATTCTTGTCGAGGCCCAGAGCAGCGGCGCCGTAGCCGGCACCGTCGGTAATCCGGCGGTAGAACTCCCCCTCAAGGAGGGGAGAGTGGATGTGGCCGGCGCCTTGGGCCGGGCCGGATTCCTTACGGTAACCAAGGACCTTCGACTGAAGCAGCCGTACAGCGGGACCGTGCAGCTGGTCTCCAGCGAGATCGGCGAGGATCTGGCCCACTATCTCACCGAATCGGAACAGATTCCTTCGGCTGTCGGGCTCGGTGTCTTCGTGGAACAGGACGGCACGGTGGGCGGGGCCGGAGGGTTCCTCATCCAGGCGCTTCCCCCCCAGGATGAGGCGGCCATCGCCCTGCTCATGGAGCGGATCGGGCGACTCCCGGCACTCTCCGAGCAGTTCCGCAACGGCGGCACCCCGGAACAGCTCCTTGAGCTTCTCTTTCTGGGGATCCCCCACGAGACTATCGAAAAGCGGGTGGTAGCCTTCCACTGCAGTTGCAACCGGGAAAAGGGGGAAAAGGCGCTCCTGACTCAGGAGCGGGAGAGCCTGCGGAAGACGGCGGAGCAGGACGGCGGGATCACGGTGACCTGTACATTCTGCAAGGAGCCGTGGCACTTCACTCCGGAAGAGATCGACGCCCTTTTCGATGAATCCACTGAACCGGCAGCAGGAGTAGAGGCTGCATCCCCGGACTGATCAGAAAATAACAGTTGACGGAGCCGGAAGGAATACGGTATACATCCAAGTCCGCCGCGCAGCATTAAACGATGGAATTTTACACGTCCCCTTCGTCTAGCCCGGCCCAGGACACCGCCCTTTCACGGCGGCGACACCGGTTCAAATCCGGTAGGGGACGCCAATCATATGTCCGGCACAGTCCGGCTTGATATAAAAGGCCCTGAGAAATCAGGGCTTTTTTGTTTTTGCTTGTCCAGCACAGTCCGCCTTGATATGATGGAATCCAGTTATTTTAAGGGTGTTTCTGGGGGTGTTTCAAAAAACCCTCAAAATGGACACCCTCAAAAAGGGGGATGCCATGCCTAAACGGATTCTGCCAATTACTGATCTCCAGGTCAAAACAGCAAAACCGAAAGCAAAAGAATACAAGCTGACTGATGGTGGCGGATTATATTTGCTGATTACTCCCAGTGGTGGGAAGCTCTGG
>CAIOGM010000146.1 GCA_903857795.1 uncultured Geobacter sp.
CGACGGACTCTACGAAGCGGCCCCCATGGGCACAGATTTTCCGGTTGATATTGATTTGATTGACCGGATTGAAATCATCCGCGGTCCAGGATCGTCGCTCTATGGCACTGATGCCTTTCTGGCGGTTATCAATGTGATCACGCGCAGCGGTACGGATATCAGAGGGGCAGAACTTTCTACCTCCGGCGGCAGCTACAATGCCTGGACCGGCCGGGTTACTGCGGGCGGCAAGCCCGCACATGACATTGAATTGCTGTTTTCGGGCAGCTATCGAAATTCAGCCGGTCAGCAAAATCTCACATTTCCGGAATACGCCGCCACCAACTACGGTATCGCCCATAATCTTGATGGCGAAGCCTCTTGGGATCTGTTGGCCAAGGCCGCCTGGCAGGACTTCTCTCTGCTCGTGCTCCATCAGACCCGGGACAAATCCGTTCCCACCGCCCACTACGGGACCATTTTCAATGATCCCGGTGAGTCGGTCGGGGACCGCCATACCCTGGCGGGGCTCACCTATGCTCATTTCGGTGGTTGGGCCGACCTGACTGCCCGCCTGAGTTACAACCGCTACAAAGTAGACAGCGATTACCCCATACTCGACACCGCCGGTTTGCGCACCCTGAACCGGGATGACAACCTGGGCGAGTGGGTTGACAGCGACCTGTTCGCCTCCAAATTGCTCGGCAACCACCTGCTGACGGTCGGGATGGAGTTCCGCTGGCAATTCACCGAGTATCTGCATAATTATACTGTTTCCGAGCCTCAGGCGAATCTGGAACTAAGCAATCGCAGTCTGGTTCAGGGATATTATGTGCAGGATGAGTACCACATTCTGAAAAACCTGATCCTGTATGCCGGCCTGCGGGCCGACATCTACGATAATTTCGGCAGTACGTTCAACCCCCGGGCGGCCTTGGTCTGGAAACCTCAGGAGGCAACGGTACTGCGTCTCACCTACGGTGAAGCCTTTCGGGCACCCAACGCCTATGAGCAGTATTATGCTGATGGGCTCTATCAGAAAGGGAATCCGAATCTCAAACCTGAGAAAATCCGGACTGTCGAAGTGGGGTGGGATCAGTACTTCGGGGAAACTATCCGCGCTACGGTTACCGGTTTCTACACTCGCATTTCGGACCTGCTGGAACAAGTAGCCGACATTGATGGCTTGCTGGTTTACCAAAACCAACGCAAAGTCGAGTCGAAGGGGGTGGAACTCCAGGTCGAAGGGGAGTGGGAAAGCGGCTTCAGAGGGCGAGTGTCCTACAGCTACCAGGACTCCACGTACCAGGATACCGGGCTAACCTTGACCAATTCACCCCATACCCTGGTGAAGGGGGGCGTGACCGCGCCCTTGCCCCACAAGAGCTTTGCCACCCTGGAGATGCTGTATGGAAGTTCCCGGCTCAATGCCTACCGACAGGATATTTCCGGAGCCGCCATTTTTAACCTGACGCTCCTCAACCGTGATCTGGTGAAAGGCCTGGACCTGTCGGCCTCGGTCTATAACCTTTTCAACACTCATTATTCCGTACCGTCCGGTCCGGAACACATCAATTACCTCAACGAAAGTCTCCGGGAAATCCCCCAGGACGGCATTACCTTCCGCATCAAAGCCACCTACCGGTTCTGACCATGTTGCTGCGTGTGCTCGTTATTCTTTTGTTCATCCTGTCTCCGGTCCTTTCGCCGGGACAAGCGGACGTTGTGCCGCAGGAATATCTGGTCAAGGCCAAATATCTCCTGAATATTCCTCTGTTTACGGAAATTCCTCCCCAGGCGAAAAAAGGAACAGGTTACACGATCTGCCTGATTGGCGATACCCCCCTGGAAAGCGTCCTGGAAACATCACGCGGAGTTCTGATCCGTAATCGTCCCCTGGCAATCCGGAAGGTAGAGGAGCCCAGCCAGATGGACAGTTGCCAGATGCTGTTTATCGCCTCGTCCGAGCGCCACCGTCTGCAAACTCTGCTGCCCGAAGCCCAGCGACGCGGGATTTTGACCATCAGCGACATGCGCGACTTCACCCGGTTGGGAGGAATGATCAGCCTGCAGACCATCAATAACCGGGTTACTTTCGACTTGAACTTGTCTGCCGCCGGCAAGGCATCGATCTCTTTCAGCACGCATCTGTTGAAATTAGCCAGAGATATCATCAAGTGATCCCATGAATTTCATCGAGCCCCTCTTTCGGTCGGTCTCCAGTTTCCGCGGCAAACAGCGCCTCGTCATCATGCTGGCGTGTTCCCTGGTGCTGGTGACCGCCATGCTCTGCTTCCTGGCCTACAGCTATTTTTCCTTTAATCATGAGAGTCGTGAGCGACTGGGGGCGCTGGGCGATATCGTGGGAGCAGATGTCGGGGCTGCACTGGCGTTTGGCGACTATCAGGCCATCACTACGTCACTGACGGCTTTCAAATCCGATCCTTCCATAAAGCAACTTTTTGTCCTGAACGAACATGACCAGATCAGTGCCTACTATCAACAGAAACAGGCCGAAGTACCGGACACGGTGCAGAAACAGCGTCTTAAAACCCTGCGCTCCGAAGTCAGAAGGCCGTATGTGGTTGACCTGAGCCCCGGGGTAGAACGATCAGTCATCAGGGACGGCATTCGTCTCGGCACCATCCTCATTGAGCAGGACGAGCGCGTTATTACCCAGCAATTAGCGATCACCATCGTGATTAGCGCCGTCATTCTGCTCTTGGTCCTCGGGTTAAGCTACGTGCTGGCCAATCGTTTCCAACGAATTATCTCCGACCCGGTAACCACCATGGCCACGATCATGCAAGAGGTGAGTTCCACCAAAGATTATTCCAAACGGGTGCCTGCCAGTGACACTGACGAGATGAATTTGTTGGCGGAGCGCTTCAATGAGATGCTGACGGAAATTGAACAGCGGGACGAAGACCTTCTGGAACGTCAGGATCAACTGCATCACATGGCTAATTATGACGCTCTTACCAGCCTGCCGAATCGGGCCCTGTTCCATGACCGCTTAGAACAGGCCCTGCACCTGGCCGCCAGATCCGGTGAAAAACTGGCCGTACTGTTCATCGATCTGGACTATTTCAAGATGGTCAATGATACCCATGGCCACCGGACCGGGGACCTCCTGCTGCTGGAGACTGCCGCTCGACTTACGGCCGGCACTCGCGCCAGCGACACCCTGGCGCGTCTGGGCGGAGACGAGTTCATCGTCATTCTGCAGGACATCAAGACGCCGGAAAATGCCCTGCTGGTTGCCCGTAACCATATTGAAAACCTTTATCGTCCTTACGAGATTGAAGACAATCGTCTGTATGTCTCCGCCAGCATTGGCGTGGCTCTTTACCCCGAACATGGCGCCACCGCGGAAACGTTGATCAAAAACGCCGATTCCGCCATGTTCCTGGTAAAGGAAACCGGGAAAAATAACGTAGAATTGTTCACTCAGTCACTGCACGCGAAGCTTTCGGAGCAATTGGGGCTCAGCAATGATCTGCACCGGGCACTGGAGCAGGGTGAATTCGAGATCTATTATCAGCCCAGAATAAATCTGGCACGAAATTCATGGGCCGGGGTCGAGGCCCTGATTCGCTGGAACCATCCGGAACGAGGCCTGGTTCCTCCCGATAAATTTATTGCCCTGGCGGAGCAAAACGGGATGATCCTGTCCATCGGCGAATGGGTCCTTCGTGAGGCGTGTCGGCAGCTTCATCAATGGCATGGTCAAGGGTTCCATCTCCCAAGAGTCTCGGTCAACGTCTCGCCGCTACAGTTGCAGCGCCAGGACCTGTGCGGCATTGTCAGGGAGGCGCTAACGTCAAACAACCTCTGCCCCCAGGCTCTGGAGTTGGAGATAGTGGAAAGCGCTTTTGTTGACAATGCCGGTCCTGCCATCCGCACTCTGAAAAAATTGCGGACCAGCGGCATCAAAATCAGTATTGATGATTTTGGCACCGGCTACTCTTCGCTCAGTTATCTGCGGAGCTTGCCGGTCGATACCCTGAAGATCGATCGATCATTTCTGGTTCATGCTCACGAATCTGCGGAAGATCGCCAGATCCTTGCCGCTATTATTGCCATTTCACACAGTCTCGGTCTGGAAGTGGTCACTGAAGGGGTTGAGTTGGCTGAGCAGGAACAGATACTGAAAGATCACCATTGCCAGGAAGCCCAGGGATATTATTTTGCCCGCCCCATGCCAGCCAACAAGCTCCTGGCGTGTTTCGAGAACTCGCAGATGCGCCTGGAGGATGCACGCATTCAGCCGGTCGACAGTACCAAATGCTCCTGCTGCATACTGGCAGAGGGACTGGTTGTCCCTTGTGGAAATTGGCCGGTGTCGTGTCGATCAACACCAACGGGAAGACTCTGATGGCTATCCAATTAAGTGGGGGTCGGACCAAGCTATCTTACCGATTATATTGTAAAATTATCCCAAAAGTAGCTATGTTCAGGCAGCGTTGTCCGGTTTGATTATTGCTTAGAGGGCGAAAACCCTGCTTTGACCCCTCACCCGGCCTTCGGCCACCCTCTCCCGGTGGGCGAGGGTAAGATTAAAATCCTTCTCCCCGGGGGAGAAGGTGCCCCGCAGGGGCGGATGAGGGGGAGAAGATGCAACGTGCAAGAAACTAACCGGACAACACTGCCAAAAGGTATACCTCTTGGCGTGTAATCCTGAACGAAGTGAAGGATCTGCTGTTCAAACAGAAGCAGATCTTCGCGGTCACTCAGGATGACAGCCATATGCGTTTACATGGTATCTTTATTGCGGCGAATCACCTACCTTGCTATAAAAACTGAACAACTCCGCCCCCGCAGACAAAATGGAGATAGGCTGCAGTGATGTTCGTCCCGGTCGCCGCTGTGACCATCGTGCCGTACGCCGCCAGTTGCTCCGTATATTTCTCCCCCTCCTGTCCCCACTTCTGTCTCGGTCCAGAAAAACTCTTGTGATCGATAATCACCCAGCCATGCACCGTCTCTACCAAAAGATCGGCCGTTCCGCTGAGCAGCTGACCGGTCTTCTGATGGTGTAGGGGCCATTCCGGGAGCAGCCGCAGCGGCTGCAAGGTATCGAGGAAGGTGTAGAAGCCGTCAAGATTGCTGAGGAGCTCAGCGCTGCTGACAACGCCGGGAACTCCGTAGCGCATCAGGAGCCCTTCCAGGAGTTCACGACGTTCCGGGCCGGAACCACGCTGAAGGCAGTCCACTGCGATGAAATCGTGAAGCGCGGTCCCCAGGAGATGTGCGGCGGGTTTACCGGTTATGGTGATGACGGCTCCGGTGACAACCGGTTGATGAGTGAGGGGTACGACACCCGGCGCCGGCGGCAGTTTCGAAGGGGAGAGCCGGGCCGGTGGATACTCTCTGCGCCCGAGACGGGGTGGCACCCACATGACTGCGGCCGAGGGGAGAGGCTCCCGGGTCACGGGGGTCGGTCGGGCCACGAGGAGTGGGATGCTCCTCCCCTCCCCCACTGCCAGTTGATAGAGTCCGTCCGGATCGGATGACGGGAGCCGGATCTCGGTGGCGGCCAGGACAGTATCCAGCCAGCTGTTTGTCTTGGGGGAGAGGCTCAACACCAGGTAATCGCGGGCCCGGGTGAAGGTGACATAGAGGAGCCGCACCTCTTCAGCGGCGGCGTGGCTAAGCGCCTTGGTCTGAACCGCACTCCCGGCGACCGCTTCGGCGAGGCCGGTACCGACCTTGGTCAACCCATAGGGCCAAGGCCAGTAACGGAGCCGGCGCCCCTCCAGGGGGGTGGCCATGTTCACGGTGGCCCGGTCGTCGACGACCGCGACGCCCCAGATCTTTTCTCTCGGCTGGGCATCCAGGTCGACCACCACGACGATGGGCCATTCGAGCCCCTTGGCGGCGTGGCAGGTGATGATGGTGACGGCCGCAGCACCAAAACCTTCGGCCTGGAGATCTTCACCTGCCGCCCCACGCGCCGTAAGCCAGAGCAGGAAGCCGGCCACGGTGGCGGCCGCACTCTGCCGCCGGCAACTATCCTCATAGCTGCGGACCAGAAGCCGCAGATTCTCCAGATTGCCGAGACGTCGTTCGCGTCCCCCCCACCCCACCAGAAGCCGGCGCAGGTCGATGGCCTCGATGATCTCGTCCAGCGCCTCGGCCGGGGAGTAATCGACGGCTCTGGTCCCCAGTTCCCGCAGGGCCACCAGCACCGGGTGCGCGTCGCCCCATTCGTGGGATTTGTTGCCATCGGCCAGCCAGCTGAGACGCTGGGTCAACCACTCTTCGGGCGCCGGGTCCGGCGAGGTCAGCACCTGGATCTCGGCGTTGGCCAGGGTATCGTAGCGGTTCAGGTAGTAGCGCAGGCAGGCGACGGTGAGCTTGCCTTCGGGGGTCTGGAGCAGCCCCGGCTGTTTAAGCGCCACCGCTACACCGCGGGCATGGAGGGCTGCCGCCACCGCCTGACAGTTCGTATGTTTCCGGCAGAGAACTGCCAGGTCGCCTGGAAGCGCGGCCCGTGTGGCGCCACTCTCCCTGTCGTGGATGAGAGGGGCGCTGTTGAGGAGCGCCACGATGCCGTCGGCCACCTCTGCCAGCCGCAGGGCGATATTCTTTCCGGACAGGGGCCAGAGCTGCAGGGCGGTCTGTTGTCCGGGGGCGTCCTTCCGCTGGGGAGTCAGCTCTACCTGTTCCCTGGTGAGGAGCCCGGCAAAGGCAGGGACGAAGAGTCCGTTGACGAACTGCACCAGGTCAGGTCGGGAGCGGTAGGAGGCGCGTAGGATATCGGCAGGGTTGTGCGGGATCACCGCGGTAACCGCGGCCATGAGCACCGGATCGGCGCCCCGGAAGCCGTAGATGGACTGTTTCGGGTCACCCACCCAGACCGCCTGGCGGACCAGAGCGGCAAGCTTCAAAAACAGGGCGAGCTGGATAGGGGAGGTGTCTTGAAACTCGTCAACCAGGAGGATGTCCAGCGCTTCCCGGAGCCGCTCCTGCACAGTGGGGATCTCCAGGAGCTGCAGCAGGCTCGCTTCCTGGTCCACGAAATCGATCAGTCCGCGGGCGGTCTTGTACTCCTGGAACTGCTGCAGGGCTGCAGCCGCCAGCTCGAAGAGGGTGGAGATGAAGGTGGTGAGGTCGTCCCGGAGCCGGGGATGGTGCAGCTGCCGGGCCGCCGCAGCCATGACCGGCTGAGCGAATTCCAGGCTCTTCTTGGTCGGCGTCTCCTTGGCAAGCTTTACCCACTCCGACCAGGCGAGCTGCTCAGGTCTTGCCAGCAGCGGCTCCAGGCTCTCCAGGAAGTGCAGGTAGGTGGCGCTCCCCTTGGTCTGGTCGTCATTGCCGCTGATGTCGGCAATCGCCTGGGTGACCGCCTTCCGGAGGGCGGCGTCCAGGAGACCCCCCTCTTTGGCCGGCGGCGGGAAGAAGGCGAGGAGATCGGCGGTGGAGCGGGCGGCGAAGCCGGTAAAGGCGGCGGCGCTCAGGTCGTTGCTCCGTGCCGCGTCCACCAGGCTCTTGAGCTGCTCTTTCCAGCCGCTGTTGCCGAAACGGTGGGCGATGGCGTCCAACCGATGAGCCCGGGCATCATCGATGACGTCGTCCACGGCGCGGTTGAACAGGCTCTGCTGCTCCTCTTCGGCGATGACCTCCTGGGCCGGGGAGATTCCAGCCTCGAACGCCAGGTGCTGCAGGAGTTGACCGGAGACGCCGTTGACCGTACCGATGAAGCCGGCTGCCAGGCGGTCGGCCTCGGCGCTGCGCCCTGCCGTGATCAGGAACTGCCGGAGCCGTTCCATCAGTTCGGCCGCCGCTTTCTTGGTAAAGGTGGTGGCAAGGATCTTTTCGGGGGAGGCCTTCCCCGGGGCGTCGCCCACGAGGGCCGCCAGCTCCCGGGTCAGGCGATAGGTCTTGCCGCTGCCGGCGCCGGCGCTGATGATCCGGATCTTCTCTTTAAGCATGGCTCTCCTCCGCCCACCCTACGAGGGCCAGGTATTCCCGGGGATCCCGGCTGCTCTCCGGGTTCACCAGGCAGCCCACAGGCAGGGGCAAGGCCGGATCGGCCAGCGTGCCGGGGACCGGCACCTCGATGGCCCCCAACTCCAGTTGCCCCCGACGAAAGCGGAAGGTCGTCTGCATCCCCGCAAGCAGGGTGGCCAGGCTCTCCCCTTCCGGGAGTTCGGCGACCCGGGCGCCTCTGAACCCCTGCGTATCGGGGGCGATCAGTCGGGCCTCATCCAGGGAGAAGTACGCCACATGGGGGAGCTGTTTTCCACCCAGCATCCGGGCGTAGAGCGCCAGCTGGTAGCAGCGGTGCTCCGTGAAATTCTGCCGCAGATACTTGGCCATGGTCCATTTCAGGTCCACGACGGCCAATTCCCCGTTGTCCCTGGTCAGGAGCAGATCCACATAACCAGAGAGCTCCTGATCTGCGAGGATGCCGGTAGCCGGATGTTCGGCAGCGACGACCCGCCAGCCGTTCTCTCTGATATGGCGGGCCATCTCAAGGGCGCCGGCCAGGGCCTTCCGCTGGAACTGCCGCCGTTCGGAACCGGCGCCGGGGAGGAGGAATACCGCCCCTTCCCGGGGGAGGAGTTCCTGGATCAAGGTATCGATCCGGGCGGTGATCGTCTGTTCGGTCCAAGTGGCACAGCTCTCGCCCGGGGTGAAGAGCTCTTCGAAGAGCCGGTGCGCCAGGGTCCCCATGAGCGCCTTGCTGTTGCCGATGGCCTGGAGCGGCCCCTCTTTCAACTTGGCGGGGTAGTTCAGTACCCAGCGGTACGGCTCCTCGAACAGCGAGACCAGGCTCGAATAGGATTCCGTCTCCCGCCGCGGCACGGCCGTCTTCGGTACTGTCCAGAAGCGTTGGGGCCGGGGGAGGTTTCTTCGCCCCACCGGAACGGCGTTCAGGCGGCAGATCCGGGCATCGCCTCCCAGCCACTCCGAGTCCTGCAGCTCAAGTTTTTTGAGAGACTCTCCGAACGCCGCCACCAGTCGGTCCTGCAGCGGGTGAGCGCCGCTGACCTCCGCCGCCTCCCGGTGGGGGATGACGAGGATCAGCCGTTTGGTGGCCATGAGCACCGCGCGACGATATCCTGCCACCAGCCGCTCCAGGGCAAGCCCCGGATCCGGGAGCCCAACTCCGAGCTGCTCCAGGCAGTGCCGTTCCGCGGTGGTCCAGATGGCACGGGAGAGGCCCCGGGCGTTGCGGCCGGTAAAGCCGACCCAGATCAGCTCCGGCACCGGCGCGAGCAGCGCCTCCGGCTCGGTCACCCAGGGGAGATGACCAGCCTCGGCGATTTCTCCCAAGGCCTGCCCTTCCCCCTGAACACTCCGGAGCAGCCGCTGGAGTTGGGGCTGGGTGATCTGCGGCTCCGGCTGCGTCTCCATGATCGTGGCCAGATGGCCCGCCTGAGCGGAGAGCGCCTTCAGCTGGGAGTCGTCCTCGCCGTCCCGCAACGGATGTCCTCCGGCCCACTGGGCGATCCGGTTCGCCAGCTCAACAAGTACCGAGGTGGGAATTCCGGGAGAGAGCGGGTAGCGCTTCCCTTCCAGCCAGGAGGCTACGGCAGCGCGGATAGCATCCCACGTGGCCGGCGCCGTCCCCTCGGCGAGCATCCCGGATTCGAGCTCAGCCAGTGCATGTTGCCACGGTGCGCCGCCGATGCCGGGAGCTTCCGCTACGGCCTCGGCCAGTTTACGGGCCACCCGGCGCGGCACCGGGGTGTCGGGCAGGGTGAGGAATTCGATGAGGCGGTAGGGGTTGAGCGGCGCCCAGAGGAGTTCACAAAGCAGCGGCAGCAGTTGCAGGATCGGACGTTGGGCCGAGTAGAGATGGACTCCCAGGGCCGCAAGACCGCACCCCGTCAAGACCCGCTCCAGGGAACGGTCATTGGGGGGCAACAGGAGCAGCCGCTCCGGGTCCGGGTTGGCGCTCAGCCAGGCGGCGAGGATATCGGCTGCGTGGAGTTCGCTCTCTGCGGTGAAGAGGAGCAGTGATCCGTCGGCCTGGGCAGCCTGAGGTTTACCGGAGAGGAGCGCATCCTGCGCCCGCCCCAGGTCGCCGGTGCTCTGCGGAAGGGGGGGCGTCCAGTCGCTGATCACGACTCCACAGGTTTCGAGAGCGGCCAGGAACTGTTCCCAGTGGGGACCGAAGAGCCGGCGCGGTTCTGCCAGAGTGATCCGGCGCAGCAGAAGCGGTCGTCGCGGCAGGGCGCGCCGGAGTGCGTGGAAGCGCTCGGGGAAGCCCCACGGGACAGGTGGCGCCGGCAGGGGCAGGTTCTCCACGAGGGAGAGGTCATGGAGTCGGGGGGAGAGTCCGGCGGCGGTCGCAAAATTCCATCCAGCCAGGTAGAGCTCGTCTCGCCAGGCAAGGAGCGTCTCGGCCACGGAGTGAGCATCGGCGTGCAGCGACCGGCTGAAGAATCGCGTGCTGTCGTCGGCCCCAAGGAGCCGTTGCCGGTACGCCTCGATCCGCAGCGGTTGTGATGCCCAGGCCCCGCCCAACCCGGTCCGCTTCTCCAGCAGCTGCAGCAGGCCGAGGGGGCCGCAGACGGCCTTGCCCATGACTGCGGCGTCGGCAGTCGCTACCGGGGGATGAGTCGGTCCGTCCAGGCTGAGACCGAAGATGACTTCCATGGAGAGGCTCCTTTGTCCGATGCCGGCTGTTCGATTGCTCCTGCCGCGTTTCCCCTGGTCAAATCAATGCAACAAAACACTTCACGTATTCAAGGAGTGACTGTTGTATCAGTGCCTTGTTATCAGTAGTTCCGATTACGTTAGTCAGAGAGGAGGTTATATCGATCACGTTCCTGTTAACTTTGATCTTATTCGTATAGCTATACCGCTCGTAGCAGGATGTCTCAAACGGCACGTCGGTGGTTGCCGCATCCATCTTCTTCTTGTAGCTTAGTGGGTCAACGTCATCGCGAAGTGAAATGCGGATCAGAAAGCGTTCAGCCTTGGAAGGTGAAACAAAAACCTGATAGGCCGGGCAGGCGGCGTCAGGTGTGTAGTACAGCTCTGCGTTCTTGTTAGCCTCGACCTTCCATCCGCGCTGCAGGCCATACTCGGCGGCATAACTCCAAAGCTCCTTGAACTCAGCTCTGTTCTGCTCATTGACCTTGGAGTTGAAGTCCGACAAAGAACCCACCGAAGGGTGAGGCGGGACAAAACCCATGACCTCGAATCCTTTGCAGACTGCGGCAACGAGAGGATTGCTCTTACCTGAGAGCAACGGATAGATGTCTCTCCAGAGGAAATGACGGCCTTCATGGGTGATGAAGCCGGGGTGGTCAATAACATCCTTATGAAGGTTATTGCTCGGAGTCGCTCGGATATAGGCGACCCCGTCGGTTGGCAGGTCAAGATAACGGAGCAACTGGCCGCGAGGATCGGCCGAAGAGCCTTGAGTCTCCAGAGCTTCGATCTTGTTTTCACAGAGCACGATGTGCCCGTCCTCAAGAGTGAAGCGCATATCGGGACAACAATTTGTACCCGGATAATTTATCTGAGTTTCAACGTGGCTGATAACAGGTGGGGACCACTCCTTTTGAGCGGCATACTGTCCGAGCAGCAATGAAGAGAACGCCAGTCGGAACGGCTCATCCATAGTAATGAGTGCGGCAATGAACTCGGTGAGGTGATCCTCTTTGGAAGAGGTGAGGCTACGAGTATTGATAAACAGATTATTGGACCTCATGCATACCTCGTTGGCGTAATGTCTGGATTCTCCAGGTAATCATTCATCGCAATAAGAACAATGCGACTCGCCGTCATCATCCTCTTCAATTTCTGCTCCACAAACCGGACAACAAGAGATGTCATCTAACTGGGCTGACTTCTTCCCACCAGAAGCATAGATGAAAGCCATGATATCTTCGAGTATATCTGCCATCGATCAATCCCTTCGTAATTCAGGTCAATTTCTATCCGTGGACACCGATCACCCTATCGACACGCGTATAGTTGAGTCTCAATCCCTTCGTAAGTCAGGTCAATTTCTATCCTCTGAAATCTCTGTAAACGGATCTCTGAAAATGGGTCTCAATCCCTTCGTAAGTCAGGTCAATTTCTATCCGAGGCAACGCCATGTATCGGCTCCTTAGGATCATGGTCTCAATCCCTTCGTAAGTCAGGTCAATTTCTACCAAATCAACAGAGAACTAAACGGTGAGATTGACGCGTCTCAATCCCTTCGTAACTCAGGTCAATTACTACATTTGCCGGTGACCTATAAATACAGGAAATAGCATTCAGTCTCAATCCCTTCGTAAGTCAGGTCAATTACTACTGAAAGCTCAATTCAAGGCATGGGAAAAAATCATGGGCAGTCTCAATCCCTTCGTAAGTCAGGTCAATTACTACTATTCCGAATGGACGCATCGGGGCAATGGGTTCAGAAGTCTCAATCCCTTCGTAAGTCAGGTCAATTACTACTTCTGGCAAATGAGTACGAATTCACCGAAGACGGGGAATGTCTCAATCCCTTCGTAAGTCAGGTCAATTACTACGTGTCGCAGTCTATAATTCAGCAACAGGAATCGCTGGGAAATTCCTGACATGAAGGTCACCGAAGCACCCGGTTCCTCTCATCAACCGCACCGCGAAGAGAGGGGCACTGACGATGAGCGAAGTAATCGGTGGAAC
>CAIOGM010000147.1 GCA_903857795.1 uncultured Geobacter sp.
CCCTTCTCGATGCTTCCCAGCCAGCCATCCAGTTGCTTCTCTTGCGCCGCGGAGATCGTGATCGCACGCAGACCGTCCAGAACGGAAATGGCGTTTTCCGGCCCCAGGACCTTTGCGTCCTGAACGCGCAGCGCCGGGTAGATCCAGGTATCGCGAGTGACCGCCTGCTGAACGTACCAGAGCGGGTGCGGCAAGGAGACGGTAGTATCGCTGTGCAGGGTAAATGGAATCCCCGGCCGGGGTGGGGGGGGGTGGCGTGACAAGACAGAATGCCGGCAGAACCGGCAGGCCCCCGAACCTGGGCCGTGCTCTGGACAGTCCCGTCCGAAAAAACCACAGCACCACCATCGCGAATGCTGAGGTCGCCGCTGATGATGGTGTCCGCCATGGCCGGCGCTGATAACGCCAGGGACAAAAGGAATGTTACCGTAAAAATTCGCCGCAAAAACATCGGGGCACCCTCCAGGTTGGTTGTTAGTCACTCGTACCCCACACACAAAAAAGCCGCTCCACCGGTCGAATGGAACCGGAAAAAGCGGCGAATACTCCAGCGATGATGTTCTTGGCCCACTGCGACAACCCTCTGTCGCCAGGAATTTTCAATCAAACATCGTCAACCTCTCCCCGACTCAAACCGGTCGCCTGCATGATGATCGTTATCTCTACACCCGCTGCTTTAAGGTTGTGCGCGACTTTTTTCCGGGACTCGCCGACCTCCCGCTCAGCCTCAGCTATTTTCTCACTGGCCTCCTGCCTGACTTCTGCTATTTCCTGCGTCTTTTGCATTATCTCACGCTGCATATCCTCAAATTCGCCGAGAATGCCATCCTCTATCTCCATCTGCTTTCTCATCTCCGGTTCCAGTATCGCCGACTGTAAACGGACCACATCGTAGATAGGATTGGCTATCTGCATGATAAACTCCCTTCAAATTTCCGCCCCCGCTCTTTCAACAAAAAACCGGCAAACGGAAAGGTATCCATAGCGCCGGCATTCGTATCAAGTCGGAGGGAGCCGTCGTGGGCCAGGTTCGCCACGGTACAACCCACCATACAACCATGTCTCAAATTTTCATGAACTGACGGTCGCACCGTATCAGCAAAACCTCACATGAGCAATCGGAATGTTACCGGTGGGTGCAGTTGACAGGCAAGATCACACCGTACACATCACCCGGCGGACCCGGTATTCGCCACCGATCACCAGATACTCTCCTTCCCCTTTCATGATGCTGGATGGAAAGAGCCGGTCGAAGAAGAAGACCTTGGCCGTCGGCGTCCGCATCTCCCAGACCACCGAGCCGAATTCCCAGGCCCGCTCTTCGTCGCAAGTCAGGGAGACCAGGTTGTTGAGCCTGACGATCTGTTCCCGTTTCCCCACCTGCTCCAGCAGTTCGTGTTCGGAGGCGTCATTGGTGCCGCGATAGAGGGTGAAGAGCTCCTGTCCGGGAAACCGCCGGGCCAGTTCGTACTGGCAGAATTCATAGAGGAGATCCAGTTGGGAGTTGATGGCGTTGGTCCGTTTGCTCCCTGTGGTCCGATCCTGGGCGAAGAGCTGGTACTCTTCCGACCGGACGCCGGGTATGGCTATCTTGTGAAAGGTCGGAGGGAGCCCCATCCGACTCTCCACCCATCCCTTCAACACCGCCCCCTCCACCGAATTGGAGTCCATCATCCATCCCCGCAGATACCGGAGATAGCTGTTTTTCAGGCTCTTGCGCGCCGATGTGGTGTGCTCCTGCCAGTGATGGAGCTGAAATTTAACCGAGAGGTAGTCGCTGAAGATGGTGGCGCGCTCTCCGGGATCGTCGATCCCGTCCAGCTTGGTAAAGAGGAACCGGTTGGCCAGGCGCACCCCCTGGATCTCCAGCGGTTGGGGATGATCGTTGAAGTGCCGCGAGGCGATGACCCACGGAGGGAGATTGCAGTGATTGAAGGAGCTCTGGTTCACAGCATCTTGGAGAGTTCCAGCAAGGTCGGCCTGATGGGCCCTTCGGCCACGAAGGTCTCGATCCCCAGACGCTCCATCTCCATCTGGGGCCCCGGGCCGATCTGAGCGCAGATTATGGCGCAGCACCCGCCCAGGGAGTCGGCGATCGCCTTGAGGATATGCGCCCGCAGGGGATGGTCCTGGTCATAGGTGCAGTAGCGCTCAAACTTTCTCTCATCAACCAGCCTCACCTCTGAACCAGAGACTTCATAGATGAGAAAGCGTTCCGCGTGTCCGAAGTGCTGATTGATCACTTTTCCATCGTGTGAGGCAACGGCGAAGAGCATGGGAGCCTCCGAAAAGCAGGGAGAGGTTGAGGTTGAGGCTAAGGTTGAGGCTAAGGTTGAGGTTGAGGTTGAGGTTGAGGTTGAGGTTATTCCTCTCCTTGACCTCAACCTCAACCTGATTTTTGTCTGGGTTTTAGAGTTCCACCGGCGCAAAGGTGAAGCACTTCTTGGCGCAGGTCCGTCCGCAGGCGCCGCAGCCGATGCAGTTACCCGGGTTTTCCAGCCGCATGAACATCTTTGCCGAGTCATCCTCATCCAGCTCGTGAAAGCCGAGGACATCATGGGCGCAGACCTTGTAACAGCGGCCGCAGCCGATGCAGAGCTCCTCGTCCAGGGTCATGACAAATTCCGGGGTCCATTCCTGCTTGTCGCGGGTGAGTCCTGTGATGGTAGCCATTGCTCTCTCCTCCTCTATGACTGTTTTTGGTTGTAGGTGCGGTGTCGGTTGTCATTAATCCCTGTCACTCATCATCGTCGGTGAATGACCTGGCGCTCTCCTTGTTCATCGCCTTGCGGAGCCAGGGGGGCGGGTTTCCCCGGAGAACCTCCTGAATCCGCTCCACGGTCTCGCCGAGGCTCACCACGGCATTGGTCTTCATGGGATGAATCTTCTGGGCCACCAGCTTGGCGGCTGCAGGGCCGCCGATCTGCATGGTGTAGACGATGGCGCATTCGCCAAGGATCTTCGTCCGGGCCGAGATCCGGTCATCTTCGTCACTGCCGTGGGCCCCAATCGTCAGGGTCTCCAGATAGTGGGCCTCATCGGGACCGACCTCCCAGATCAGAAAACTCTCCGTCTGGCCGAAATGCTGGTCGATCATCTCACCGGTTGAGCTGGTAAACGCAATTTTCATGATGACTCCTTCAGAGGCAGGCTGAGGTCTAGGTTCAGGTCGAGGAATTTCTCAACCTCAACCTGCCGTTAGTTGTGCGCCAGTTTCTGCGCTTCCGTGGCTGTGGCTTGAAACAGGTTGGCCGTCTCGAAAACCAGGTTCAAGGTTCCCCGGTATCCCACCCAGACCTTCTGGTGGGCGCCCAGGCGATCAAAGACCGGCACTCCGGTCCGCAGGTGCGCCTTGATCCCGAGCCGGGCGGCAGCCTGGCGGCCGTTGGAGTTGGCCACGATGAGGTCGGCCCCGACGGCGGCGCTCTCCAAATCCTCCAGGTCTCCCACATAAATATTCTCCGCGGGGAGCGCATCCACTCCCCTGGTCCGGGTGGCGGAGAGAGCCGCCTGAATCCGGCACCCCATGCCGGCCAGGAACCGGCTCATCCCCTTCAGGTGGTCAGCCTCCAGGGCGATGGCCACCCTCTTGTTGCCGAACTGATAGTGGCTGTCCACCATGGCGTCCATGAGACGGCTCCGCCAGCGGCGCTGTTTTTCCGGGATTGCCGCTCCGGAGATGGCGCTGAGGCTCTCCATAAACAGATCTACCGGGGTGATACCGGTCACCGAAGTGAAACCGTAGGCCGGTATGCCGAACCGTTCGGTCAGGATGGATCCGGCCTTGGCCAGGGAATCCCCCACGTAGATGGTGGCGACACTGCGCCCCGCCTTCCGAATCTCCTCCACCGGTATTCCGCCGGTGGAGAGGGGGGAGACCACCTCGTCGATATGGCCATCCATGGCTTGCGCGATGTCCGGGATAGTCAGCACCGTCAGACCGAAGCTCTCCATAAGCTCCTTCAGCTCCTCCACGTCCGCCGGAGTCAGCTGGGCGCCGGGGAGGAGGTTCACCTGGCCGCTGACCCGCTCCCCCCCTTCGGGGATGGTGGATACGATGGCCTCCACCGCCGCCGCATACCCCTCCTGGAGCGAACCACAGTAATCGGGGGTCGAGGCGTGGATGATAGGGATATGCCCGGACTCGGGATTCTCCTGCCGGAAATGCACGATGGCGCTTCGGACATCATCCCCCATGGTCTCGGTAAGCCCCGAGGTCATGATCCCCACGACGGCGGGGTGGAACTTCTCGATGACCTTGGCCACCCCCTTCTTCAGGTTTTCCCAGCCGCCGAAAATGGCGGTGTCCTCGCTCATGGCGGTGGAGTTGAGGGGGATCGACTCCTTGAAGTGCCGGGAGAGCTGGAGCCGGATGAAGGTGGAGCACCCCTGGGCGCCATGGAGGAGCCCCAGCATCTGATCGATCCCCAGGTAGGCCAGGGTCGCCCCCAGAGCCGGGGAGTTTTTCTGGGGATTCACCGTTGCCGCCTTGGACTTTCCTCTCGCCAGCGGCGGAAGGAGCGACTCGCTGGTCGGCATGGGGAGCGCCTGGAGCGCTGCACCATGGCCGAGAGCCTGAGCCACGTCGGCGGCACGCGCCTCGTCGGACTTCTCCCACGGCGAAGGGGCGTTGAGCTCCGGCCAGATGGGGTTGTTCACCGTCAGGTCCAGCTGGCTGGCGAAGGTCACCATCCCCTCATACCCGGCATAGGGGTGGGAGCGGCCATGGTTGATATCCAGGAACGGGGTCTTGGTCTTCAGCGCCAGGAATTTGGTCTTGCCGCCCGCCACGATGAGATCGGGGAGCTTCTCCGCCATGACCGCCAACAGCCCGGCCGTGGAGGTGTCCTCGATGATCTTGGCGTCCTGATGCATCAGCCCCTTCATCCGGTAGAAATCTTCCAGGGTCGAATTCTGAGTTCCGGCGGCCAGGATCTCCACCCCCAGCTCCCGCAGGGCGTTCACCATGGACCAGGTCTTGACCCCGCCGGTGAAGAGGACCGCCCGCTTCCCCTCCAACCGGGCCCGGTAGGGGGCCAGCCGTTGACGGCACTTCTCCTCTTCCTCCTCCAGGAGCCGCTCCACCCGCTCCTGCATGATCCGCTTCTCCAGGCCGTTTACGGCGTCATCCAGGGCGATGGCGATATCGCGCAGCGCCTTGGCCGTGTCGGTCATGCCGTAGAACGACTCTTCCAGGTACGGCATACCGTAGGTTTTCTGCATCTTCTTGGCCAGATTGGTGAGGCTCTTGGAGCAGATGATGATGTTCAGTTTTGCCCGGTGGGCGCCGCGGAGCTCCTCGAATTTGGCGTCCCCGGAGAAACAGGAGAGGATCTGGATCCCCAACCGGTCGAAGAGCGGCAGCATTCCCCAGAGGTCGCCGGCGATGTTGTACTCGCCGATGAGGTTGATGGGGTACTCACCCAGCACCGCCGGTTCCGCGGTGCCGATGACATACTTGAAGAGGATCTCACCGGCGAGCCGGTTGCCGATGTTCTTGTCGCCGATGAAGCCGGGGGTGTTGACCGGGATCACCGGGAACGGGACCTTCTTCTGGGCTTCACTGCAGACCGCCTCCAGATCATCGCCGGTCATGGCGGTGACGCAGGTGGCGTAGACGAACATCCCCTTGGCCTCCCCGCCGTAGCGCTGGGCCAGGTCGAGGATCGCCCGGTAGAGCTTCTTCTCCCCACCGAAGATCACATCGTTCTCCAGCATCTCGGTGGTGAAGCCGCGCCGGTAGAGCTGGGAACCAGAGGAGCGGGCGCCACGGTTGTCCCAGGAGTTGCCGGCGCAGGCGATGGGTCCATGCACCAGATGGATGACATCGGTGACCGGCATCAGCACCACCCGGGCGCCGTCATAGGCGCAACTCCGTTCCGCCCCTTCCCCCGGTTCCGATTTCTTACAGAACTTGGGGGCGCCCTTATCATTGGTATCACAGTCGGTGACGTCGTAATAATCAGGTTTTGCCATGGGTCACCTCTGACTCATCAGTAAAAAGTGGAGCGCCGGGCGACCCCGGCACTCCCATGTGAAGGAGGGTACAGCTTGGCTGCAGTTTGGACCGTCGGTCCGGGCTACATCGTTGAAAGGCAAAAGGCGCCCCATCGGTTCACCCGATGGCGGCGCCTTTGCCGATATCTCGTTGTTCGTTACTGCCTGTTGTCATCTCTATAGCACGTGACGTGCCAAGTCGTGCAAATCACGCAACATACTAGAATTGCGTCGTTAAACTAAATTGCTTCAGTCAGAGGAAACCGAAAATGCCCACAATTCAGGCACCATTGAACCATGAAAATGCAGGAATGCGGCACCGGCCGAAAATACTCCGACATTGAATTTCTTGATTAAATTGATAATTGTTCACATAATTCACATTCCCCAGACCTGAATCGTTCTGCCGTTACAAACCTCCGTCCGCTCCCAGATCCGGTCGTCCCACTCCGTTTGGCCGGCACTGTCAAAGAGGATCAGGTGTGACTCACCGGCGCCGCAGGTGACTGCATAGGCCAGCGTCTGTTCAACCCCCTGGACGACCGTGCTCTCCAGACTCTTGCGCCGGATCTTCAACTCCAGCACCACCCGCTGCAGCGGCCCGCGAAACGCCAGGGCTTCATCCAGCGGCCATTCCAGAAACAGATCCATCCGCTTCATCCCCAGGCTGTACTCCCGCGTTATCCGTCCGCCGCCGTTGACGATCCTTTGCAAAAACGCCTGCAGCAGCAGCTGGGGACCAACCTCTTTATACTGAAACCGTTCGATCCAGGCATCGGCGTTTTCCCGGAAAAACTGTTGAAACGCCCGCAACAGTTTGGGCAGGTCGAGACGGCTGACCGTACAGTTCATCGATATCGGCCCGAGTGAAGTTTCCGACGAGAATGGACTCAGCCTTGATATTGAAGGCGCTCCCCCCGGTGATGATCTCGCCGCCGCCGGTGTGGATGCGGTAATCCCGGACATCACGAACGCCGCAGAGGATGACTGAAGTGGGGAAATAGTCAGGTCGATCGGTATAGCCGGCGCGCAACTGACGCAGAACCGAGATGAGGGTATCACCCACCAGGGCGTCTATTTCGTCAATAAGCAGAACCGTGGGATGGGAAGGATCGGCGCACGTCCATCCTCGAAGCAGTTCCAACAGAGCGGCATTGGGGCCATGCTCATTGAAAATATCAAGCCAGGCGTCGGCAGATGTTGCGTCTCCCAGATGCATGCGAAGGGAAGAGGCAACCTGCGAGCAGACGGTCCGGAGTCCTTGAGCTACGTCGTTACGCGCCGTCTGAGCGTTTTCAATATTGACATAAAGGGCGCGGTAACGCCCTTGGGCGTTCAGGTGGCGCATCAAGGCCAGCAGGCGCAGGTGGTCTTGCCGGTCTGGCGGGGAGCATGCAGGACAACATATTTTTTCGAATCAATCAGAGAAATGATCTCTTCCAGATTAATTCGAGTCAGGGGGTCAACACAGTAATGATCAGCGGCACTGCTCGGTCCTGCGGTATTGAATTGTCTCATTTTTCGGTTACACCCCTTCACTGCCGCAAGCCAACAGGTACGACTCTTTCGAAGGTTATCCCTATAACCCGTCCATCTGACGCTCCTTCGGGTATTCAACCAAAATACCGAAGGTTAGCTCTTTCTTCTCTCCGGCATTGAGCGGGATTTTCCAGGTGATCCTGCCGTCGGTCCCGGACTCATCCGGTTTGATGGACGGATCATCCAGGGAGACCTTGATCTCCTCGTCACCTGCCAGCGGTAACTGATCGCGCAGGGTGAGCGTCAAGGGGACCTTGCGGAAATTATTAAGTTCCATGCGGTAGCGGTAGCTGACACGGCTCTTCCCGAATATTCCGGCATCTTTGTGCTGTTTCAGCTCTTCACGCTTGACCGTGACCTGGTCGTCCGAGCCGAAGAACAGGTCGAACTTCTCTCCGGCGGCGACTTTCTTCAATTGAGAACTGCCGGTGTAGCTGTTGCCGGCAAAGGTGTTGACCTTGCCCGGCAAGAGCGCATACGCGGCCTGATTGACGATCTCGGATTTGAGAAACACGTATGGTGAGAGTTTCGGGATCGCCATGAACTCGATGCTGACCGGCAACTGTTCGACGGCCACGATACTGCCGTGCTGTGTGCCGTCGGAAGGAATATCAATGGGACGAGGGATGTGAAAGGAGACCGACGACTGATCGGAGCTGATCTCTGCCGTCTCAAACGCCGCAGGCGCCTCTTCGGCGATGGCCTCTTCAGACGTAACGGATTCGAGATACCTCCGGCCGTCGCTCCCGGCCTTCATGGCCTTGCTCACACCGGCTGGAGCGGCTCTATATGCCGTCGGCGCCGGCTGTGGGCGGTAAAATGATATGCGCCAGGGGAACAGCTCGGGAGGTGCGCCACCGGCAGCAGGGCGGGCAGTGGAGAGAGTCAGGTCAACATTGTTCCAATCTTCGCCGGTCTGCTGATGCACCATCGCCCGGAACGTCAACTCGGCGGTTTTTGCGTCGGCGGAGAGACGGATGTCATAGGATGGCACCCACCCCGCCCGGGGGATAACCGCCGCAAGGTTCAGCGTAAGGCTCCCCGCATGTGTCACATCCAGCAGTACCTCGACGGTTTTGGTCTCTTTCCTGCGCGAACCGGCCGATTGATCCCGCTGGCGGCGCAGGGAGTCGATCTTCTCCTTGACGCTCTTTAGTTCCGTATCGATGGCAAGGGTCTGCTCTTCGGCCTTGGTGACACCCGTGCCTACAAAGCCGGCGGCTTCTTGCAATTCTGCGGCAGTGGGGCGACCGATCGCCAGCTCCTTGGAGATACGCTCTCCCCAGGCCACACGAATCGATTCGAAAAACGCCTTTTGTGACGAAAGACCGCTCTTTCTGGCGTCCAACGCACCAACTCGTTGCAGCAGAGCGTTAATTTCCTCGTCAAGCTCCTTGATCCTCTTCTCGCCGCTCTGCTCCAGAAAGGCCCGGTTTATCTCCATCCCCGCGATGGTTATCCCGGCACTCCCCTTCCCTTCCACCCGAACCGAATCATCCTGAATCAGCGCGGGAAGAGTGTCGAAGGTGATCAGATAACTGCCGGGCTTGAGGTTGAGAGAAGCAGAGCGTGTGGTCACTGCGCGGTCGGGATACACCGTGACCGCGGTTACATGGGAAGAGGCCGGTATCCGTTTCAGATCAGCGGCAATAGAGGGTATCGGTATAGCCAGAAGAGTCAGGAATAGAATGAATCGCAGCTTTTTCATCTGTATCCTCCTGATCAATGCGTGAACCAACTCGTTACGCTCACACGTTGTCCCTCTGCTCACGAATCTCCCCGCTCTTCGTAATAGTAAAGTTCCCCATCTCCTTCCGGAGAACCTCGATCTGCCGCGACAGCCGGACCACCGAATCATCCATGATCCGCGTTGCCTCATGGTTGACTTCAGTGGACTCCTGAATGCCGTAGACAGCGGTGACGATCTGGTCGCTCCCCCGGCTCTGCTCGTCACAGGCGAGTTTGATCTGCTGCACCATCTCCAGGATATGCTCGGTGGAGACGGAGATGAGGGCGCCCGCCGAATTCTGCTCACGGGTGGCGCTCCGGACCTGTCCGGTGAGCCCCTTCATCCGCTGCACGGCAGACATGATCAGCTCGCTCCCCTTCCCCTGCTCCCGGGACGCCCGGGCGATCTGCTCCACCATCTCCGCCACCGTCTCCATGGCGTCCCGGATCATCCGGCTCCCCTTGGCCTGCTCCACCGCCGCCCGGGCGATCTCCGCCACCTGACTGTTGGCCTTGCCGACACCGTCTACGATCTTGACCAGGGCCCTCCCCGATGACTGGGAGAGCTGTTCACCGGTGAAAATCCGCTGTTCCGCCTGAGCAATGGCCGCCACCGCCCGCCGGCTCTCTTCCTGTACCCCCGTGATGATCCGGACGATCTCGCGGGTAGAGCTGCTCGTCCGCTCAGCCAGCTCCTTGATCTCGTCGGCAACCACCGCGAACCCTCTGCCATGCTCACCGGCCTGAGCCGCGATGATGGCCGCGTTCAGCGCCAGAAGATTGGTCTGTTCGGCCACGTCACCGATGACCGAGAGGATGATGCCGATGTCCCCGGCCCGCCGGGTCAGAGTGCCGATCACCTCCGCCGTTATGGCCGACGAACGGCGGATCTCGTTCATCCCGATGATGGTGGCGTCCACCGAAGCCTTCCCCTCTAAGGCGTCATTCATCACCTGCCGGGAGATTTCGGCCGTCTCCAGGGCGTTGTTCTGGACCTGGCGGATGGAGGAGTCCATCTCCACCACGGAAGCGGCGGTGGTGGTGGCCGACTCCATGAGCTGCACAATAGTGGTGTCGATCTGCCGGACCGCGACAGCCATCTCCCCGATGGAGGAGCTGACCTCGTCCACCGATGCGGTCAGCAGCTCCACGTTCATGGCGACCTCTTCCACGCTGGCTGCCATCTCCAGGATGGAGGTCGAGCTGGCGGCGGCCGACCGGGAAAGCCGCTCCACCCCTTCGCCCACCCCCCGGATGGAGTAGTTGATCTCCGTCACCGCCGAGGAGGTCTCGCTCACCCCGCTCAGCTGTTGCTCAGACGCGGCCATCATCCGCTTGGAGGCATGAAAGATATTGCGGGAGATGGTGGTCAGCTCCTGGGAGCTCCGGTTGACCTTCCCCACCATCTCCGAAAGCCTTGAAATCATGGAGTTGAAGTCGCTCCCCAGCTGCCCGATCTCATCGATGGAGTCGACGGCCACCATGGTGGTCAGATCACCGGACGCCCCCTGGTCCAGGGCCTTCACCATCCGGTCGATCCGATGGATGATGTCGCGGGCGGCCATGAACCCGAGAAAGGCCGCCAGGAGCGACGCGGCGATGATCGCCAGGCAGAAGGCCCAGGCCGCGCCGCGCTGAATCTCTTCGACCTCCCGATCGACCTGATTCATGAAGGATCCGACGTTCACCAGCAGCCCGTCCACCGCCTGCCGGGCCTTCTCACTGGCCGTTACCGTATCGCGCATGGCCAGCCGGTTCAGCCGCTCTTCGGTGGCGATACCCGCCCCCGCTCCTCCCCGCAACAGGGCGCTCTTCTGGGCGAGGAGCTCATCTGCGACCTTTTCAAAACCGTTCCAGCTCTCCCTGACCTCGTTCAACCGTCGGGAAAGAGCCCCCCCCTGCTGGGCACGGGGGATCCCCTGCGTGGCGTCCCCCTTGAGCAGGATCTCCAGGTAGCCCCGAAAGAGATCCCGTCTGGCCAGATACTCGGCACGATGCCGTCCGAAGCCGTCCAACCCGCTCCGGACCAGGGTCGATTCCAGCAGATGAATCCGCGACTCCGCCATGGCGACTCGCATGAGCATAACCACCTTCTCCTGGGCCGCACGGCTCCGCATGGTCTCCTGGACCCTGCCGCTCACCCGGTTGATGGTGGCGATGCCATAAGCCCCGGTGATGGCAACAATGAGCGCCATGAACATGAAGGCCGTGATCAGCCGGTGACTTAGTCGCGAGCTCTTCATCTGTTTAGCTCCCCGTGCCACTGCAGATGGCCATGAACAGCCGCTCCATGATGAAGGAGGGCTTGAGCCGGGATGATTTGAGGCTGCTGTCGGTCTCGTAGAACCGCTGGAACGTCTCCTTGAACTCGGCCAGGGTAAAGTTACCTGCCTGCCTTATGAGGCCAGGCAGGAAGAAGTCGCTCCGTAGCCCGATGGCGCGCCCCAGTTCCGGCCTGGGAACCTTGCGCGCCATCAACTCTCGGAGTTGCCAGAGTTGCCGGAAGTGCCGGATCAGCATACTCAGGAGAAAGAGCGGCGCCTGACCGTCCCGCAGCACGGTCTGGAGCTTTCTTAGGGCCGTCCCCAGATTCTTCTCCCCCAGGGCATTGGCCAGGTCGAAGACGGTGTCGGCCCGGCTGTCCGAGGCGATCTCTCTGACCGCCTCCAGGGTGATGCTCTTCCCCCCCCCGGCATACCCCGCCAGCTTCTCGATCTGGGACGCCAGCTCCTGAAGGTTCGTGCCGGAGAGCGAGAGAAGCAGCTCCACCGCCTCGGGGGCAATCCGCACCCCCGCCAGGGCCGCCTCCGCCATGACAAAGGCCGGGAGCTGGTTTTCGTAGGGGGGCTTGAACTCCACCAACTCCCCGACCTTCTTCAGTTCAAGAAAAAATTTCTTCCTCAGATCGGGCTTTTTCCCCACGAAGAGGAGGCAGGTGGAGGGGGAAGGGTTGCGGAGATATTCGGTCAGCGCCCCCTGATCCGCCTCGGTCAACCCTTCGCTCCGCTTGACCACCACCATCCGGCGCTGGGCAAACATGGGGAGTGTCTGGGCTGCCGCAGCGATCTCCTCCCCCTTGCGGTCGCCGCCGTAGAGGATGTCCAGGTTGAAGTCGGCCACATCCGCCGGCACCAGGGCGGTGATGAGACGCTTCACCTCCCGCTCCATGAGATAGCTCTCGTCGCCGTAGAAGTAGTAGACCGGTTTTACCCCACCGCCGGCCAGGGCGCGCCGCAACTCTTCGGGTTTCATGGAGAGAGCTCCCGTTTAGAAGTCATCGGCCAGGCTCACATAAATATCCTGGGCCAGTTTCTGACAGACCTCCTGGATGGCGGCATCCTCGCTGTTCTGCTGCACGGCGATGTCGCTGTTGGCCGGGAAGTTCTGATAGAGGGAGAGGCGCCGTTTCCAGATGACATCCCGGCCGCCGCTCTTCTTGAGGGTAATCTCTGCGGTTATGACCGCCTTATACTCCGCGACAACCTCCAGTTGGGTCGATGTCCGGTAGTTATAGGCCACGGGGATGAGGTCATAGGCGACGATGACCCCGGAGAGGAGATAGTCGGCCCCCTCTCCGGCGATCCGCCACTCCCCGCGTCGCCGGGCGAACTGCTCGGTGATGCTGTTGGCCAAAAACGCCTCCAGCGTCGCCCGGTAGCTCCTGTTGACGAACACGGGGATATAGATGCTCTTCAGCGAGCCCCCATCGTGGACCACCGAACTGGTCAGCGGATGGTAGCCACAGCCCGCCAGCGCGGACGCCAGGAGAAGGAGAGCCCCGAAGAGGAGGCTTCGCGCCAGGGAACGGGCGTTCACTCAAGCCACCACGATGTTGACCAGCTTGCCCGGGACCACGATAACCTTGAGCAGGCTCTTCCCGTCCATGAAGCTCTGGACCCGTTCCGCAGAGAGTGCTGCCTCCCGGATCTCCTCCTCCGAAGCCGAGACCGGCACGGTGATCCGGTCCCGGAGCTTGCCGTTGACCTGCACCACCACCACCAGCTCCTCGTCGGCGGCGGCGGCAGGGTCGAAGGAGGGCCAGGAGCACTCTGCCAGGCTCCCCGTATTCCCCAGCCCCTCCCAGAGCTCCTCCGCTGCGTGGGGGACGAAGGGGGCGAGCATGGTCACCAGCGCCGTCAGCGCCTCCCGGAGCAGGGCGGCGTTTCTGGGATCGTTTTTCGGCTCGAAGGCGCCCAGGGCGTTCACCATCTCCATGATGGCGGCGATGGCGGTGTTGAAGTGGAACCGCCCCTCGATATCGTCGGTGACCTTGCGGATGGTCTTGTGGACGATCCGCCGCAACCCCTTCCCCTCTTCGGTCAGCTTTTCCCGGTCCAGAGCCGTCGCCCCCGTGATGAACGGGAGAATCTCGAAAACCAGTTTCCAGACCCGGTTGATGAACCGGAAGCTCCCCTCCACCCCCTGGTCGCTCCAGTCCAAATCCTTCTCCGGCGGGGCGGCGAAGAGCGAGAAGAGCCGGGCCGTGTCGGCCCCGTACCGTTGGATGAGGGAGTTGGGATCAACCACGTTCCCCTTGGACTTGCTCATCTTGGCGCCGTCCTTGATCACCATCCCCTGGGTCAGGAGGTTAGTGAACGGCTCGTCCACATCCACATACCCCAGGTCGCGGAGCACCTTGGTGAAGAAGCGGGCATAGAGGAGGTGGAGCACCGCGTGCTCGATCCCGCCGATGTACTGGTCCACGGACATCCAGTAGCCGGCGCGGGCCTTGTCCAGGGGGGCGGTGGTGAGGTCCGGGCAGCAGTAGCGGAGGAAGTACCAGGAAGACTGGACAAAGGTGTCCATGGTGTCGGTCTCCCGGCGAGCCGCCCGGCCGCAGACGGGACAGGGCACGCTGGTGAATGAGTCCAGCCGGGCCAGGGGGCTCCCCCCCTCTCCGGTGAAGAGCACATCCGTGGGGAGGGTCACGGGGAGATCGGCTTCGGGAACCGGGACGACGCCGCAGAGGTCACAGTAGATGATCGGAATCGGGTTCCCCCAGTAGCGCTGACGGGAGATCCCCCAGTCGCGGAGCCGGAAGTTGATGCTCTTCTTCCCGATTCCTGCTGCTGCCAGGTGATCGGCGATGGCCTCCTTGGCGGCGTCGCTCTTCATCCCGTCGAACCGCTCCGAGTTGACCATGGTCCCCACCTCGGTGAAGGCGACGGTCATGGTCGCCGGGTCGAGGGGCTCTCCGTCAGGCTGGATGACTACCTCCACCGGAATCCGGTACTTCCGGGCAAACTCGAAATCCCGCTGATCATGGGCAGGAACCGCCATGACCGCGCCGGTGCCGTACTCCATGAGGACAAAGTTGGCCAGATAGACCGGCATCCGACCTCCCGTAAGGGGATTGAGGCAGAAGGCCCCGGTCCAGACCCCTTCCTTCTCCAGATCATCGGCCGTCCGGCCTGCCCGATCGCTCTTGGCGATCTTCTCCACGAAGGCCGCCACCGCCTCTTGCTGGCCGGGGGTGGTGATGGTTGCCGCCAGGGGATGTTCCGGCGCCAACGACATGAAGGTGGCCCCGTAGAGGGTGTCGGGCCGGGTGGTGAAGACCACGATCCCCTCGTCCCGCCCTTCCAGTTTAAAGGTGATTTCGCAGCCGAAGCTCTTGCCGATCCAGTTGCGCTGCATGGTCAGGACCCGCTCCGGCCACCCCGGGAGCCGGTGGGTGCACTCCAGGAGCTCCTCGGCGTAGGCGGTGATCCGGAAGAACCACTGATCCAGCTCCTTCTGCTTCACCTCGCTGTCGCAGCGCCAGCAGCCGCCATCCTCCACCTGCTCGTTGGCGAGCACCGTCTCGCACGAGGGGCACCAGTTGACATAGGAGGTCTTCTTGTAGGCCAGCCCCTTCTCGTACATCCTCAGGAAAATCTGCTGCTCCCACCGGTAGTACTCTACGTCGCAGGTGGCCAGCTCCCGGTCCCAGTCATAGGAAAAGCCCATCCGCTTCAGCTGACCGCGCATATAGGCCATATTCTCATAGGTCCAGGCGGCGGGGTGGCAGTTGTTCTGGATGGCGGCGTTCTCCGCCGGCATGCCGAAGGCGTCCCACCCCATGGGATGGAGGACGTTGAACCCCCGCATCCGCTTGAAGCGGGCCATCACGTCGCCGATGGAGTAGTTCCGGACGTGCCCCATGTGAATTTTCCCCGAGGGATAGGGGAACATCTCCAACAGGTAATACTTCTTTTTCGCCGGATCCTCGGTTACCGAGAAACTCTTCCGAGCCTCCCACCGCTCTTGCCATTTTTCTTCAACGCTCTGGGGAATGTATTTTTCCTGCACGAAAAACCTCCGAAAATTCATAAATGATAAGTAGTTACAGCGCTCCCCTCCCTATACGGGAGTGGGTTAGAGATACAGGGGGTCGAGGCTAATGGCTACTGAACTCCCAGCAGCCGCTTCGTCACGGCCACGATGGTGGCCGCCTGGATCGGCTTGGTGATGTAGTCGTTGGCCCCCAGGGCCAGGGCCCGGTCACGGTCCTCGCCGGCCCCTTCGGTGGTGATGATGACAATGGGGAGCTCTTGCCGGGCAGGATCGGACCGCAGGAGACTCACCAGCTTCAGGCCGTCCATGATCGGCATGTTGATGTCGGTGAAGACGATGTCGAACCGCTCCCCGGAGAGCTTCTTGAGCCCCTCCACCCCGTCCCCCGCCTCGACAACGGTGAGACCGTGAATCCGCCGCAGGGCGAGGGCGATGAGCTGCCTCATGGTGGGTGAATCTTCTACGATCAGTGCTCGGTACTCTGGCATCTCGTCTTCTCCCTCAATTTGGGGCCGTCAGCTGGAGAGCAGGCCGATGAAGCTCTGAATGGTGGAGAGCTTGCGCTCCGACTCCGCATAGAGCTTGGCGCTGAAGATCGCCGTGGCGGCATGTCCCGCCAGCAGCGTGAACAGCTCAAAATCCACCGGGGCAAACTCCCTCTTCTGGACCAGCAGGCTGTAGATGACGATCACCCCGATGACCCGCTCCTTGATCTTCAGGGGGATGCAGACCATGGGGAAGAGGAGGTCACGCCGGTAGGCGGCCACATCCTCCGCGAAGTAGCTCTCACCGCTGCGCGCCTGTTCTCCTATGATCCCATCGCCGAGCCTGACCACGGGAAGCTCCTCGCAGGTCACCCCTTCGGCAGCCACTGCCCGGAGTTCATGAAGCTTCTCGTCCAGGAGCATCACCGCAAACTCCTCGGCGCCGATGAGGTTGATGATGATCTCAACGATGATCTGCAGCACCTCGGGGAAGTCCAGGGTCGAATGGAGCTGATAACTGGCGATGTAGAGGTTGGCCAGGTTATTATTCTCCGCCTCGATCTCCACATAGCGGGCCGCGAAATCCTGGTTCTCGGCCTCAACCTGCCGGATTCGCTCCATGATCTCCAACTTCTCCCGCTCCAGCTCCTCGATCCGGCTCAGGAGCTGCAACGCCTCCTGGCCGGCGCCATCGGCCCGGGGATCAGAGGGAACCCCCTTCTGCAGCTGGATGATGCTGTAGCGGAGCCGCTCGTTTTCCCTCAGGAGCTCCTGGGTGAATTCGGCCCCCTTCTTGAACAGCTGCAGGAACTCGTCGGCCCGGCTCTGGGCCCCTTTTTCATCGTCATGTGCCATCGCTATAACTCCCCAGGGCGCAGTGAAGCGTCCCCTTCTCTCTCTCCCGCTGGCCACTCTCGTTACGCTCTCCTCATGTCTCGGCGAGGAGCACCCCCTGGACCCGGGAAATGATCCGGCGATTATACGCGGAATCGTCCCGAACCTGAAACTCTTTATTTTACCGGTGCGCCGTCACCGACTCCCGGCGTCGGCTCAGGAGCGGGACTCTTTCGTCGATCGACAAGGGTGACGGCGGGGCCCCCGGAGAGGAGCGCCCGGACCTTCCCGAGAAGCAGATCGGGGATATGATGCTGTTCGATATAATCGTCGGCGCCGTAGAGGGTCCGGGGGAGTCGCTTGTAGCGGCTCTTGTCGTAGATGGAGGCGAAGAGGAGCAGCTTGATGCCGGCAGTCAGGGGTTGGGAGCGGAGCTCTTCGCAGAGCTCAAAGCCGTACCGGCCGGGAAGCGCCACATCCAGCAGCGCGGCGGAGATCTTCCGGCGCCTCAGCAGCTCCAGGGCCGAGACGCCGTCATGGCAGACCGTGATCTCCCACGGTTCAGCTGACAAGAGAGTCCGGACCGCCTCGCAAAAAGGGGGGCTCCCGTGGGCGATAAGCACCCGCGGGGGATGTGCCTCCCCTGCAGGCAGCAGGGAGCTCTCCCCCCCCGCCGAACGGGTCACCCGAAAGAGGGAGCGGCAGGCCGCGCAGCGGACCGTCATCACCTCCTGACACATCCGCGTCTCGTCAACCCTGAATTCTGTCGCACAGCAGGGACAGCCTACATACATGGGACTTCTCCGGGAAGTGTGGGCGACCGGACGAGCCGGCCCGGCAACGAGACAAGCGGTATCCGGGATTACGCACTATTTTAAATAGTTAGACAAGAACAGCAGAGAAGCCGGCAGCCACTTTCCACTATAAAGGAAAAACCTTAAACTTACAACGGTTTAGGACTTACTCAACTTATGCTCGCCATGAACCGGGTAGACCATGAAAATTTGCGCATACGCATTAACATTACTTATAATGCCGGGTCGCCACCACTACCGGGGAGCGGTGAAATGAGATGAGATCACAACAGGCAAAAATACCATGCTGTTATTTGATCTCTCGTTATGGTAATGATTGACGGTGAGTTCTTTATAGGTAGTGGAATCCAAGGGGGACTTTTCGTCATAACGGAGGTTTTTCCATGCATGCAGCCGAGACAGCAGTCCCGAGCGATACCGTCTTCGAGGGGACGGAGGTTGAAACCGCCGGAGGTGAGAGTGAACAGCTACTCCGCGCACTCGGCAACGTCAGCCGGAGTGCGTTCATCCTGCTCGACGACCAGGCTCGCATCACCTTCTGGAACCCGGCGGCGGAACGGATTTTTGGCTACTGCAGCAGCGAAGCAGTGGGGCAAACTCTGCAGACACTGCTGGCGCCGACCGGACATCACGGCGCCTCTTCTCATGAAGATACTATCCAGAACAACAGCAGCCCCACGGGGTGGCTCCGGTCCGACTCAAGCCAGGAGAGATGGAACCCCTCTGGAGAAGATCCGCCTTCCGAGGCGCTCCCGGAACGGCTCCCCGGTTTGGATATCTGCGCCGGACTCACGTTGACAGCAGGCAACGTGGCAAGTTACCGTAACGGCGTCATCGAGGTCTCACACTCTCAGGTCGACCAGGTTGGCGCGCTCTGGAAGGCTCTTGTCCGGGGGGATCTGCCCCAGGCCCGTTCCGCCGCCCATGACATCAAGACGGGCGCCATGGCCATCGGCGCCATCGCGCTGCGTAACGTGGCATGTTCCATGGAGAGAGCCTCAGCCGAAGGTGATACGCCTCTGGTCAGACAGCTCTTTCCGGTACTGGAAAAGCAGGTTGCTGAAGTCATGGCGGCGGCAACACTCCTGGGGCAACGGGCCCCGGGGCCGGCGCCGATGGCGCCGCTCCCGCTAACGGATGAAGCGCCGCCCGGTCCGGGAGAGCGCCACACCGGTGAGTCGTCATCGCCCCGGCAGAGAGACGCCGAAGTGCTCCCCGACCTGCTGCCTCACTTCAATATCCCTGCGGCGCTGCTCCGGATCAATGGCAATACGCAGCTCCTCATCAAACTCATTCTCATGTTCTGCGACAGCTACGCCTCCGCAGGCCAGGAGCTGCGGCAACAGGTGGCAGAGAAGAGGTATGAAGATGCTCAGCGGCTGGCCCATACGCTCACGGGAACCGCAGGCGCCCTGGAAGCGGCGGAACTCCGCGCGGCTGCGGCCGCCATCGAATATGCCCTGCGTAACGATCGGATAGAAGAGACGGTTCTCCTCATCGGCGACCTGGAGAGAGTGCTGGCCCCTGCCCTGATAGCGGCGGCTTCTCTGAACTCACTGACAGCCCCGGCGCCGCAGCCGCGTTCACTGGCCGACGGCTGCGACATCGTCGCCACCCTGGTTATCTTGCGGGAACAGATCGCAACCAATAATACCAAGGCGCGCAAGCTCTTCGCCGCGGCGCACGGCAACCTCATGACACTCGGGGAGGAGACCCTGGTGGAGGAGCTTGGCAGGAAGCTGGACCGCCTGGATTTTCCCGGAGCGTTACCGTTTCTGGACCAGCTGTCAGCACGGGTCTGTGAGATGACAAACAGAGTGGAAATATGATCTGTTTTGCGGTACCATGGCAAAAATTTTCGCTACTCCCTCCCAATACCAATCCGGAAAGCGCCAACAAAGGAAGTAGACCATGAGCATGGAACTCACCCAACGCCCCACGGTACTCATCGTCGATGATGCGCCGGACATGATAGAAGTCCTCATAGAGCTGCTGTCGGAGAACCATGAGATCATCTTTGCCACTACCGGACGCCAGGCGCTGCAGCTGGTAAACACGACCCGACCCGATCTGATCCTGCTGGATATCAATATGCCGGAGATGAGCGGTTACGAGGTCTGTGAGACACTCAAGGAGAATGAGGCCACACGGGATATCCCCGTTATCTTCCTGACACGCTGCGTCAACAACGATGAACTGATCAGGGGATTCGCCACCGGCGGTGTGGACTACGTCACCAAGCCGTTTCTCCCCAATGAGCTGCTCGCCCGAGTAGCCACCCATCTGCTGCTCCGGCAGGCCCGGCGGGATGTGGAGTTGAAAAATCAGGAACTGGATGAGGCGCGACGGCTGGTGCAGAAGCAGAAAGATGAGCTGGCGGAGTGGAATGACAACCTCAAGAACCGGGTCATCCAGCAGACGGCGTTGGTGAGGAGCCAACTGGAAGAGGCGCGCCAGCAGAACGCCCGTTCACAGCAGATCCGTAACGCCTTCGTCTTCATGTTGACTAAACTGCTGGACCAGCGCCACGCGCAGCTTACCAGGCACTCCAGATCCGTTGCGGCCCTTGCGGCGTCCATGGCGACCACCCTTAAACTCTCCCCAGCCGACTGCCGGGACATCCGGATCGCCGCTCTCCTCCATGACATTGGCATGATCTGCATGCCCGACCGCGTGGTTCTGTATCTGGGAGTGCTCAGTCCCGATGACTTCACCGAATACCGGACCCACCCCGCCAGGGGGCAGACAATCGTAAATATCAGCGAAGAGCTCCAGGGGGTCGGGCTCATAATCCGGCATCACCACGAAGAGTTTTCCGGAAGCGGCTACCCTGACGGCCTCGCCGGGAAGCGGATCCCGCTGGGGTCAAGGATCATCTGCATCGCCGATTTTATCGATACCTTCTTTGCCCAGGAGTCCGGGCCCGACGCCAAATACAAGGTGACCACGAAGCTGGCGATCGGCATGGGAAGCCTCTTCGATCCGGAACTGGCCGCCGCGGCCGACATGGCGGTAAAGGAGGTTCTCGTTACCACGCCCGAGCAGGCACGATGAGGGGGGCAAGCTTCCCGTCAGGAACTCCCGGCGACAGCCGCCGGTCAGTTGATACTGCTGCAACTCCCATGCTCAAAGTTTTTTATCAGGAAATGGGAGGCGCTCTGCACGTCGGTTGAATCCAGAATTTTACCCCCTCCGGTAATGACCCGGCCGAGACTCTCTTCAGCCAAAATAGTGACATCGTCACATACGCCGGTGGTTACAATGAACTTTTCGGCATGAGTAAAGCACAGTATCGGCTTTATGACACCAATTCTTTTATCAAAAGTCTTAAAGTCTGTTGTTATTATTTCAGCCTGTACTTTCAAACCATCAATAATGTGTTTCAAAGTCAGGTAGTCATTCTCCAGCAGCTTGCCGTTTGACCAGCTAATCTCTTGTATCATATTTTTAGCCTGAATTATGAATATTCCAGTTGGCCCAATTATTACCTGCTCTATCTGTATGTCGTTCCTTACAAGCTTATGTATTATTTCATACTCTGAAGAGAGTTTTTGCAACGATTCTGAGATATCAGCGCCACCCTTATTTTTTCTATTATAGAATTTTTTCTTTTTTATGCATACAGTCATCTTTGTTACATTCTTTATTGTTTTGCTATTATTAACCTTGGAATTGACCATCAGCAGGATAAGAGATAGAACAAGCAGTGCGCCTGGCAAAACATATTTAGCAGATATATCAATATCCCCGGTTGAAAACATGATTAAAACCATGGCGATATCGACAATAATTACCACGGTGATGCAAAATCTAGTGGACATACCCTTGGCCCCGTGAATCTAAGTTGTGAGTCCTGCACCGCTGATCAGAGCCATCCAGTTACTTTCCATGAGCCCGTCCGCTCTTCATCCTCTCCTTTCCGCCACTCCGTCGCCCCCCTGAAACACCGCCGCAAGGCTTGACTCTACCGCCGGGAGAAGCCCGCCGGCTCTTTCCATATCACCGCTCTTGATGGCGGACTCCACCGCAGCGGCAGCTTCCCCCAAAGAGCGCGCCGCGATGGTGGCGGCGATCCCCCTCACCGTCTGAATCACATACAGAGCGGAATCCGCATCTCCCGCCGCCAACTGCCGTCGGACCATCGCGGCATCGTCTCCATGTGTCCGCCTCAACAGGGCAATGACTTCCCTGAAGTTGTACAGGGAGCTGTTCAGGCGCAGAGCCGCCGTTTCAGGCCGGTTGCCGGAGAGCACCGGGAGCGCTCCGCCGGGGTGCGGCGCCGCAGCAGGTTCAGGGGAAGACTCCCCTTCGACCTTGAGCCATCTCCGGAGCCGGCTGTAGAGCTTTTCCACATCCACCGGCTTGGCCAGATGATCATTCATGCCGGCATCCAGACAGTTCTGCACCTCTTCACTGAGAGCGTGGGCAGTCATGGCGATAATCGGCAACTCTTCGGCGCTCCACTGCCGCCGGATGAGTCGGGTCGCCTCGTAACCGTCCATTTCCGGCATCTGGATATCCATGAGGATGGCGTCGAACCGCGCTTCACCTCCCCCGGAGACCGCCTCTACCGCCTCCCGGCCATTGGTTGCACTGCTCACCAGGATACCGCTCCGGGTGAGGATCTCCTGCATGATCATGAGGTTGATCTGGTTGTCTTCCACCACCAGGAGCCGCACACGCTGATTCCAGTGGAAGGCCGGAAGTTCAGCGTCCGGTTCACTCTCCGCCATCTGCGCGGCGTACCCGAATTGGGCGGTAACGGTAAAGGTGCTCCCCTGCTTCGGCACACTTTCCACGGTAATCTCCCCGTTCATTAGCTCGACGATCCGCTTGCAGATGCTCAACCCCAGCCCCGAGCCGCCGTAGCGGCGGGTTGTGGAGGCGTCCGCCTGGGAAAACGGTCGGAACAGTCCGGCTACCTGCTCCGAACTGAGCCCGATCCCCGAATCCCGCACGGTAAAGGTCAACATCACCTGGGGGTCACCACGAAGGTCGAGTCGATCAACCGACAGCACCACCAGGCCTCTGTTGGTAAATTTCACCGCATTCCCCAGCAGGTTGATGAGCACCTGTTCCAACCGGAATGAGTCCCCCCGTATCAGCTCCGGGATGTCGCCATTGATGACCAGCTGAAGGTCAAGCCCCTTCTCCGTCGCCTGTATCTCCACGATGGTCATGACCCGCTTCAGGCTCTCCATCAGCCTGAAGTCGATCTCCTCCAGGAGCAGTTCACCAGCCTCTATTCGTGACACATCGAGGATCGCGTTGATGACGCCGAGCAGCGACCGGGCAGACTGGTCGACCTTGCCCAGGTAGTCCCGTTGCTGTGCGGTCAGTTCCGTCTGCAGGAGCAGGTAGCCGAGTCCGATGACGGCGTTCAGGGGGGTTCTTATTTCGTGACTCATGTTGGCCAGAAACACGCTCTTGAACCTGCTGGCCGATTCAGCCGCCTTACTGGATGTAATCAGTTCACGTTCGGCCCCTATCCGCTGAGTGATATCACGGAAACTCCAGACTCTCCCGACGATGGTCATTCCGACCCGCTGCGGCTGGGAATACCGTTCATAGACCCTGCCGTCTTTGAAGGCGACCGTATCGAGAGAGATGGCTTCCGGTTGACAGTAGAGCTCGTTGCCATTCTCCAGAAACGCCTCGGGATCGACCAGCTGGGGGAGGCCATGGCTCTGCAGGAGCCGGTCGTCACCATCTGCGGCGTCCATCCGCGGGATGTGCCAGAGATCGAGGAATTTCTGGTTATACGTGCTCCAGCGACCGTTGCAGTCTACCACCAGGATCCCGTCGGCAGTGGACTCGAGGGTGGCGGTCTGGAGTGAGAGGATGTTCATCATGTTCTCTTCGGCCTGCTTCCGGTCGGTGATATCGAGGGAGATGCCGACCGTTCCGATTACCGAGCCTTGGTCATCGGTTATCACCGATTTGAAGGTTTCGACCCAGATCCCGCCGCGACCGGCATGAACCCGCTCCCGGATATGCTTGCGCTTCAGATTGGCCATGACCTCCCAATCGTCGTCCCGGTACGACGTGGCCAGGTCATGGGACCAGAGCTCCATGTCGGTCTGGCCGATGATCTCCGACAGCTGTTTTCCCACCGCTTCCACGAAGCTCTGGTTGACAAACTGGTAGCGCCCTTCGCCGTCTTTGAGCCACGCCAGCATCGGCAGATTGTCCAGGATGGTCTGCAGATTGCGTCGGGAGTTATCCAGCTCCCGCTCCAGCTCACGCCGCTCCGTCACGTTGCGTGATACCCCGATGATGCCGATGACCCTGTTATCACGGTCCCGGTACGGAGATTTCACCGTCTCCACCCAGATCTGCCGACCATCGGGGAGAGGGATCAATTCGTCATTCATGATCGATCTCCCTGCGGCTATTACCTCCAGGTCCTGTTTCCGAAAATTAAGGGCCAGCTCCTGATCCGGAACCAGCTCCAGGTCGGTGAGGCCGATGATCTCCTCCTGGGGGCGGCCGACATACTGAGTCGCAAAGGCGGTGTTGCATCCCAGATAGACCCCGTTGACATCCTTGATGAAGACGATGTCGGGGATTGCATCCAGGAGTGACCTCAGGAAACGGCGCTCGTCATCAAGCTGGTTCGTCAGGGTGATCTGGGGGGAGATCTCCATGGGGGGGGCGATCGCCAACTGCGGATCCCGGGCCAGGGCAGGGTCTGTCCGGGGCGAAGGAAGCCGTCGGCCCCGTCCCTTTTGCCCCATCCGGATTCCTATCCAGAGCATGACGAAGAGTGAGCCACAGTAAAAAATCAGCATGGTTAACTGGGACGGGTGAAAATCGACTCTCTGCACAGAACCTCCCGACAACCTTCTTCACTGCCCCTACGACTACTGATTCAACCCGATGAGCGCTCTCATGGCTTCCACCACCGCCGCCCCCTTGAACGGTTTGGTGATAAAGGCGTCGGCTCCGGCCTGACGACCCTCGCTCTGGTCGCCACGGCTCTTCCGGGCGGTCAGCATGATCACCGGAAGCTGTGACGTCACCGGCTCTTCCCGGATTTTACGGCAGATCTCGAACCCGTCCATATCGGGAAGCATCACATCCAGGAGGACCAGATCGAACCGCCCCCCCGCCAACTCACGGAGAGCCGTCCCGCCGTCTCTGGCCCCCACCACCTCATACCCCTGAGCCGTGAGGATGATGGTCACCAGCATGATAAGGCTCTCCTCATCCTCTACCACCAGAATCCGCTGTTTCATCCAGATGACCTCAGGCCGCGGTTGAATTCCATTCCAGATCCAAAACCTTCTCCAGGTTGAGCAGGAGCAGCTCTTCTCCCCCCTGCCGGGTCGTCCCGGCGACAAAATCGCGTCCTCCCCCCTCCCCGGGCGGCTCGATGGATGACAACAGCAGCGAAACGACCCCCCTGACCCCGTCCACCAGGAGACCGGCGACTCCCCCCCCGCTCCTGACCACGACGATCCGGCCGAACCCGGCGGCGCTCCGGTGATCGAGGCCGAGCCTGCCACAGAGATCGAGGAGCGAGATGATGGCGCCCCGGTGGGAGATGATCCCCCTGATCCAGTGGGGGGTCCTGGGGACCGGGGTAACCTGGCGAGGGCCGAGGATCTCCTTGACCCGGCCGATCTCGACGGCAAAGCAGAGCCCACCGGCCGTGAACCGGAGGAAACCGGTGGCTGCCTCTCCCGGAACGGAGTCAGCACTCGGCTCGCCCGGCGACGCGGCGGCCTCCGTCTCCTGTCCGGCCGGGATCACCCCGAGGGGCTCAAACGGATCATCGTGGTCCACGGCCGTTCCCTCCCCGGTAGAACTCGTCGATGATGCCGGGCAGATCCAGGAGCAGGATACTCTGCTCGTCCCCGATCTCCGCGGCGCCGGCGACCCCTCTCACCCCTCCCAGGAGCGCCCCCAGCGGCTTCAGCACCAGGTCCTGCTGACTCCCGATCCCGTCCACCAGAATTCCCGCCATCCGTGCTCCCCCGCCGGCCACCAGGGCGAAGCCAGGGCTCTCACCGGACTCACCCCCTGCGAGGGAGAAGAACCGGTCGAGCCGGATCACGGGGAGGGTCATCTCCCGCAGCCGCAGCAGTTCGTTCCCCTGGTGAGTGAGGAGTTCTCCCGGCGCCACGGCCACCGTCTCCCGGATCGCCGCCAGCGGTACGCCATAGCGCTCCCCGCCGGCTTCGATGAGGAGGGTCCTGATGATCGCCAGGGTTATGGGGAGAGAGACGATAACCCGGCTGCCGCGCCCCGGCTCACTCTCCAGGGCCACCGTGCCGGAGAGGAGGGTAACGTTGCTCTTCACCACATCCATGCCGACCCCCCGGCCGGAGAGCTCACTCACCACCTCGCTGGTGGAAAAACCGGGCTCGAAGATCAGCTCCAGCGCCTCCCGGTCGGACAGCTCGTCAGGGGTGGCGACCACCCCTCTGGCCACGGCCCGCTGCCGGACCCTTGCCAGATCGACCCCCCGGCCGTCATCGGCCACCTCGATGACAACCCGGTTCCCCTGCTGACCGGCGGTAATGGTGATTCTCCCCCTCCCCCCCTTGCCTTTTGCCAGCCGCTCCGCCGGCGGCTCGATACCATGGTCCACGGCGTTCCTGACCAGGTGCATGAGCGGGTCGGCTATATCCTCGATGATCTGCTTGTCCAGCCGGGTCTCCGCGCCGAACAGGAGCAGCTCCAGCTCCCGTCCCTCTTCGGAGGCGATCTTCTTCACGATCCGCGTCAGCTTGTCGTAGAGGCTCTTGAGCGGCACCATGCGGAGCGCCATGACCCCCGTCTGCAGCTCGGCGAGCTTCTTCCCCATCCGGCCGGCGCTCTTCACCACCCCTACGCTGGCGGTCGGAGCCGCCCGCTGCAGCTCTGCCACCGCCGCCATCAGCGTACTCTGGGTCGCCGCCAGCTCCCCCACGATGGCCATCAGTTCGTCCAGGAGGCCGATATCGACCCGCACCATACCGCTGATGCTCCGGGCCGATACCCCACGCTCCGGGGCCGCCGGGAGAGAGGGAGGGGGGGCAACCGCTTCCCAGGTCACCTCCGCGGGAAGTGCTCGTAGAGGAGCGTCACTCCCCATCAGGATCTGAAAATCGATGGCGTCCGGCCGGCGCCGCCCCGGAGACGGGAGGGTGCTGATCACCTCCCCCTGGCTTCGAAGCAGCGCCAGGAGGGCTGTCAGCTCCCGGTCGAAGCTCTCCAGGAGAAACGAGGCGTTGACCAGTGAGAGCCGTCGTCCGCTCCGGAGGGTCTCATGAAGGCGATGCTCCTCGAACTCGGTCAGGGCGCCGGACATCCGGCTCGGGAGGAGCAGTCGCTCGGGGTGAGCCAAGGAGGGGCCCGCGCTCCTCGCGGAGCAGGCGGAGAGCTGCGCCACCAGCAGAGAGATGTCAGGGGAGAGCCCGTCCTGGCCTGAGGCGCGGACCAGCTCTCTCAGGGTATCCACCGAGGCGAAGAGGAGCTCCCTGATCCGGTCGTCAAGGGGGACTCTCCCCAGCCGGATCAGATCGAGCAGATTCTCCAGATGGTGGGCCAGGCCGCTGATTACGGTATAGCCGAGCATCCCGGCCAGCCCCTTGAGGGTATGGGCGCCGCGGAAGACGGCATTGATGAGGTGGGGGGAGACAACTGCGCCCTGTTCAGGGGAAGAGATGCGGAGCAGCTCCTCCCCCAGCTCCTCCAGAAGCTCCTCCGCCTCGGCAAGAAACTCACGCCCCCCCCGAGAGAGGGTCATGGATGAACCTCACCCTGCTCAGTGAGGCGCCGCCGGAGGAGTGCCTTCTCCATGGCGAGCCCCGCCTGATCCAGAAATATCTCCAGGCCGTCGGTCTCACCGATGGCCCCTCCGGCGGTGAGATTGTCACCATAGAGGATCGCCACCACCCTCCCCTCGCTGATGATAGGCCCCAGGAACAGCTCCGGTGGAACCCCTCCCCCCAGCCGTTGGCAGAGGGGCGCGATCCCCGGCTCTTCGTCGGGGCGTAACCTCACGGGAAACGGCCGGTCGATGACCCGCTGAAAGAGGCTCTCCCCGCTACGGGGGATCCTGAGCGAGCGGACCAGGGCGTCGGCGGAGCGGTCGGTATCCCTGACGCCAAACTGGCCGAGTCCGGAGATCTCGTCTTTCTTGACCATGAAGATGATGGCGCGGCTCATGAACTCAGCGGCATATCGGAGCACCAAAAGGATGATCCCCCCTCCCTCCGCCGGATTGTTCAGTTCGGAGAGCATCCCCCTCAGGAGCGCCAGGGCCTTCCTCTCTCGGGAGAGCTCCGGCGCCGCGACCTCGGATTCGCCCAGTTCCAGGCGGATCGCTTCCCCCAGATCAAAGGAGCCTCCAAGGGGGTTGAGCAGGAGCGGCAGGAGCTGTTCGTTGAACCGCTTGAGCCGCACAGGATCGGCGATCTCACTGCGCCGCGGCTTGATCAGGAAGGGGATTCCCAATTCACGCAGGGTGCGGTCGCTCTCCGGATCGTGAAACTCCCCGAGGGCGACCAGGGGGAGGAGCGGGAAGCCGCTCTGGACGAGTTTCAGAAGCTCTCCCCCGCCCGGGGACCTGCTCCCCTCATGCGGGGGGAGGAGCAGGTCGACCATCACCAGCGGAGAGCCGCCGCTGCGACAGAGCGCTCCGATCCTGAAGAGGGCCTCGTCGCCCCGTTCACAGAGTACCGGGTCAAACCCCCCTTTGGTGATCAGGAACCCCAGGGCTTCCCGGGTAGAAGGGTCATCATCCACCACGACCACCGGCATCCGCCCGCTCCGCTCCGGAGTCCGACGCCCTTCGCCTCGCCTGAGCCCCCGGAGAAAGAACTCCGCGGCAACGGCCTCTTCGCCGGCCGCTCCGGAGCCATCGGGGAGAGAATCCTCCTCCATCGGCTCTCCCCGGTGCCGGCGCTCGTCCACCAGCCTGCTCCCCTCCATGGCCAGATACTGGGGGTTCAGCCCCTCCTGGAGCATGAACTGCAGCGGGTTCATGAGAATATCGTCGGGGAGATCGCAGAGCTCCTGGAGATCGAAATCGAAGGTGCCGTCACTCCAGACGAAGAGCGAATAGACGACCTTTTCGATCTGCTCCCGGACCACCCCCTCGATGGCGTCGGAGGAAACACCGAAAAACCTGATCAGGAGGGAGCCGAGCCGCTCCTGATACCCCTCCTGTTCCTGCAGGGTCAGCGCCAGTTTGAGTCGGCCGAGCTCCAGGAGCCCCCTTCTCACCAAGAGTTCCCCGAGGCTCTGCCGGTAAGCGCTGGAGGTCGCCTGGGTGACCTGGCCGCTGCGGAAGAAGATCCTCCCTTCCCGGCCCCTGCTGTGCAGGGAGAGGAGGCCGGATTTCCGGCTCAGGCTGACGATCTGGAGGATCTCACCCAGACCGAGATCTTCAAGGTTGCCGACGAGGCTCATGCTGGTTCCATGGGAGGGGATGGCGCTTGAACGAAGGAGTCATCTTAATTCATAACCCACGGTAAGTAAAGGGTGTTACCGTCGTGGAATAGCTGACGCACCCCCCCCAAATCCAAAAGTTTCCGGACAACCCCTTACAACCACTTACAGGGTGAGTTATTGCTGTTTCCGGGCGATCGTCGCTAAGTCGATCATCGGGAGCTGCCCCGGTACTCCAGCTGCGGGGTTCCATACCCCCTGCGGGCGGCAGACACCCCACGCCGAGCAGGAAGCGAGTTCCTTCCCTCGTCGCCAATCCGGAAGAAGGCTACCGCAGCCTGAAGCTGCTCCGCCTGGGAGGAGAGCTCCTCTGCCGTGGACGCCATCTCTTCGGCCGCCGAGGCGTTCTGCTGGATCACCTGGTCCAGCTGCTGAATAGCCTTGTTGATCTGACCG
>CAIOGM010000148.1 GCA_903857795.1 uncultured Geobacter sp.
CTGCTCTTCACGGACCAGCCGGGGGAGGTCCACCTCGGCGTAGTCGCTCAGGATAACCACCCGGGTGGTCACCGGGACGGTGCGGGTGACGCTGCTGCGCAGCTCGGTGGCGGCCCGCTCCCGGCGGCTCTGCAGGATGAGTAGTTCGTCTGCCAGGGCAGGGACGGCAACAAGGAGGATGCCTATCAATAGAATGAGTGCTTTCAAAACTTGAACCTCACGCCACCTTCCAGCCAGCGGCCGGCGTTGGGGAATTGTTGTATTCCGTATTGTGCACTGTTGAACAGGTTATAGGCGCTCAGGAAGAGTTCGGGCGACAGCTCGTTGCCCGGAAGCAGCTTCTGGGTCAGGTGCATATTCCAGAGAAAATTCCGGTCCTCAGTCGCTCTATTATTCAGGGATCCATTCCACCAGACGTAGTTGCCGTTCAAGATCCCATGGAGACCCCAGAGGGGATTGTCGTAGATGACCGCCAGCTTGATCAGGTCGCCGGGCATCCCCTGGACACGGATGCGGCTCTCCTTGTCCCGCAGGTCGGTCATGGTGTAGCCGCAGTTCAGAGAAAAACCGTAGAGGGGAACCGTCCGGAGCTCGAGCTCAAAGCCCTGGCGAATCTGGCTTGATGTGGTCCTATCTCCTGAAATACCCGGCATGTTCCAGGTATCGTTGTAGAAGAGGGTCCCTTTGAACCAGAGAAAGGGGATATCTCCCGTCTCGGCCCCGACTTGCACGGTCCACCCCTCCTGGGGCTTGACATTGGTGTCATCTACCAGCGCCCGGCTGTAGCCACGGGCAAAATAGGCGCGGAGAACACTCTTCTCATTCAGACGGTAGGTGGCGCCGAGGGTATAGCTGACCTCATTGTGATCGGCATCGATGCGGTCATATCGGAGACCGGGGAGGATGGCCAATGCGCCGTAGCTGAGCGTACCGTTTGAGTAGACACCATAGCGATTGAACCCCTTATTAAATTGATCCAACGGATCCGCAATAATCGTTTCGGCCTGGCCAACCTGATTATGTTCGTATTCGAGACCGGTTACCAGGTTGTACCGACTGTCGCCCCAGGTCAGACGGGCGCTGCTCCCCCAGTCGGACTCCTTATTGAAATAACGCTTATACTCCGTCGGCGGTGAGATGTTTCCCAGCCGGTCATCCTGTTTAAGGTAGCCATAGTGACCGATCACTTCGAGGTTGAGGCGCTCGTCCAGCGGATACTGAAAGGTGAGAACGGAGGAGAGCTTCTTCCAGTCAAAATTGTCATGCCAGTCATCGGGCCAGGGGACATTCTGAACCTCTTCTTGGCCCACTCGCGAATTGGCGCTGCTGCCGGTGAGAGTCAGCCGTCCTTTGGTCGGGAGGTCATAGACGAGCTTGCCGAAGATGTTGTTTTGATTGATGCCGTTGTTCGGCAGGAGTCCATCGGAATGGAGTATCCCGCCGGAAAGGTAATAACCGAACCGGTCGATTGTCCCGGTGACCTCAGCCCGCTGCTCGGTGGTGAAGCGGTCGCCGAACGAAGAGTAGGTGGAACCACTAAACGGCTTGTCGCTGTTCGGAGACTTGGTGATGATGTCCACCACCCCGCCAAGAGCCTGGCCCCAGGCGGCCGAAGCGCCTCCCTTGATGATCTCCACCCGCTCGATCTGCTGAACCGAAATCATTCCGAGATTTGCAGCGTTTTCCCCCTGCATGTTTTGGCTGACCCCGTCGATCAAAACAAGGATGTGACCACCATTTGCGCCCTGGATGGAGAAGGAATCCAGAACGCCGGGAGTGCGTCCCGCCCGGTCGAACTGAATCCCCGGGACGGTATTGAGCACCTCTGCCAGAGTATGTGCGTTCAGCTCCTCGATCTGTTTGGCAGTGATGACGGTGACGTTTTCGGCGATCTTTGAGATGGGCCGGGGGGAACGTGCGGTGGTGACGATCTGATCAGCACCTGTCTCGAAGCCCAACGTCTTGAGATCGAGGCCCGGCTCTTCAGCCTCATCACCCCATGAGGGAGCGGCCAAACAGAGGAGAAGGAGCAGGACAATGCCGCACTTAACGCGGAACGATGAAAATACAGAGTAGATCGACGGGAATTGAGTCACGTGACGGAGACGCTCCATTGGCTAATGATAATTTTAAATTGAACAAAATAAGCACGTTGCCTTATATCAGAAAGCATGAGATAACACAACGTATACAGATAGAGCCATACGAATTCATGGAGGTAAAACATGACAACGGAAAATAGTGATCTCGAAGTTCTCGACGAAGGAACAGACAACACGGAAGAAATCCCGACCTGCTGTATTGGAAGCACTGGCCGCGCGTAATTTTCCAACAGTCACAAATGACACAGGTACAGGCATGCTGTCCTGCTACGTAAAAATCTATCCATGCCGTGACCAATCAGGTTCCAGTCTGCTCTACTCCACGAAAAAGGGTTCCTTGATCAGGGTCTCGTCGGCCTTGCTGGCCGCCATCGAACAGGATTCACTGACCGATGCGGATCGGACAACCCTGACACGACTGCAAATCCTTACCGATGACCCGGCAGCCGAGCGAGAGGCGATGGCCCAGCTGGTCAACCGGACCAACGTCCGGGCCCGAACGTTCTTTGCGACGGTGGTCTTGACGCTTGACTGCAATCTGGCCTGTCCCTACTGCTTTGAAGATCACTTCCGGGGCCGGTTCGCCATGAACGAAGCGACAGCCGGACTCCTGATGGAGAAGATCGAGCAGGAAGAGATGGGGCAGGGACGGGATGTGACGCTCCGTTTCTATGGCGGCGAACCGCTGCTGGCGGTGCCCAGACTCAAGGAGATCGCCCGCCGCCTTCGTGCAACCGCAGCAGCCACCGGCACGAAGTTCACCTTCAGCCTCGTCACCAACGCCACTCTCCTGACCCGACCGCTGGTGGAGGAGCTCCTGCCGCTAGGGCTGACCTCGGCCCAGATCACCCTGGACGGCCCGGCGGAGATTCATGACCGCCAACGCCCTTTCGTCTCGGGACACGGCAGCTTCGCGGCCATCGTGGCAAATATTCAGGCGGTCTGCGACCTCATCACCCTCAAGCCGGGGGGGGAACTTCACCCGCGACAATTACCAAAAATTCCCGGAGATGCTGGACGCGCTGCTGGCAGCCGGGATCGATCCGGCTCGACTCGGCCCGGTGCAGTTTTCCCCGATTCTTCCCAAGTCGGGAGTACGAGACAGCAGCAGCGACTGCTGCGTTTCGTGTGGCGAACCGTGGCTCATGGAGGCAATCGTGTTCCTCCGGGAGGAGACACTGAAGCGCGGCTTCGGGGTGGAGAAACCAGCCATGGGGGTCTGCATGGTGGAGTTGACCAACAACCTGGTGGTCAATTACGACGGCACTCTCTACAAATGCCCTGCATTCATGGGATGGCCGGAGATGGCTGTGGGTACCCTGGCCGACGGCGTCAGCGACTACTCCGTTTCCCACAACCTGGATATTTGGAAGAACGACGACTGCCTGGAGTGCGCCTATCTCCCCTTATGTTTCGGCGGCTGCCGGCTTCTGCCGCTCTTGAACCACGGCGTCATCAACCGCGTCGACTGCCGCAAGGAGTTCTACGACACGACCCTGGAACGTTTCATCCTTCAGGATTGCCGTAGCCATACGGCAAAGAGCGGATCAACTACCTGCCATGGTCCGTCATCGTCGGCAATGAGGTCCAAGGTTGCCAGTTGCTTTACCGAGTGACCGATGCCGTTGGTTGATCCCAGATGGTGGGTGCGAACAAAATTTTTAGCCATCACCTGCTGAGTCGGTTCTCTGGCCAATGCCCGGAGAAGGAGTCGTTGTTGGGGAGGAAGCGGTTGTAGCATTGCCTCAAAGACCGGACGCTCCGTAGCCAGCAGATCGCCAAATGCTTCATCAATATGAGTCGTAGTCACCTCCTGCTCGGCCACCTCAAATGTCAAATAGCCAAGGCGTTGAGTGTAGTGAGGATGACAATGTACGCGGCGCACCAAGTCAGTCGCAACGGATTCAAGGCAGCTGGTCCCAGCCACGGCAAAACGGCTCCGGACAAAGTCGGTCAGTTCCCCTTCAGGGAGAGGAGGTAAGGCAAAGTTGTGAGCACTCTGGAAAAAAGGGCGTTGATTCTCGTTGAACATGGCGATAAGGAGACGTCGCCGACTGCCGACAAAGCAATGTGACGCTTGATACTGCTGAATACTGCTGCGCATGGCGGCTTCAATCTGACGGACTTCAGGCAGGATGGTGATTTCCTGAAATTCATCGAAAACCGTATGAACGGGTCGCCCGACTCGTGCTACAAATTCTCCAAGTTCATCCAGTGCAGCTTCAAGGAGGGACATCCCCTGTCGGCCTTCAGACGCTTCGACACTAACCTCTACCCCTCCATCCTGTGACGGACGGAGAACGGGCCGGAAGGTTTTTATGGTCTGGAGAGCTTTATCCCAGAGCGGTTTCTCTCCGTGGGTTACTCGAAATACTGCTGCCGCCACCCGGGAAGCGACCTCATGCAGTGATGCCACTCCGTAAAAATCAACGAACAGCGTTACCGTCCCCTGGTCTCGCAAGGTCTTCTGAACGCGGCGCATCAATGAAGTCTTGCCGTAACGCCGCGGCGAATACAGAACGACATCATTGTGCGACTCGGCGAAACGGAGTAGAGCCGCCAACTCCTTACTGCGATTGCAGAACGGGGCATCGTCAGGGAGCGCTTTAAAATAAAAAGGATTTTTCATGCGGTGTCCATGGGACCATCATTACCATACCATGGTTACCATAGTATGGTTGCAGCATTATGGCAACAACGTTTATTGCAATAATGGAGGAGGACAGCCTAAAATATATTGTTGCAATTTCGTGACAAAGCAGGTATACTATAGATGAAAAGAGATTGCGAGGGGAGACCCCCCTCATCTGCCCTAGCTGACTTCCCCTCCTAGTCGCTAGGGTGTTTTTTATCCTCAGTTTGTGGTGCAGAGAAAACGACTCCGTCTTCTGACGGTACGAGGTGCGGGATTTGGCGAGCAGTCGCCTGGTCTTCGCACCTTTTTTACGTCCGGAGTTCCGGACAGCCGCGGCACTCGCCATGCCGCATACGGTTAACCCGTTAAAAAACAAGGAGATAAAAAACCGGCGCACCACAGACGGAACCGTTGGCACGCAACTGGCATATGCGACGTATTCAGTGTAAACGAACAGGAGTATATGCCATGGGAAGAATGAGTGAAAACCCGCGCTACAACGTCATCTCCATGAGAATCAGCGATGAAGAGCGGGAGACCCTGCAGGAGCTCATCCAGAGTACGCAAAAGAGCGTCTCCGATATCATGCGGGAGGCAATGGAGCTGTTCAAGCACCAGCTCGTGTCCCGGAGCCAGGAGATCAACAGGAAGGCAGCCTGAAATTTTAGAGGGGAGAGGTACGACAACAGGAGCGCCAAACGGCTCATGTTGTCGTTCGCGGTTCAAAAGCCTATTTTACCGTCCAGGTTGTCCCCTGGGGCGAATCCTTGAGTTCAATGTTTCTCATCAGAAGATAATCGCGGATCTCATCACTCCGGCCGAAGTTCTTCTCCTTCCTCGCCCCGGCCCGCTCGATAATGAGCGCCTCGATCTCCTCCGCAGCAATCGCCAACCCGGCAGACTTCTGTAGCTTGATCCGCTCCAGATACTCCGTGGGGAGAGAGGTGAAGATCCCCAGGACTCCGGCGATCTCGCCCACCGCCGTGCGGGCCTCCTCCAGGAGCTGCCGGAGCCGGCTCCCCGGCAGCGGCACCTCGGCGACGACCCGGTTGACCAGACGGATCAGGTCGAATACCCCGGCAATGGCCAGGGCGGTATTGAAGTCGTCATTCATCGCCTCCCTGAAACGCTCCCGCACCCCCGCCACCCTCTCTTCCAGCTCTCTTCCCTCATCCGCCGGCTCTCCGCCGTCGCCCGGCTCCGTCGCCAGCAGCCGGTGAATCTCGGCCAGCCCCTTATAGATCCGCTCCAGACCGGCGTCCGCCTCGAAGAGGTTCTGATCGCAAAAGTCTATGGGCGAACGGTAGTGGGCCGAAAGGAGGAAGAAGCGGAGCACCTCGGCGTCATACTCCTTCAGCACCTCCTTTATGGTGAAGAAGTTCCCCAGCGACTTGCTCATCTTCTCGGAGTTGATGTTGACGAAGCCGTTGTGCAGCCAGTAGTTGACAAAAGGAGCGCCGTTGGCCGCCTCGGACTGGGCGATCTCGTTTTCATGGTGGGGGAAGACCAGGTCCTTGCCGCCGCCGTGGATGTCGAAGGTCTCACCGAGGAATTTCATGCTCATGGCCGAACATTCGATATGCCACCCCGGACGTCCCGCTCCCCAGGGGGAGTCCCAGGACGGTTCGCCAGGCTTGACCCCCTTCCAGAGGGCGAAATCCATGGGGTTCTCCTTCCGCTCGTCCACCTCCACCCGGGCGCCCGCCTGCATCTCCTCCAGGTTCCGGCCGGAGAGCTTGAGATAATCGCCGAAGGTCGCCACCCGGAAGTAGACATCCCCGTCCACGGCGTAGGCGTGCCCCTTCTCCACCAGCCGCGCCACGATGGCGATGATCTCCGGAATATGTTCCGTCGCCTTGGGCTGATGGGTGGGGAGCTCCAGCCCCAAGGCCGCCATGTCCCTGTCGAACTCGACGATGAACCGCTCGGAGAGTTCGTTCCACGGGATGCCGTCCCGGTTGGCCCGGTTGATGATCTTGTCGTCGATGTCGGTGTAGTTCCGGACATAGGTGACCTCATACCCGGCATACTTCAGGTACCGGTAGATCATATCGAAGACCACATTGGCCCGGGCATGACCGATATGACAGTGGTCGTACACCGTCACCCCGCAGACATACATCTTGACCTTGTTCGGCTCCAGGGGGACGAACTCTTCCTTCTTGCCGGTGAGGGTGTTGTAAACGCGCAGTGCCATGAGATAAACCTTTCTGATCAGTGGATACGGTTGTTATTTCGCCCGGGAATCCCGCAGGGTCACGGTTCGATTAAAGACCGGCCTGCCGGGGGTGGACTCCCTCAGGTCGGCGCAGAAGTACCCCTGCCGCTCGAACTGAAACCGCTCTTCCGGCTGGGCCGAGGCCAGCGCCGGTTCGATGACGGCGTCGGGAAGGAGCTCCACCGAGTCCGGATTGAGGAGACTCTTCCACTCATCCCCTGCCGGGTTGGGGACGGTGATGAGGCGGTCGTAGAGCCGCACCTGAGCCGGTACGCCATGACGGGCCGACACCCAGTGGATAACCCCCTTCACCTTGCGCCCCGCCTCCGGTCCGCCGGCCTGGGTGTCGCGGTCATAGCTGCAGCGGACCGCCGTGATAACGCCGCTAGCGTCCTTCTCCACCCCGCTGCAGCGGATGATGAAGGCGTAGCGGAGCCGCACCTCGCTCCCCGGGGAGAGCCGCTTGAACCCCTTGACCGGAATCTCCTGGAAATCGTCCTGCTCGATATAGAGCTCCCGGCAGAAGGGGATGCTCCGCTCCCCCAGCTCCGGCCGCTGGGGATGATTGGGTGCAGTGAACTCCTCCGCCAGCTCCTCGGGATAGTTCTCCACAATGAGCCTTAAAGGACGGAGCACCGCCATGGCCCGGGGAGCGGCCACGTTCAGATCGGCCCGGACCGACTCCTCCAGGATGCTCATCTCGATCCAGCTGTCGTTACGCCCCACCCCGATCTGCTCGCAGAAGTTCCTGATCGATTGAGGCGTATACCCCCGCCGCCGCAGGCCGTCCAGGGTCGGCATCCGCGGGTCATCCCAGCCGGTGACATCCCCCTCCCGGACCAGCTGGAGGAGTTTCCGCTTGCTCATCACCGTATAGGTCAGGTTGAGCCGGGCGAACTCGTACTGCCGGGGATGATAGGCGCCGATCCGGTCCAGGAACCAGTCGTAGAGGGGACGGTGATCCTCGAACTCCAGGGTGCAGATGGAGTGGGTGACCCCCTCGATGGAGTCGGACTGACCGTGGGCGTAATCATACATGGGGTAGACGCACCAGGTGGCGCCGGTGTGGGGGTGGGGCTCATGAACGATCCGATACATCACCGGGTCGCGCAGGTTCATATTGGGGGAGGCCATGTCGATCCTGGCCCTCAGCACCCGGGAACCATCGGGGAACTCGCCGGAACGCATCCGGTGGAAGAGCTCCAGGTTCTCCTCAACGCTCCGGTCCCGGAAAGGGCTCTCCTTCCCCGGCTCGGTGAGGGTCCCCCGGTACGCCCGCATCTCTTCGGCGGTGAGGTCGTCCACGTAGGCGTTCCCCTGCCGGATGAGCCCCTCGGCCCAGAGGTAGAGCTGCTCGAAGTAGTCGGAGGCGTGATAGAGGTGCTCGCCCCAGTCAAAACCGAGCCACTTCACGCTCCCCTTGATGGAGTCGATGTACTCCTTCTCCTCCTTGGCCGGGTTGGTATCGTCGAACCGGAGGTGGCAGCAGCCACCGAAATCCCGGGCCAGGCCGAAGTTGAGACAGATGGATTTGGCGTGGCCGATATGGAGGTAGCCGTTGGGCTCCGGCGGGAACCGGGTCACGATGGTGGAATGCTTCCCACTGGCCAGATCTTCCTGGACAATATTCCGGATGAAGTTGGACGAAGCGGCTACCTCAACGGTGCTACTCTCTGCAGATATGGTCATGAATTCCTCAGTATAGTTCGGGAGATTCTTGCAGTATTCCTACACCGCAATGGGTGTCATCGTATAGATTTTCCCAAGTTTGGCGGCGGCATTGATATCGCCCTGCCGAAGAGCCTCTCGTAAATCATCGAGTTTGTATGCGTCTTCAAGTGATAGGTAAGGTGCCCACCCCTCATCGGTGTAGAGTAGGTCCACGTCCACCTCCGCCACAAACCCAGACTCATGAATCAGTTTGGTATGGTGCCGAGTTTTCATCTTTTTCTCCTCAAAAAATCCCTACTCCAGAGAAGTGGGTCAGGTCGGTAGGCCGTTATGAGAACTGCGGGTTTTGAGGCGCCTTTGGGAATACCCCACACGACATGAATCGGTTTTCCAGCTCGATCCTTCTGTAACACCAAAACAGATGGCCCCTTATGAAAATCCGGATAATCCTCAACAACCAGACAATACGCTGCCGACATCATAATGTCTCTGACGGAGAGATCATCCGCCGCAAGCTCGTCATAACCATGATCCGAAATTTTGACTTCACCCGAATCAAGGAGGGAAAGTATTATCCGCAATGTATCGGACATTCGTCTTTACACCTGTTCCCGCTTCATCAGCGCTACGGCATGGGCGGCGATCCCTTCGCCCCGCCCGGCAAAACCGAGCTCCTCGGTGGTGGTCGCCTTGACGTTAACCCGATCCAGGTCGCACACGAGAGCCGCGGCGACATTTGCCCGCATTGTCTGGATATGGGGCGCCATCTTGGGGCGCTGGGCCACGATGGTGGCGTCTACGTTGCCGATGACGTACCCCTGCTCCCGGGCCAACTCTCCCACATGGGCCAGGAGTTTCAGGCTGTCGGCCCCCTTGAAGCGCGGATCGGTGTCGGGGAAATGCCGGCCGATATCGCCAAGGGCAACGGCGCCAAGGATGGCGTCGGCGATGGCGTGGAGAAGCACGTCGGCGTCCGAATGACCGAGGAGCCCCTTCTCCCAGGGGATATCCACCCCCCCCATGATCAGCTTTCGCCCCTCCACGAGACAATGAACGTCATACCCATGCCCGATTCTCATATTCTTGAACCTCTATCCACAGATTAATTTTTGAGAAACGCCTCGGCCAGGAGCAGATCCTCCGGGGTCGTGATCTTGATGTTCCGGTAGTCACCGAGGACGATACGGATTTCGCGCCCCATCCGCTCCACCAGGGAGGCGTCGTCGGTGCCGACAAACCCTTCGGCGTCGGCAATCTCGTGGGCCGCCCGGATGATGCCGTAACGGAACGCCTGGGGGGTCTGGGCCAGCCAGATGCTCTCCCGGGGAGGGGTATCGACAACGACGCCGTCATGGACCACCTTGACGGTATCCTTTGCCGGAACCGCCACCAGAGCCCCGTCATGATCGCGAGCAGTGGCCACGGCATGCTCCAGTATATGCCGGGTGACAAAGGGTCGAACCCCGTCGTGGATGAGGATGACGGTCTCCTCATCGGTCCCGTCAATGGCCCGCAGGCCGTTTCTGACCGAATGCTGCCGCTCCGCGCCGCCGGGGACGATTCCCCGCACCTTGGTGAAGCCGTACCGCTCCACAATCTCGACCTGGCAGTAGGGAATCTCCTGCTCCGGGGTGATGACATAGATATCATCCACAAGGGAACTCTCCTCGAAGAGGGAGATAGTCCGCCCCACAATAGGCATCCCGCCGACCTGAAGATACTGCTTGTTGATGCCGGCCTGCATCCGTTTTCCCATCCCGGCCGCCGGGATCAGCGCTATGACTTTCATGGATCACACCCGATTACAGCTCATCTTGCGCCCGAAAAGTGAAGTGCGTACTATAAGTCGACGCTGTTTGTACGGTCAATGAAAAAGTACGCCGAGAACCCCCTCCCGACGCACTCTTTAGGGTAATGTTCGGTAACTGCTTGAGATTCTGCGGCCATTGTGCTAAAAGGGTCTGTCGGAATACCGCCGTCTGCCGAAGACGGTACGAGGAGGAACAGCCATGAGCGACGAGAACCAGGTCTGTTATACATTCGAGGCCGCGCTGGAAATGGCCATTCAGATGGAAAATGAGGGATACCGCCACTATCTTGACGCTATCAGGCGGGTCAAGGACAAGGCTGCGCGGCAGATTCTGAAAGATGCGGCACTGGACGAGCTGAAGCACAAGCAGTCCCTGGAGACGGCGCTGATCGAGGGGCAGTTTCATGGATCTGCTCTGGCGGAGACGGTGCCGACCATGAATCTGGACTATGTGCTTGCAAAGAAGGAGCTGACCGTCGAATCGACGGCACGGGACGCTCTCGCCTACGCGATCCACCTGGAGAACGGCTCCATCGACTTTTACCGGCGGATGGTGCGCGGTTGCGAGGGGGCGCCCATGGCGCCCATCTTCAACCAGCTCTTGGCTGATGAGGCCCGCCACTTGCAGGAGATGGAAGACCTCTACGAGACCCATTTCCTGTCGGAAAACTGATCACCCCCTGACCACGCATCCAACGGGAGCGCTCCGAAAAGAGCGCTCCCGCACCCTGCACCCACCCCCCCCAATGATCGTCAAGCGAACCGAATTCATCAAGAGCGCCACCAGGCCCGCCCACTATCCGGAGGAGTCTCTGCCGGAGATCGCCTTTGCCGGGCGTTCCAACGTGGGTAAATCCTCTCTCATCAACATCCTCGTCAACCGGAAGAACCTGGTCCGGACCAGCAACACGCCTGGCCGGACCCAGCTCATCAACTTCTTCCGGATCAACGACGCCTTCACCTTCGTGGATCTGCCGGGGTACGGTTTCGCCAAGGTTCCCCTGGCGATAAAGAAGGAGTGGGGGCCGATGATGCAGACCTACCTCTCCCGGCGGGAGAACCTGCGGGTGGTGGTGCTGATTCTGGACATCCGGCGGATCCCCTCCGAGGAAGACCTGCAGATGCTTCAGTGGCTACAGAGCAACGGCATTCCGCCGCTGATCGTGGTCACCAAGTGCGACAAGCTCTCCAAGAGTCAGCGGGCCCGGCAGGTGGCGGTCATAGCCCGGCAGATCGGGATGGAACCGGGGGCGCTCTCGCTCTTCTCCGCCCTCTCCCGGGAAGGGGTCGAAGGGGTCTGGGGGAAGATTGAGCTCCTCCTCAACGAAGGGAAGGAAGCGTCAGACATCCCCCCGCCCCCCTGACAGAGACATACGTCACATATCCCGCATGAAGATGCGGATATCCAGGGTGAGCCAGCTCCTTTCCCATCCCTTGCGTTCCAATCTGCCGAAGATAAGTTTTCCGGCGTCCATGAGCCGGGCAAGTACTTCATTCCTGTCGCGGGGGACGTAGCCGAGTTTGTGCCCTTCCCGATCGAAGATGAGGATGGCCAAGTCGTCATAGGGGTTATCCGGCTCTCGCCGGAAAACGAAGAGCTCTTCAGGCCTGATCCCCGGCTCAATCCCCTGAAGGTTCAGATGGCTCGTCCCGGCGACACGGCACTCCAGCAGAAAAATCTCCCGGACAAAGGGGAGCGGCAACCCCTTGGTGTCAAACGAATTATTTATGAGCGCCAGTAACGCCGGATCAATGATGGTCAGTTCGTGACTCACCGGCAACTCCTCCCATGAACGCGGCCAATAAACCGCTTACTTCCCCTATACGCTGATTTACCTCTGCCGCACGCTCTCCCCGTATCGCGACCTCTGTAGCCACCCACGCGGCATCAGTAAGGCTGGCTCGCAGGTTCAACGGAAAAGTTGACTTCAAAGAGGCCAATTCCGCCAGGGTCACAGAAATCCGGAATTTCAGTTCCTCGCGCAACTCTCGCAACCTCTCCAGAGCCGATGGCAGCGTCGGCTCTGAAATACCCTCCAGCATCAGAGCTGAGGCCCGCAGGCCGTCCAGGTCACCCTGCCGGTATGCCTCACCTACCCGGATCCAGAGCTGTTTTGCCGCCGACTCTTGGTTGGGATTGAGGTCGGGGTGCAGCCGTTTGGCCAGCAACCGGTACAGGCGCAGCAGGTCAGCAGAGTCCTCCATGGTGAGTTTCGGTTGGTCGGCATACCATCGAGCCTCTTTCAATTTTTCAGCCAACTCCGCCATTTCCCGGGTCCATGCGGCCAACTCCTCATCCAACGCAGCATCGATCTTCGCCAGAGAAACCGGCTCCATCCGGTTAAAGGCCGCCTGGATCAACTCCACCTTTCGCTTCAGACGACGCAGTTCGCACTCCCGGCAGAACAACGCATACTGCACCGCTCCGACCTTGAGCTGATAGTCGGCGGTCACTGACGGGATGTCGGTGGTTAGAAGCCGGTCGCGCTCTGCCGCCAGGGAGACGAATTCTTCCCGGAGGAGAGCGCACTCATCGGCAAGACGGGCGGCATCGGGATGTGGTTTCAGGGCATTCTGTGGTGACATGAGTGAATTCCTTCCGGATAGTTACAACAATCAGCGGGGTTGGAGGCGCACGCAGCATAGCACACGGTCGGGGAAATGGGAGAATGGAAAGGTTAGAGAGGGGCGTTCAAAGCCGGGATCATAGGCGTCCATAACTCTCTACTCACACCCGGCCACACCCTGATTAACGCTCCACCACCCAATCCAGCCAAGTATAAGAATTGATGCGCCAAAAGAGAAAGGGAGACCGGCTATCCCGTCTCCCTTTCCAAGCTGGTAAAACTTTTGTTGGCCGATGATAGCGCTTGTCCCCTTCATTCCTCTATTATGTCCAGTCCTGAATGGTCAACCCGTCAATTCTGGCGAAATGGCTCACGTTTCCGGTAACGGGGACAAGGTCGTTGGCCATGGCGACACCCGCAATCAGAATATCTATATCATCCAGCGGTTGTCCTGACTTTCTGAGCAAAGCGTAGATATTCGCCGAATTGCAGATGCTTTCTTCACTCAAAGGCACAATGGTATTGCAGCCGACAAATTCCTGAAAAGCAGCCAACTGCTTACGTGCATCGCGGAATTTCAGACCACTGAGAACTTCATAGTAGGTGATAATACTGAGGGAAATCGTGTTGTGGTTTGCAAGATATTCCCTGAAGTGGGATAGAACCCGCGTATGATTTCTGAAAAATTGTGAAAGAATATCAGTGTCAATCAGTACGGGTTTCATCATCTCGCCTTCCAGCAAAAGCCGAATGCCGCCGTGTCGTTATCTCCTCACTGAACTCTTTGAAGTCACTCTCTGGCATATCCGACCAACTTCCGGCAAACTTCAACACTGTTTTTTCGTTGTCACATGTTTTTTGTAATCCTATCCGGAAGTAATGGAGGAAGTCGTAGATCTCGGCAAGTTTGTTTTCCGGCATCTGGTCGATTTCATCAACGACCTTGTTTCTCAAGAGCGATGCACTCAATGTCGTCATTCCTCCCTGGAGTCGGCCTGTTTACGGATAACAGTATGGCCGGATTGTAGTCTGTGACGATACTTATGTCAAAAATAAACTTGTCACCCTGCTCCGTATTTTGTCCGATTTTACGGGGCGTTGTGGATACGGGGCGAAGCAGGTGAACCTTGCTTCACCCCTACATAAGTAAGGGGGGACGGTAAGGGGGGACGTTCATGCAATTATGCGTTGCCTTTCCCTAAAAACGTGGCACTATTCTTGGCATGCCCCGTCAAGCACGCATAGACGCCCCTGGCGCAATCCATCACATAATCTGCCGCGGCATCGAGCGCCGCAAGATCTTCTCAGATGATACTGACAGGGACAGATTTCTCGTGCGCCTCGGACGCCTTGTCAGATGCACCCGCACCACATGCTACGCATGGGCCCTGATTCCCAACCACTTCCACCTCCTGCTTCAAACGAAATCAGTTCCGATAAGAACCATTATGCACAGATTGCTCACCGGGTACGCGGTTGAGTTCAACCGCCGGCATTTCCGAACCGGACACGTGTTCCAGAACCGCTACAAATCAATCTTGTGCCAGAAGGAGAGCTACCTTCTCGATCTTGTCAGGTATATCCACCTCAACCCGTTTCGTGCGGGAATCGTAAAGGACCTGACAGCCCTGGCCAGTTACCCCTATTCCGGTCATCGTCAACTCATGACCGGCTCAGGTTCGGATTGGCAGGAAACAGGCGAGGTAATGGGACTGTTCTCCCCCGCACAATTATCGGCGCGTGAGAAATATCAAGCTTTCGTTGCTGACGGCGCACGTCAGGGTAAGCGTGAGGACCTCATCGGAGGTGGCCTTATCAGAAGTTCAGGTGGGTGGGAGGACGTCAAAAACGCTCAAAAAGCCGGAATATTCCTTTGGAGCGACGAACGTATTCTGGGCGATAGTGACTTTGTCGATGAGGTGCTGCACTCAGCAAAGGAGACCAAACTGGCGAAAAAGGGTCAGGTAGTCGATCTGCCGGAATTGTCCAAACGGGTGGCGGAGCGTACAGGTATCGATGTCAAAGATCTTTTCAGGAAAACCAAGAAGCCCGAGGTCGTAAGATCAAGAAGCATTCTCTGCTATCTTGCCACCCGGAATCATGGTATCACAGCCACGGCCTTGGCCGCGACGATAGGCATGAGTCAATCTGCGGTAAGTCGGGCGGCAGAACGTGTTGAAATCATTACCGGGGATGATGACTGGTAATTTTTCAGGCACGCAACGCATAATTGCATGAACGTCCCCCTCCCCCCATTGTTTTGCACACTGAAGAATGCCCCCTCCCAGCACCCCGAGGGACACGTCTACGTGACCTCCTCCTCTCTGCAACTGTGACTTACATCCACGGTGGCGGTCAAAGCGGGCGGGATCGAGCGGGAGGGAAGAGGAGTGGTGGTTCCTGCTTGCCGCGAGTGCCGGATCAATGATAGATTGGCATTCAGCAATCAAGGTCAATGCCACACCATGGAGGTATCGTCATGCCACAACCAGCTGTCGCCGAACTCTTTTCTCTGAGTATTCCGGAGAGAATCCAGTTGGTCGAAGATATCTGGGACAGTATTGCCGTCCACCCGGAAAAGGTTGATCTGACCCCGGACATCAGGGCCGAACTGGATAAACGTCTTGAGGACCATCGGCAAAATCCTGACGACGTATCGACGTGGGACGAAGTCAGGTCGCGATTATGGCGTGCGCTGTGAAGTATCGGGTTGTCGTACGATCAAAGGCAGAAACTGATATGGCAGATGCCGCCCTGTGGTACGAGGCTCGCAACCCCGGTCTCGGCACTGAGTTTCTTCGCGCTGCCGATGGATGTATCTCGTCGGTTGTCCGTAAGCCTGAGTTGTACGCCGAACTATATCGGGGCGTCCGGAGAGCGTTATTCCGAAGATTCCCGTATGGTCTCTTCTTTCTCGTTTCCGGCGATTGCATTACCATCATCGCCTGCCTCCACGGGAAGCAAGACCTCGACCGTCTCAGGCAACGCAGATAATGCTATTCATCTGAATCGGCACTTTGCGGAAACGTGGATAGTGGTCATGACGGGAATGATAGGAATCGTTTGACATCCGCCCGGTGTACTGCTAGAAAGGACCTTACAATTTAACCTATCGTACAGGTGCTTACGTCGGACATCGGAACCATCCGATCCAACGCGAGTTAAAAGGGAAGAGAGTTAAAATCTCTCGCTGTCCCGCAACTGTGAACGGTGATGAAAGCCGCAACAACGCCACTGATTTTTTCGGGAAGGCGCGGCGAGTAAAGTGACCCGTGAGCCAGGAAACCTGCCTGTGACGACTGTTTCATCAGCACCTCCGCAGGAGAGGCGCAGAAACCCGTCCGCCGTACTCCCTCCCCGGTTTTCTCACCCCGCCTCCTGCCAGGAAACGGGGTTTTTCATGTCCAGCATCATCCTCATCACCGGCGGCGCCCGAAGCGGCAAGAGCCGCCTCGCCGAACGGATTGTCTCATCTTTCGGCTCTCCCATAGGCTATCTGGCTACCTGCGAAGCCCGTGACGCCGAGATGGACCAGCGGATCATCCGGCACCGGGAGCGGCGCGGGGCCGAATGGACGACCCTGGAAGAGCCGCTCCGTCTGACCGAGACGCTGGTTGCCGCCGACGGCCGCTTCAACGCCATCCTCGTGGACTGCATCACCCTCTGGCTCAGTAATTTACTCCTGACTCACGACGATCCGGTAAAAGTGCTGACGGTGGTACGCGACTTTGCCGTCTCCGCGCCAAGGCTCGCCACCCCCCTGATTCTCGTGACCAATGAGGTGGGAATGGGAATCGTCCCGGAAAACCGCCTGGCGAGGCTCTTCCGCGACCTGGCCGGCGAGGCCAACGAGCTGCTGGCCGCAACGGCGGATGAAGTTCATCTGGTGGTAAGCGGCATCCCATTAAAAATCAAAGGCTGAATTGAACAGGGATGTACCGGATAAACGGGATGAAAACCTGAAATCCTCTCCATCCGGTCTATCCCTGTTCAAACCAAAAATCTGCGTCAATCTGCGAAATCTGCGGATATCTTCCCGAATCGAGGTAGTTATGACCCTGCTGAACGACACCATGGCCCGCATCCAACCCATTGACGAGAAACTCCTCGACGAGGCCCAGGCCCGTCTGGACAACAAGACCAAGCCCCTCGGCTCCCTGGGACGGCTTGAGGAGTTCGCCCGCCGCTTTGTGGCCATCTCCGGCACCGTGACCCCGTCCGCCCAGAAGAAGGTGATCTTCATCTTTGCCGGGGATCACGGCGTGGTGGAAGAGGGGGTCTCCGCCTTTCCCAAGGAGGTGACCCCGCAGATGGTCCTTAACTTCCTCCGGGGAGGCGCCGGGATGAATGTCCTGGCCCGCCACGCCGGCGCCGAGGTCCGGGTGGTGGATATCGGCGTCGATTACGACTTCGAACCCTCTCCCGGACTGATCATCAAGAAGATCGCCCGGGGGACGAAAAACTTCATCAAGGGGCCGGCCATGAGCCGGGAGGAGGCAGTGGCAGCCCTGGAGGTTGGGATCGCCCTAGCCGACGAGGCGGCCCGGGACGGGGTCAACCTGGTGGGGACCGGCGAGATGGGGATCGGCAACACCACCCCATCATCGGCCATCATCGCCGCCCTTTCGGGGCGTTCGGTGCGCGACGTGACCCATCGGGGGACCGGCATCGACGACGCGGCCCTGGAAAACAAGATCCGGGTCATCCAGGAGGGATTGAAGACGAACAGGCCTAACCCCGAAGATCCGCTGGATGTGCTGGCCAAGGTAGGGGGGCTGGAGATCGCCGGCATCGCCGGCCTGGTGCTCGGCTGCGCGGCTAACCGGATCCCGGTGGTGGTTGACGGGTTCATCTCCACCGCCGGGGCGCTTATCGCCGCGGAGCTGCACCCCGACGTGAAGGGGTACCTCTTCGCCGCCCACCAATCGGTGGAGATCGGTCACCACTTCATGCTGGAGCGGCTGGGGGCCGAGCCGATGCTCAACCTCCAGATGCGGCTAGGGGAAGGGACCGGCGCGGCGCTGGCCATGGGGCTCATCGAGGCGGGGGTTAAGATCCTCAATGAAATGGCTACCTTTGCCGAGGCAGGAGTTACACGAGGTTAAAGGTTCAAGGTTCGAAGTTTAAGGTTAACCTTTCACCTTTAGCCTTTCACCTGAGATTATCATGCGCCTCTACCTCATCGCCCTCCAGTTCCTGACCATCATCCCGCTCCCCTTCACCGTCCGGTGCGAAGAGCGGGATCTTGGGCGTTCCATGGCGTTCTTCCCTGCCGTGGGGCTGACACTGGGACTCCTCGCCATGGGGTTGAATTATCTCCTGGCCCCGCTCCTCCCCCGGTCGGTGACTGACCTCCTCCTCCTGGCGCTCCTGGCCGGACTCACCGGGGCACTCCACCTGGACGGGCTAGCCGATGTCTTCGACGGCCTGGCTGCCAGGGGTGGCCGGGACCGGTTTCTGGCGGTGATGAAGGATTCCCGCTGCGGCCCGGTGGGGGCTGCTGCCCTGGCATTCTTCCTCCTCCTCAAGTATCAGGCGCTCCTGGCCATCCCCGACTCCCAGAAGAGTGCGGCCCTGCTCCTCGTTCCTCTCCTGGGACGGTATGCCCAGGTGCAGTGTACCGTCGGCGCGACCCGGGCGAGAAACGACGGACTCGGCGCCGCCTTCATCGGCGGTGTGGGGCAGTTTCAGCTCCTGGCCGCTCTCGGGACCGCCCTCTCCTGCGCGTATATCCTGTTCGGGATACGCGGGCTCTGGCTCTGCGGCGGCTCATGCCTCCTCACCTGGTGGCTGCGGCGCTGGTCCCACCGCCGCCTGGGGGGGATCACCGGCGACATCATCGGCTTCTGCTGCGAGATGACCGAAACCCTTACCCTGCTCCTGATCGTGGCCCTCCGCCACTAAGAGGAGAGGGAGAATTCAGGAATCGAACATGACACCCAAAACCCGCATCTACCTGATCCGCCACGGTGAAGTTGAAGGGGCCGGCACCCCCCGCTACAACGGCCAGGCCGACGTCTCCCTCACCCAACGGGGAAGGGAGCAGTACGAGACCATGGCCGACCGGCTCTCCGGGGAGCGGATCACCATCTGCTACTCCAGCGACCTCACCCGCTGTGCCTGGGGAGCAGAGCTTATCGCCCCCCGGTTCGGGATCGAGCCGCAGAAGAGTGATCAGCTGCGTGAACTGAATATCGGCGACTGGGAGGGGCTGACCTGGCAGGAGCTGAGCAGCCGCTATCCGGCACAGTGGCAGGGCCGGCTGGACGACATCGTCGGCTACCGGGTCCCCAACGGGGAGAACCTCCTGGACGTCAACCGCCGGGTCATGCCGGTCATCAACCGGATCGTTGCCAGCCACATCGGTGAAGAGGTTCTCGTGGTGGCCCACGGCGGGGTCAACCGGGTTATCCTCCTCAACGCCATCGGCGCCCCCCTCTCGGCCCTGTTCAACATCGAGCAGGGCTACTGCTGCCTCAACATCATCGACTACTATGCCGACGGGAAGAGTGTGGTCAAACTGCTGAACGGATAGACAATGATCTCTCTCGTCATCGCCGCCCCCCACAGCGGCTCAGGCAAGACCACCGTCTCCCTCGGGATCATGGCGGCGCTCATCCGGCGCGGCCTCACGGTGGCCCCCTTCAAGGTGGGTCCCGACTTCATCGACCCCGGCTATCACCGGCTGGTCACCGGCCGCCCCTCCCTCAACCTGGACAGCTGGATCTGCGATGCGACCTTCCTGAGAAAGAGTTTTGCCCGGCATACGGCAGGGGCCGACGTGGCGCTGGTGGAGGGGGTGATGGGACTCTTCGACGGTGTCTCCGGCTCGTCCGACGAGGGGAGCACGGCCCAGGCGGCGCGGCTCGTCGGTGCGCCGGTGATCCTCGTCGTGGACTCCCGGAGTCAGGCCCGGAGCGCGGCGGCCCTGGTAAAGGGGTTCGTGGAATTTGATCCCCGGCTTTGGGTGGCTGGGGTGATCTTCAACAACGTGGGGAGCGACAATCACGCCCGGATTCTCCGGGAGGCGGTGGCGTCGCTCCCTTTCGCCATCCCCGTCTTCGGCTGCCTCCCCCGCGACGAACAGCTCCGGATCCCGTCCCGTCATCTGGGGCTCATCACTGCCCAGGAGAACCCGCTCACCCCGGAGTTCCTGGATCACCTGGCCACCGTCATGGAGCAAAACCTGGACATGGACGGGATACTTACGGCCACGGCGGGTCCGGCCTCCCTGGGGGCGCCCCGGGATGAACCGGTTCTACCGCTCTCGACCCGCATCGCGGTAGCCCGCGACGCGGCCTTCTGCTTCGTCTACGAGGAGAACCTGCGACTCCTCCGGGAGGCCGGGGCCGAGATCGTCGCCTTTTCCCCACTGTCCGACAGCGCTCTGCCAGAAGGGAGCGCGGGAATCTACCTCCCCGGCGGCTACCCGGAACTGTTCGCCGAGCAGCTCGGCGCCAACGAACCGATGAAGAGGGCCATCCGCAGCGCCGTCGAGGCGGATATACCGCTCTATGCCGAATGCGGCGGCTTCATCTACCTCACGCAAGGGATTACGCCACTCCATGAATTCGTCGGTCTCTTCCCGGTCACGGCCCGGATGCTCCCCCGGCGCAAGGCCCTGGGCTACCGGGAGGTGGAGCTGACTGCCGATTCTCTGCTGGGTCCGAAGGGAACGATGGCGCGGGGACATGAGTTCCATTACTCCGAGATCACAGAGATGCCCCCGGAGATCGAACGGTGCTACAGAATCCGGAAACAGGGGGTTGATCTCGGGGAAGAGGGGTTCCTCCACAGGAACTGCCTCGCCTCCTACGTCCATCTCCACTTCGGGAGCAATCCCGGGATGGCCAAGTCGTTCGTGGCCGCCTGCCGGTCTACAGCCGGCACGGCTACTCCCCCCTAGAGGCGGGACAAAACAGCTGGTTTTATCCCACGGATTGGCCTATATTCGGACCCGTACGTTAGCCAAAGTGGAGAAGCACAGATATGCGAACTATTTCCGTTACCAACGACATCGTGCCCATTGCCGAGTTCAAGACCGGTATCTCCAGGTGGTTCAAGAATCTGAAGACTAACGGTCACCCGCTGATAATCACCCAGAACGGTAAACCGGCAGGGGTACTGTTATCACCGGACGAGTACGACGAGCTGGTCTACCGCAAGTCATTCATGGATTCCATCGACCGGGGCCTGGCTGATGCCGACGGCGGAAGGATGTATCCGACTGCCGAGGCAAAGAACATACTGGCTGCGCGAAGAAGCGGGGGCTGACAAAAAACGTGGAGATCATCTGGTCGCACGAAGCTCTGGAACGGCTGATAGAGATCGAAGAATTTATCGGCAGGGATAGCCCGGCGCGAGCCGTTACATTTATTGATGAACTGATTGATCACACCGAAACAGCGTTGACGCACAACCCGCAGATCGGGCGAATGGTCCCCGAAGTTGCCCGGCCCGAGATTCGGGAACTGATTCATCGGGGCTACCGGGTAGTCTATCGGACCAAGGAAGACGCAGTTGAGATTCTGACGCTGTTCGAAGGACATCGGTTGCTGCGTCTTGATGAGAGATGGTAGGACTTGCGACAATCTGATATCTCTGTCGATGTAGCTCCTCCCCGTGAGAGTAAAGATGCCCCGTATCCCCCTGACACTCCTCCTGCTGACCCTGGCGACCCCGGCCTACGCCATGCATATCTCCGAGGGGATTCTCCCCTTCGGCTGGGCCGCACTCTGGTTCGCCGTGGCAGCCCCCTTTGTGGCGCTGGGGCTCAAACGGTTAAATAAACTGGCCGATGACGATCTCTCCTTCAAACCGCTGGTGGGGCTTCTTGCTGCGGTGGTCTTCATAATCTCCTGTATGCCGATCCCCGTCCCCACGGCCGGCACCTGTTCGCACCCGTGCGGCACGGGAATAGCCGCGATCCTGGTGGGCCCCTTCGTCTCCGTCCTCATCACGGCGGTGGCGCTCCTCATCCAGGCGCTCTTCATGGCCCATGGCGGGCTCTCAACCTGGGGGGCGGACATCGTCTCCATGGGGGTGGTCGGCTCCTTTACCGGCTACGGGCTCTTCCGGGTGCTGCGGGGGATGGGGGCGAGCCTCGGCATGGCCGGGTTTGCCGCGGGGCTCTGCACCGACTGGGCCACCTACCTGACGACCTCGGTGGAGTTGGCCACCGGCGTCCGGGGGGACGCGCCGTTTCTGCCACTCCTCGGCAGGATCATCATCGCCTTTATCCCCACCCAGCTCCCCCTGGGGATCCTGGAAGGGGCCATGACCGCCGGGATGCTCCTCCTTCTCTCCCGGAAGCGGCCTGATCTACTGGTGAAGATGAGGGTAATTCGGGCAGCGCCGGACACGTCCCCCCTTTGAAACAGGGGGAACTCAGACCATCGGAGTAGACACCATGCCACTACGTAACCGCCGGTGGAGAACGGTTCTCCTGCACATCATCCTGCTGCCGCTACTCTACTTCGTCTTCTCCTTCTTCACCCTCGGCCCAAAGCCGTACAGCGGCGTTGACGAGACAGTGGTGGAGAGAATCGCCAAAGAGCATGGCCGGGAGGCGGCCAGGCCGTTACTGGATCCGGGAGAGGGGGACCTGCTCCTCTTCGTCTTCCTCGTGGCCGGTGTGGTAGGAGGCTTCGTCGCCGGCTACTCCTGGCGGACGCTGACTGAAAAAAGAAGGAAAAGCAGTGATGAATGAGTTCACCTTATCTCCGGTGGGAATCATCCACTCCCCCTTTGCAGCCAAGGATGAGGCCCCCATCCAGGGGGCATTCGTGCCGGATGCCGTCGGCCGGGTGGAGCTGTTCCCCCGGTTTGCCGAAGGGCTCAAGGATATTGAGGGGTTCTCCCATCTCATCCTCATCTACCGCTTTCACCGGGCCGGAGAGGTCGAGCTGGTGCGCCCCACCTTCCTGGATGACGAACCCCACGGCATCTTCGCCACCCGTCACCCTTGCCGCCCCAACGGCATCGGCCTGACCATCGTCAGGCTCCTCGGGCGCGAAGGGAATATCCTCACCGTGGCCGGTATCGACGTCCTTGACGGGACACCGCTCATAGATCTCAAGCCCTACGTCCCCCGGTTCGACGCCCATCCCGAGGCGACCTCAGGCTGGTTCACCGGCAAGGAGCCGCGCCCCAAGCCGGCGGGACGGGAATAGAGGACACCTTCTATCATGGAACAACCGACAACTCTCCCTGAAATCCCCCAGGAGCTGCTCGACCGGCTACGTGAAGTGGCGCCCGTGCCGAAGCCTGCCCTGAAGAAGCAACTGATCAAGATCGCAGCGCTCCCTCAGGCCGAGCGGGAGCTGCTGCAGCTCCTCTCCATCATCTATACCCAGGTGGCCCGCTCCCCTCTGGCGCAGTGCATGCTCAAGGCCGAGCCCCAGGTCGGCAAGATGAGAACCATCGCGCTCCAATCCATCGACCCCCTGCTCAAGCGGCTCTTTTCCGACGGGCTCATCTCCGACACCAAAACTCACGTCCGCTGTCTCCCCGCCATCGCCGAGGTGATGACCCGCGAGGCGCTCCGCTCCGGCCGGTTCGAGGCCATGGCACACGCGGTCAAGGTGCAGTTCTCGCTGACGACCTATTCCGGGTACCACCGTTATCCCAGCTATCCCGATCTCCTCCGGGAGCTGAGAGCAGCCGTGTACCGGCAGGACATCAAGAGTCTTACCGAGCTCCTGAACGCCGCCTACTCACAGTATCCCCTGGAGTTCCAGAAACGGCATCCCTTCGAAAGCATCTGCCTCGACCAGTTCGACCCGGAATGGTTCGTGACACTCCCTCCCGGCGTCATCACCCTGGCCTTGGACTCGGCTCTCTTGAGGGCATTTGAACAGTTGGAACCCGCAGGGAGCTTCGCGTTTATGCTCGTGGAACAGTTAGCCCGACACTCCCCGGAACGTTTTCCCGACCTGGGGTACTCCTGTGCCTTTGAACTGATCGTTCGGGGGAGGCCCCGGGAAGCGGCCCCGTTTCTGGTGCGCTTCTCGGGGAGCAGCGTCGAGGGGCTCCACGGCCTCATCGCTTTTCTCCAGGGGGACGAAGCAGACGCCATTGCCCGGTACGAGACAGGGCTTAACCTGCTGAAAAAGGGGAGCGGCAAACGGAAGATATTCTATACCGACTTTTCCGGCTACTTCTTCATCCTGGCGCTCATCCGGTGCGCCAAGCCGGAGCGACTGGAGCAGGCCCGGGGCTATCTGGAGATCGTCTCCTCGCGCAAAGACGTTCCGCACTCCCCCATCTACTGGCTTCTGGTGCAGCTCGTCACCTTCCTCCAGGGTCAGCCGGGGATCATGAAGCAGGTCGAGAAGTCGACCATGTTCCGTCAGTGGGATCCCTTCGGGCAGTATCTCTTCGCACTGATCCTCTACTGGACCGGCAGCGATCATGCTAAAGAGCAGGCCTCGAATCTGGCCGGAATCTCCCTGAATGCCAAGAGCGCCGGTTACGACTGGCTGGCAGCCGAAGCGGCACTCCTCCATGACACCCTCTTAGGCCTTAAGGCCGGGAAAGAGCAACAGCTCCCCCCCTTCTTTGCCGAGCAGAGGGTGGTCAGCATGATCTCCCTGATCAAGAAGCGCTCCTCCTGGGAAAACGCCCTGGAGGCGCTCATCGCCATGGCCAGGCCGGAGGAGAAGGAGGGGGCGCCCAAGAAGGGGGCCCGCCTGGCCTGGGAGCTGACCCTGCAGAAGGATCTGGTCCTCATTCAGCCGCTGGAACAGAAACTCTCCGCCTCGGGCGCCTGGTCCAAGGGGCGCAACATAGCGCTCAAACGGCTGAAAAATGAGGCGGATCAGCTGGAGTTCCTCTCCATTCAGGACCGCAGAGTCTGCCTGGCCATCGTCCACGAACGGTACGGCTACTACGGGGGGGACAACTACTTCTTCGATCCGGAGCGGGCAGTGCCGGCCCTGGCAGGACATCCCCATCTCTTCACCAGCGCCGCCCTCAACCAGCGACTGGAGCTGGTGCGGGGCGAGCCGGAACTTCAGGTGACCCGGAAGGGGGGTAAGGTGCTGCTGACGCTCACCCCGGAGCTACCCGAGCAGCGGAACACGCTGGTAGTCAAGGAGAGCGCCGGCCGTTGGAAGGTCATGGAAATCACCCAGGAACACCGACGGATCGCCGCGGTCCTGGGTACCGGTTTAAAGGTTCCCGCCTCCGCCGAGGAGCGGATCCAGAGCGCCATCGCCTCTCTGGCCACCCGGCTGACCATCCACTCGGACATCGGCGGCACCCTGCCGGTGGAGTCGGTCCCCGTTGATGACCGGATAGTGGTCCAGCTTCGGCCCCACGGCGTCGGGCTCTCCGTGGAGCTGCTGATTCGCCCCTTCGGCGAAGCAGGCCCTGCCTTCCGCCCCGGAGTCGGCGGCGAGACGGTGGTGGCCGAACTGGCGGGGAAACGGCTCCAGACCCGGCGCGATCCGGCGGCTGAGAGTGCGGCTGCGCGGCGGGTCACCAAGGCGCTCCCTACCCTGGAGTACGATGAAGACGAGGGGGAGTGGCTGCTGGATGCTCCCGAGGAGTGCTTGGAGCTGCTGCTGGAGCTGAAGGAGCTGGAGGGTGAGGTGGTCCTCTTCTGGCCCGAAGGGGAGCGACTCCGGGTGAGCCGACCACTTTCAGCATCCCGCCTCTCCCTCTCCATCAAACAGTCCAAGGATTGGTTCGCCGTGACCGGCGAGCTGACCCTGGATGACGATCAGGTGATGGAGATGCGGCGGCTGGTGGAGCTGGCCGGGCTAAGCAAGGGGCGATTCCTGCCGCTGGAGGACGGGACCTTCCTGGCGCTCACTACCGAATTCCGGCGGCGGCTGGATGAGCTGCGAGCCTTCAGCGAGGAGCAGGGGAAGGGGGTCCGGATTCATCCTCTGGCGGCCCCGGCTCTGGAAGAGCTCCTGGCCGAGGCGGGTAAGGTCACCGTGGACGCCGGATGGCGCAAGCTGCTGGAACGGCTCCGTTCCGGCGAGGCGCTGAATCCGGCTCTCCCCTCGACCCTGCAGGCGATCCTGCGTGACTATCAGGTGGAAGGGTTTGCCTGGCTGGCGCGGCTGGCCCACTGGGGGGTGGGAGGCTGCCTAGCCGACGACATGGGGCTGGGCAAGACCCTCCAAGCCCTGGCGCTGATCCTGACCCGGGCAGCGGCCGGCCCCACCCTTGTGGTGGCCCCCACCTCGGTCTGCATGAACTGGGAGGCGGAGTGCGCCCGCTTCGCCCCCACCCTCACCGTCCGCCCCTTCGGCCCCGGAGACCGGGGGAAGTTCCTCGACTCCCTCACCCCCTTTGATCTGGTGCTCTGCAGCTACGGGCTCCTCCAGCAGGAGGGGGAGCTCTTGGCCGCGGTCTCGTGGGAGACGGTGGTCCTGGACGAGGCTCAGGCCATCAAGAACATGGCGACCCAGCGCTCCCAGGCGGCGATGAACCTTCAGGCAGGTTTCCGGCTCATCACCACCGGCACCCCCCTGGAGAACCATCTGGGCGAGCTCTGGAACCTGTTCAGGTTCATTAACCCGGGGCTGTTGGGCTCCCACAAGAGTTTCAACGACCGGTTTGCCGGCCCCATCGAGCGGCAGCAGGATAAGAAGGCCAGGAACCACCTCAGGAAGCTGATCCGCCCCTTCATCCTCCGCCGGACCAAGAGCCAGGTGCTGGAAGAGCTCCCCTCCCGGACGGAGATCGTCTACCATGTGGAGTTGGGGAGCGAGGAGCGGGCCTTTTACGAGGCGCTCCGGCAGCAGTCGCTGGAGCGGATCGCCCAGGCGGACGATCCCGGCAAGCTCCGTTTCCAGATCCTGGCGGAGCTGATGAAGCTGCGGCGCGCCTGCTGCAATCCGCGGCTGGTCATGCCCGGAGTGGGGCTCCCCGGCGCCAAACTGGCAGCCTTCACCGAGATCGTCACCGAACTGCGGGACAACGGCCACAAGGCCCTGGTCTTCAGCCAGTTCGTGGATCATCTGGCGATCCTCCGCGCCGAGCTGGAGCGGCTCAAGATGGCCTATCAGTACCTTGACGGTTCGACGCCGGTGAAGGAGCGCAAAAAGGCGGTGGACTCCTTCCAGGCCGGCGACGGGGAGATATTCCTCATCAGCCTCAAGGCGGGGGGCTCAGGGCTCAACCTGACGGCGGCCGACTACGTCATCCATATGGACCCCTGGTGGAACCCGGCGGTGGAGGATCAGGCCTCGGACCGGGCCCACCGGATCGGCCAGCTGCGGCCGGTGACCATCTACCGGCTCGTGACGCGGCAGACCATCGAAGAGCAGATCGTAGAGCTGCACCGGAGCAAGCGGGATCTGGCCGACAGTCTGCTGGAGGGGAGCGACATGGGGAGCCGGGTCACGGCGGAAGACCTGCTGACGCTGCTGCGGGAGAACCGGGCAGAGTCATAGTTCATTTTTTGCTCGGACTCTCCCTTCATTGGAACGGTAACCATGCGCCATCCGCTACATCAGATCCATGACACCGAACAGCTTCTCTCCCGGCTCGATCCGCGGGTAAAGCTCGTCTCGGCGCTGACCCTGCTGATCATGATCATCAGCAGCCGGGGGCTCCTCTTCCCGCTCCTGATCGGCGGGATAGGGCTCCTCCTCTGCCTCCGCATGGGAGTCCGGCCGCGACTCCTGGCGCTCCGCTTTGCCGAGCCGCTCTTCATCACGGTCATGATCGTGCTCCTCAAGCTCTTCTTCGTGGGGCACGAACCGCTCTTCACACTCAATTTCCCCGGATTCGACCTGGTCGGTCACCGGGAGGGGTTGCGGGAGGGGCTGCTTATCGCTGCCAGAATCGGCGGCTCCGTGGCGCTCATGGCCGCCGTAGGATTCAGCACGGCGTTCACCGACCTGATGGCGGCCCTCTCCTGGCTCAAGATGCCCCGAGGATTCATCGAAGTGGCGCTCTTCGCCTGGCGCTACCTCTTCGTCCTCTTCGAAGACGCCCAGGTGGTCTACTCCGCCCAGCAGAACCGCCTCGGTTATGCAGGGTACCGCCGTGGACTCCGCTCCTTCGGAACCCTGGCAGGCGCGCTGGTGATCAAGGCCTTTGACAACAGCCAGCAGATCACCGTCGCCATGGTTCAGCGCGGCTACGATGGTAATCTGCCGCTATTGCGACATAAGCCGTTCCGGAAGGGAGAGCTGGCTTGGTCGGCGCTGTTTGTCGCATTATCGGGAGCCTTCTGGAGTATCTGAACGAATTTCTTCTTGGTTTACCGTTGTTATCTGGTACCGTATTGCTTTCCTTCATGAAACTTCGTGTCCTTCGTGGATATACGCTTTATTGGGGATTAAAGGTTTTCCCGTGACCGACATCCGTATCGCCATCACCCTTGACCGTTACTCCTATCCCGACGGCACTGCCGCCCTGGCGGATATTCGTCTGGACATCGCCCAAGGCGAGTTCGTCGGCATCCTCGGCGCCAACGGGTCAGGGAAGACTACCCTGCTCAAGGTCATGGACGGTCTCATCCGCACCTACTCCGGGAAGGTGCTCCTGGACGGCGCGGACATCCTCAGGCTCAAACCCCGGGAGATCTACCGAAAGGTGGGACTGGTCTTTCAGAACCCCGATGACCAGCTCTTCGCCCACACGGTCTTCGAAGATGTGGCCTTCGGACCGCGCAACATGGAGTTCTCCGAGGAGGCGGTTCAACGCCGGGTGGAGACGGCCCTGGCCCAGGTAGAAATGGTCGGCTCAGAAAACAAGGGGATCCACGCCTTGAGCTACGGTCAGAAAAAACGGGTCTGTATCGCCGGGCTCCTGGCCATGGGGCACGAGATTCTCCTCCTGGACGAACCCACCGCCGGGCTGGACCCGGTGGGGGAGCAGCGGATGATGGAGCTGCTGGCCGCACTCAATCGTGATCACGGCGTCACCATCGTCATGGCCACTCACGGTGTCGACCTGGTCCCCCTCTTTCTTCACCGCCTCCATGTTCTGGACCAGGGGCGCGTCGTCATCTCGGGAACACCATCGGAAGTCTTTACCACGCCGGAGGCGCTGGCGAAAGTCCGGCTCCGCCTCCCCCACGTGGCCGAGCTGTTTCACCTGGCCCGGCACGAGGATAGTCTTACCTTCGACACCCTCCCCCTGACCATAGGCCAGGCTCGGCGCCTGCTGGCCGAACACCGCTGTTGACAGGTTGATTCAGTTAGAGAACGAGTGGCGGCGCGCTTTAGAGCTCGCGCCGATTGGAGAGTTCATGGTGCTCGACAGGGAAAAGTGGCGGCAACGTATCAGACAGATCCTCACGCTGGACAGCCATCCGGGGCATATCGCCGCAGGGTTTGCCGTAGGGACCTTCATCAGCTTCACCCCTTTCTTCGGCATCCACACCCCGCTGGCCATCGCCGCCGCCTTCATCTTCCGCCTCAACAAACTGACCTGCATCACCGGCGCCTGGGTCAATACCCCGCTGACGGTCTTTCCCGCACTGGGAATAAGCTACAAGGTCGGAAGGCTCCTGCGGGGACTTCCTCCCCAGGAGCTCCAGATCAAGGGGCTGGAGTGGCATCACCTCAAGGGGCACGCCACCTCACTCCTCCTGGGGAGTTCGATCCTCGGCTTTGCAGCGGCGGTAGCAGCCTATTTTACCTGCTACTATCTGGTGGTTCGCTTCAGGAGGAAGGACGAGACGCAGGCCGAGTTGACCCGCGAAATGGAGGTTACCGGTGAGGATATGGAGCTCTAAAATCCCGCATCACGCATCATCGAACTTGTACCCCAGGCCGTACACGGAGTGGATCAGCGCCCGATGGGGCGCCGCGACCTCCAGCTTGCGGCGCAGCTTCTTGATATGGCTATCGATGGTCCGGTCTGAGACGATCCGCTGATCCGGGTAGATCCGCTCCATGAGCTGGGCCCGGGAGAAGAGCCTCCCCGCATGGGAGTGCAGCAGCAGGAGCAGTTGGAACTCCACGGTGGTCAGATTCACCGTCTGACCGTCAAGGGAAACGATATGCCCGTTCTCATCCAGGAACAGACCGGTGGGGAGCTCCTTACGGAGCGTCGACCGGCGCAGGACCGTCCTGACCCGCGCCACGACCTCCCGGGGGCTGAACGGCTTGCAGATGTAGTCATCCGCCCCCAGCTCCAGGCCGAGCAGCCGATCGATCTCATCGATACGGGCCGTCAGTATGATGATCGGGACGGAGGAGAAGGAGCGGATCTCCCTGCAGATATCGAGTCCATTGCGTCCGGGGAGCATCAGATCCAGGAGGATGAGCTCCGGCTTCCGTTCCCTGACCCACGGGACCACCGCCGCTCCGTCAGCCAGACAGCAGGTGGAAAAATCCGCCCGCTGCAGGTACTCCTCCAGTAGCACCGCCAGCTTCTGTTCATCTTCGACAATCAGCACCATCTCCTTCATGACCTTCCCCCCGTCAGTGGCAATTCGACGACAATTCGCACTCCACCCAGCGGTGACGGCAGGACGGTAATGCTCCCGCCCGCGGCGTCAACAATGTTCTTGCAGATCGCCAGCCCGAGACCGGCCCCTCCCGAGGAGCGGCTGCGTGAGCTCTCCACCCGGTAGAGCCGCTCCAGGAGCCGCGGCAGCTCCGCCTCCGGGACTCCGGGAACGGTATCCTGGAAGGCGAGGGCGACCATCCCCTCGCGCACCGTCACCTCTACCTCCAGTCTCCCCCCCGGATCGGTGTATTTGAGCGAATTATCCAGCAGGTTGGTGAACAGTTGATGGAGCCGCTCCGGATCTGCATAGAGAGAGATCTCCCCGCCGGGGAGCGCCAACTCTATGGCCAACTCCCGGGACGAGAAACGGGGGCGGAACAGGGTGACCGCCCCGCTCAGGACCGTAGCCAGCTCCAGCTCCTGATTTTGACAGGTCAGGACTCCGGAGTCGGCAAGGGAGAGCTGGTAGAGCTCTTCCACCAGCCTGTTGAGGCGGGTCGCCTCAACGTGGAGGGAGCCGATGGCCTCGGGGGTCGGCTGGCGAACCCCGTCCTGGATCGCCTCTATCTCGCCCCGCAGCACGGCAAGGGGGGTTCTCAGCTCATGGGAGATATCCGCGACCCACTGGCGCCGGAGCTGCTCGTTCCTCTCGAGCGTATACGCCAGCGTATTGATCCCCCGGGCGAGCTGCCCCAGTTCGTCGGACGAGCTGACCGTGACGCGTGTGTCCAACCCTCCCGACGCCAACGTATGGACCGCCGTGGCCATGGTCCGGATCGGTTTTACCAGGTGTGCCGCCAGGAGATAGGAGATGCCGGCGGAAATCACCAGCATGACCACCGAAATCAGGGTCAGGGCCAGCGTCTGCTGCCGGACGAAACGGAGCGCCAAGGTGTCGGTAAGACTGTTCTTCGGCAACAGCCCCAGGTACCCCACCACGGCGTCACGGCTGACGATCTCCCGTGTGACCACTGCACGGCGCGACCGGTTCGGGCCGGCCACCGGATGGTGTCCTTCATCCAAGAGGATGACCCGCAGTTCGAACAGGTTGCTCCGCCTGACCGAAGAGACCACTTTCTGGAGGGGAATGGACCCTCCTTCCAGCAGCCTGGCAATTCGAGCCTGCCGGTCAGGAGTTACCCGCTCGGGTGGGAGCGTTTTGACCAGGAGCTGGGCCCACCTCCCGACGTTACCGTGCAGGAATTCCCAGCTTCCCTCGACGGTAAAGACCTTTCCCAGCTCCCCGGCAAGCCGTTCGAGACGCTGCTCTTCAACCGTAAGGGCATACTGTAAAAAGCCCTGTTTGATGCTCCAGTTCACGATGAGGAACATGAAGCAGACGACCGTCCCCGTCGCCAGCAGCAGTGCAAAAAATATCTGATATTTAATAAGAAGTTTCACTGCTGCCCCTCTCGATACGGACGTCACCTGTGTATCACACACGTCGAAAAATCACCATGGCGTCGCCTCCCACTCTTGAAAACTTCCTCTATTGATGCACATTCCCCCCATTGATTTTATCCTTGCTTTTCACTCTGGGTTCAGTTATTGTACGCGGTGGACTGTAACCCACAGACAGCGGCACGGTGTCCGCTGTTTCTTTTGATCATCGCTTCCCGCCCCCCTGCTATCCCTTCTCGATACAGCAGCACGCTCGGCAGGCGAAGATTTTCCGTACAGCCTGCCTGCGTCTCCCCGCTGAAGCTTCCGGACCATCCGAACATGGTCCCGCGGTTCTCGCACGCCCTTTCTCTACACCATCCATAAAGGAACTTGCATGACATTTGCAGAACTCGGTCTCAACCCGGCCATTCTCTCGGCAGTGACTACCTGCGGGTACACCACCCCCACCCCCATTCAGGAGCAGGCGATCCCTCTCGTCATGGCCGGCAACGACCTCATTGCCACGGCCCGCACCGGTACCGGCAAGACAGCTGCCTTCGTACTACCGGCGCTGGAGCGCCTCGCACTCCGCTCTACCCTCCCTGGCAACGGCCCCCGGATTCTGGTTCTCACCCCAACCCGTGAACTGGCCAGCCAAGTCATGGAGGCGGCCCGTAACTACGGCAAGGGAATGAAGCTCCGTTGCGGCGCCATCGTCGGTGGGATGCCCTATCGCGAACAGTTCCGACTCCTCTCTGGACCGCTGGACCTCCTGGTCGCCACACCGGGCCGACTGGTGGACCATATGGCCCGGGGGAGTGTCAATTTCAACCGCCTGGAGCTCCTCATCCTGGACGAGGCCGACAGGATGCTGGACATGGGATTTAGCGACGACGTCGACGCCATCGTGGCGGCGGCCCCCGCTGAGCGCCAGACTCTCCTCTTCACCGCCACCATGGACGCCACCCTGGCGCGCCTGGCCCAGCGGATGCTCAAGAGCCCCCAGCGGATCGAACTGACCGGCGATCAGCCGGCTCAGGAGCTGATCGAACAACGTCTCCACGTGGCCGACAATCTCAGTCACAAGAAGGAGCTGCTCCGCAAGCTCATCTCCGACTGCGACCTGACCAGGGCAATCATCTTCTCGGCAACCAAGAAGGACGCCGACGATCTGGCCCGGGAACTGTACGATGAGGGGCATGCCGTCGCGGCTCTCCATGGCGACATGAACCAGAACGCGCGGAACAAGACCATCGCCCGGATGAAGGGGGGACGACTCCGCCTCCTGGTGGCCACCGATGTGGCGGCCCGGGGGCTGGACGTGACCGGCGTCAGTCACGTCATCAACTTCGACATTCCCAGGTTCGCCGAGGACTATGTCCACCGGATCGGCCGGACCGGCCGCGCCGGTGTCACCGGAATAGCCATCTCCTTTGTTTCACCCTCCGAGCGGGCCTATCTGGAGAAGATCGAACGATTCATTGGCAACAAGGTACCGGTGCACACCATCCCGGGGCTGGAGCCTACGACCTCCCTCCACCGCCCCCCCTCCAGAAGCGCTTTCGCCCGCAAGGGGGCTCCTGTCAGCGCCGGTCGCGCCGGCGGCAAGAGCTTCCCTCCCCGCAACGGCGCCTCGGGAAGGCCCCAGGAGAACGCCTGGCAGGGAAGAAACGAGCGCCCCGCACCCCGTGCCACCGGCGGACGACCGCCGGTGGTCGTCGAGTACCGGAGCCGTCGAACCCCGTAAGCGCCCTGATTTCGGATAGGGTTAAGATTCCAAAATAACGCAGCAGATACCAGGAGAGGAGGCCGGACACGTAACGTGTCAAGCCTCCTCTCTTTTATTCAAGCAATGTCCATGACAGAGGAAAAGCCCTCCGCCGGCGAACCGATCATCCTAGAAAAGCATTTGAAACACGGAGCTACTGAGCAACGGAGTGAAATCCGGACGAAATAAATTGAGATAATTATTTCAATGCCTCACCTTTTTGGCGAAACACTCTCTTGATGCAAGGTCTTGATTTCTCGGTTGCTCCGTTGCTCCGTGTTGTTCAACCTCCCGTCCTCAGGAACATTGGTTGACGTTCACCGGTTCTCCCGCCGCAACTCTCCCCTTGAGTTGGCCGCACGCCGCCGAAATGTCCCCTCCCCGGCTGTCCCGAGTGATAACGGTCACATTGTGGGCAAGGAGATAGGCGTGGAAAGCGTCTATGGCCTCCCTGGTGGGGGCGATGAAATCGCACCCCTCATGCTCGTTGAATGGGATCAGGTTCACCTTGCTGGGGATTCCGTGGATCAGCTTCAGGAACCGCTTCGCATCGGCCGGAGAGTCGTTAAGCCCCCCCAAGAGGACATACTCAAAGGTCAGCTTCCGGCGGGAGGGGAGCGGGAACTCCCGGCAGGCCTGCAACAACGCCCCGATCGGATAGCGGCGGTTCACTGGCATGATCCGGTCGCGCAGTTCATCGGTGGTGGCGTTGAGAGAGATCGCCAGGTTTACGATCACCTCCCGCCCCAAGCGGGCCATCTCCGGCACGAGACCGCAGGTGGAGACCGTCACCCGCCGGTTGGAAAACTGGAGTCCGTTGCCGTCGAGCATGATCTGCAGCGCCCGGATAACGTTGTCCAGGTTGTGGAGCGGTTCCCCCATCCCCATAAAGACGATGTTGCGGATCTCCACCTCCCGCCTGATGGCGCAGAGCTGATTGACGATCTCCGCCGTGGTCAGGTTACGGGTGAGATTGTAGCTCCCGGTGAGACAAAATTCACACCCCATGGCGCACCCCGCCTGGGAAGAGATGCAGAGGGTGTTGCGCCCTTCGTCGGGGATGATCACCGACTCCACGCCGGCGCCGTCCTCCAGCACGAAGAGGTACTTGCGGGTGCCGTCTTTCCCTATCTCCACCGTGGTCGGCTCCAGGTTGCTGATACAGGCGCTCTCCTCCAGTTCGACCCTGAGATCTTTGGAGAGATTCGTCATCTCGGCAAAGCTTCGAGCATCCTTCTGATAGAGCCACTTGAAGATCTGGGTAGCCCGGAACCGCTCCTTACCCTGACCGGAGAGAAACGCCTCAAGTCCCGGAAGGGTAAAATTTTTCAGGTCACTCTTCGCCATACCACTCTCTCCCGCTCATGTACGTAAAGCGGGGGTCGCCTCCCCGAGCGCCACCCCCGCGTAACCTCCGAACCTGCCGAACTGTCGGGATAAATTCCTATCACAGGCGGACAGGAAATGCAAGGCGCTCGTCGCTGCCCGTCACCTTCCTCCGCCAAACAGGCTCTGGATCCCCCCTATCCCTTTCTTCCCCAGGGTTATGATCCCCTCACCCACATCGGCGATGACCGGAACGCCGAGCTTGCGCGCCAGACCGCTCCCGATCTGCTCCAGAAGCGATTGGCGCACCTTGAACCGGGGAGCGGTCAGGTCGCCGTCCAGGAGAAAGGAGGCGTCCACCTCCCCCTTGTCATCTTTCATGGTCGCGAGGAACAGCCTGGCCGACATCCCCAGGAACGCTCCCTGATTGCCGGAGCGCTCCACCCGGAGCTCCGAAAGCCTGATCGAGCCCGGCGCATGGAGCCGTTTTCCGGCAATAGCGACCGTCGCATCCCCATCGAGAAAGCCACGGGTTACGTTGAGGTCATCGGGTTTGAGGTAGTAAGGGCGAAACCGGGTGAGATCCCAGTGGCGCAGGGCAAACGTCAGGGCCGTATCAAGGTTCACCGGATTGAATGTTCCGGTGATACCCAGGCTCCCCGGTCCCGGCGCAGCAAGAGAAAGTGTCACCGGTAACGGGACCGGCTTCAAGGGGAGCTCCAGGGGGCCGGTCTGGAGCGCAACATCGGGGAATCGGATCAGATGGAAACCCTCCTTTCGATTGCTGACACCGGCCATCCTGAGCCGTTCGCTGCTCCGATCCAGCAGGATAAGCTCTCCTCCATCGATCTCGATCCGCCTGATGGCAACGGGAAGTGAGTGGGCGTCCGGGGTTCCGGGAGTGCGGGGGGAAAGAGGAGAGATGACCCTCCCGTCCGGGGCAATCTCGATCAACAGCCGGGGATTCTCCATCCGGAGCAGGTCGATCTCCATCCGCCGGGAGAGGAGAGTCTTGAACCGCGGGGTGATGATCACCCGGCCGATACTGATCCGGTTGACGATTGGTCCGCCACCGGGACGCCTTAGACGGAGATCCCGGATGACTACCCGGTTCCAGCCGGGCTCCACCCCTCCCAGGGAGAGTTCGGGGCCATAGATGGACCGAAGATTCTGCTGGACGATAGTGGTCAGGTTGCGGGAAAGCCAGAGGAGAGAGCCTGCCGCCACCACGGCCGCAAGGAGCGCGACCGACAGCAGGAGGCGGAGAATACGGGAGTCAGGGAAAAGTTTCATAGGCGCCATGATACGTCGCTTTACAGTTCAAGACAATTAGTTTAAAAATGGCGGCGTCTTGTTTCGCCCCCGAACCGCTCATCCACCCTGTGAGGTTTTACGATGCTGTACTGGAACATCTTTTTTCTCTTCACCCGCGTCGCCCTCTTCTCCTGGGGGGGCGGACCCGCCTCTCTGGCTCTGATGCAGCGTGAGGCCACTTCGGCCCTCTGGATCCCCCCTCACGGGACAGGGCAGGTTCCGTGGGTGACCCCGGATGAGTTCGCCGATGCAGTCGCCATAGGCAACGCCCTCCCCGGCCCCATCGCCCCCCAGGTCTCGGCATATGTGGGGTACAAGCTGGCAGGAATCTCCGGCGCCATCGCCGCCGCGGTCGGCACGGTTCTCCCCACAACCGTCCTGATGCTGCTCATGGTGGCCTGGTTCTTCGGCATCAAGGAGCACCCGACGATCCACGCCATGCTCAAGGTAGTCCGGCCGGTGGTGGTGGGGCTGCTTATCTGGACCGCCTACGACATGGCCTACTCGGTCTTCGGGGTGGGGAAACAGGGGTGGGAGAGGGCCGCCACTGCGGGGTGGGACAAGCTGTTGATAGTGCTGGTCACCTTCACACTCCTGACTTTTACGAAGATCAACCCGGTCTTCATCATCATCGCCGCGGCCATGCTGGGAGCAGGAGTCTACCGCTAGCAGGCCCTTCACTGCGACTGGATACAGATTATTATGCTTGCATCGATCACAACAAACTGGTAGTATCGCCGAGTCTGGGATTTCTCTTGGACAAACCACAACGCACTTTTAGGAGAAGGTACAGAGACATGGCAAACGGCACGGTAAAATGGTTCAATGACAGCAAGGGGTTCGGTTTTCTGGAGCAGGAGAACGGTGACGACGTGTTCGTACATTTCTCCGCAATTACTGGCGAAGGTTTCAAATCCCTTGCTGAAGGCGATAGGGTAACGTTTGATGTGGTCAAGGGTCCGAAAGGGCTTCAGGCCGCCAACGTGACCAGAGTGTAACATCCTTCCGTATCGGAAAAAAGCTCCGGAGAAATCCGGGGCTTTTTTTATACCCTCACTCCCCGCATCCCTCTGCTGCAGCAGCAACTTCTCCGATTGACACCGATCACGGCATCCGAGACAAATAATTGACAACGGCTTTTCGTTATGCGTTCCGCTCGCCACCATCTCCAGCCAAAGTAATGGGCAGTGGATCAAGCCCAGTGCGGTTTTAAAGAAACCGGCAAAGCCTAACCTCCCGTTATCACATCTGTCTTCAGGTTCCTCTTCAACTAAATCGTTCACTTCCGCATCTTGGCCGGGCACTTGCAAACAGTTACCACGAACAGGACAGACACATACTTGATCGACGTATGATGATGCCAGCCCGATATTTCCATCTCCGCCAACGGTTTTTCCCAGCTTGAAAGAACTCCCCTGGAAGGACACGCCATGATCGCGAAACTCTTCAATATCGCCCTGACACTCCTCTTCGCGCTTCTCTCCTCTCTGACATACCTGCACGGGCTCTCCACGACCCATTACAAGGTCGTCATCGCAGCCATCGTGCTCTTCTTCATTCTAACGGAACTGACCCTCTATTACATCCTGAGCAGGTTCATGGCCGACAGCGGCGCAAGACAGGACGAGTTGACGGAACCGGAGGAGAGCTCTTATCGGGAGACGGCGGCAACATACGGTGGAGGTGATCTCTCGGAGCTGCTCACCCGACTACCGCCGGAATGCATCGTCCTGAAGAACTTCTACCGGAACGGTTTCAACGCCGATTTCGTCGTAATTGGCCCCACAGGGATTCATATAATTGATATTAAAGAGGTCAGTGGCGATATCAACAAATCCCGTGATCTCCTCCTACTGAACAACAGGAGGTCCATTGGTGACTTTATTGAAGTGGTGAAGCGGCAGGCAGCTGATCTGCAGAGGGATTTTAAATCGTTCGGCAGGAAGAGCAGTCTCATCAAGCCGGTACTCTGCTTCACTCGCGCACGCCTGAGCAGGATGTCCACTGGCATACACGACGGTGTTCTTGTGACCTCCGCAAGGGGAGTAATCACCGATATAACCGAAAATGAGAACATCCTGGACTCATTTGATGTCTACGGCATCTATACCTTTCTCAGCAGGACTTCGGCCTTCCGCAAGCTCTCGATACACAATGCCTTCCTGAGTTGTTACAGTGCAACAGAACCGTGCTGAGCCGGCAGAGCCTATTTCCCCAGAAACGGGTTCAGGATGTCATAGGTAAGAAAGGCGACAAGAGCGGACGCTGGAATGGTGAGGACCCAGGCGAAGACGATCCGGTAGGCGATCTTCCAGTTTACCGCGGTGAGTCGCTTGGTCAGACCGACGCCAAGTATGGTCGAAGTAATCACATGGGTCGTGCTGGTGGGCATGCCGAAGGCCGATGCTCCCAGAATGACCCCGGCCGATGCGGTCTCCACCACGAATCCGTTTACCGGCGTCAGCTTCACGAAATCATGGCCGACGGTCTTGATGATCCGCCACCCTCCAGCGGCGGTGCCGAAGGCCATAGCCAGAGCGCACGCCATCTTGACCCAGACCGGCACGACGAAGCTCTGAAGAGCGCCGTAACTTACCAGCGCCATGGTGATGACCCCCATGGATTTCTGGGCGTCTGCGGTACCGTGAGAAAAAGCCATGAATGCTGCCGATACGATCTGAAGCTTCCGGAACCCTCTGTTGAGGTTTGCCGGGGCTTTCTCATGAAAGGCCCACATTATCGCCAGCATGATGATGAAACCGAAGACGGTGCCGAGAATCGGAGACAGAATGAGGGAGAGGACGATCTTCTTGAGTCCGTCCCAGTGGAGCGCGCCGACCCCGTCGTGGGCGATGACTGCACCCATGATCCCGCCGATTATGGCGTGGGATGACGATGACGGAAGACCGTAATACCAGGTGATGAGATCCCAGATTATCGCGCCGAAAACCCCGGCGAGCACCACCATCTGGGTGATATGGGAGGCGTTGACAATGTCCTTGCCGATGGTACCGGCGACCTTGGTGGAGATCATCGCTCCGGCAAAATTGAGGGTAGCCGCCATGACGATTGCGGCCCGCACCGAGAGCGCACGGGTTGAGATGCAGGTGGCGATGGCGTTAGCGGTATCGTGAAACCCGTTGATATAGTCGAAGGCCAGGGCCGCAAAGATGACCAGACCCAGCATCAGAAAAGACATTTCAGGCATTTTTCAGGACCACGCTTTCTAGAATGTTGGCCGCATCCTCACATTTGTCCGTGGCACGCTCCAGAGTCTCGTAGATCTCTTTCCACTTCAGCAGATGAATCGGGTCCTTCTCTTCATCAAAGAGCCGGCTGATGGCCTCGCGGCAGACCCGATCCGCCTCATTCTCCAGGGAGTTCACCTCCACACAGTACTCGGAGATCGGCTCGAGCTTCCCCCCAAGTTTCCCCACCGCTTTTTCAATAGTCTGACACGCCCTGAGGATGATGAACGCGAGTTCCTTTGATTCGGGTGTCGGTTTTTCCACGTTGTACATGACGATACGTTGAGCCGATGCGTCGATCAGATCGAGGATGTCATCCAGCGCCCCGGAGAGGGCATAGATGTCTTCCCGGTCAAAGGGGGTGATGAAGCTCTTGTTGAGCTTCTTGATGATCTCGTGAGTCTGCGAATCCCCCTTGTGCTCGACCTCCTTGATCTTTCGCTGGCTCGTGACCGGGTCGGTAAAATTATCCAGCAGGTCCTTCAGGAGCAGTGCCCCATCAACGATGTTGGCGGACATCTCGCGAAACATGATGAAAAACTTCTCATCCTTAGGAATCAGACCGAACATACACCCCTCCGGCGCCCGGCGTTCTGCCGTAACGCGTGTGCCTCACGCTCTTCAAAAAACCAGCCATACATACCATAACCACCACTGTTTGCCCACTAAAAAGTTCAAAACAACGTTATCGACCAACCAGACATTATTATTTAAAATCAATACGTTGCCGATCTGTTACGGCTCAGTGCCGCGCACTTGGGACTTTGCTAAAGGGGGTAGTCGGTTAACTCCTCCTGCATCCACTCCAAAATCAAAAAACCATTCAAAACCAGCACACGGATAACACGGATGATACGGATCTTGACGGATAAAAGCGGCGCCCTGAGCAAGGTCTTTGCTCAGATAAGTGTAAAAAATGAAGTAGCAAGAGACTAAACTTTCTCCTTGACAGGATCTCGCCTTATCGGCCAGAATGCGCCCATGATTTTCTACGGAGCATCCACGTTTTTTTCCTTTTCCTTCTGGTCCGGCTTTTATTTTAGCCGGTCTGCCCGGGGAGAGGTCTGGAACAGGGATGGCGTCACCATCTAACAGACCAAGGCCGTGGGCGGACAGGAGAGTATGTCCCCCCCGGCTTTTTTGTGTCCGCAGCAGCCGGCCGGGGTGATACTCTTCGGCCGGTTCCGTTTCTCGGCTGCGGCGCCAAAAGGAGCAGAAAAAATGATCATCGTCATGAAGGCGGGAACCGCAACAGCGGATCGGGACGCGGTACTGAAGCAGATCGAGGAGCTCGGGTACAAACCCCATCTGATCCACGGCACCACGCGGGATGTCATCGGCGCTATCGGCGATGAACGGGGCAAGCTGATCCTCCACTCCATCGAGGCCATGCACGGTGTGGAGAGTGTGCTGCCGATCCTGAAACCGTACAAGCTCGCCTCGCGCGAGGTGAATCGTGAGACCACCCGGATCAGAGTGAGCGACACGGTGGTCATCGGTGGTGACGAGATCATCGTCATGGCCGGCCCCTGCTCGGTGGAGAGCGAGGCGCAGATCATGGAGAGCGCCATTGCGGTCAAGGCTGCCGGAGCCCAGGTCCTGAGGGGGGGCGCCTTCAAGCCGCGCACCTCCCCCTACTCCTTCCAGGGGATGGAGGAAGAGGGGCTGAAGCTCCTAGCCAGGGCGCGGGATCTCACCGGTCTCCCGGTGGTTACCGAGGTCATCAATCCGGAGACGGCGGAGTTGGTCGCCGAGTACGCCGATATTCTCCAAATCGGCGCCCGCAACTCCCAGAACTTCGCCCTGCTCAAGAAGGTAGGGCAGCTCAAGCGGCCCGTCCTCCTCAAGCGCGGCATGGCCATGACCATCCAGGAATTCCTCATGAGCGCCGAATACATCCTCTCCGAGGGGAACCAGCAGGTGATCCTTTGCGAGCGGGGGATCCGAACCTTCGAAACCGCCACCCGGAACACCCTCGACCTCTCCGCCATCCCGGTGTTGCGGGGGATGACCCATCTGCCGGTCATCGCCGACCCTTCCCACGGCACCGGCAACCACCATTACGTCGCCCCCATGGCCTATGCCGCGGTAGCAGCCGGGGCCGACGGGCTCATGATCGAGGTTCATCCCGATCCGGAGCACGCCTCATCCGACGGCCCCCAGTCGCTCAAGCCGTCCAGTTTCACCGCCCTGATGGCCAAACTCCGCCTGTTCGCAGAGGCTGCCGACCGCCGGTTATGACCACCCCCGGCAGCGCAGAGATACAAGCTTGCGCTGCCGGATTTTTTTGGTACCATGGAGGTCAGCCTTAAGGAGGCCCCCATGAAACGACCACTGATTCTGTTCACCTCGCTTCTCCTGCTCTACTCGTCGGCGACCTTCGCCTCTTCCCCAGCGGAACCCCCACAAAGCGCCCAGGTCAGGAAAGACGTGGAGGCAACCCTCGATCTCTGGAGGGAAGGGCGCTATGATGAACTCTACCACCGGGTCATCGAGAGCGGAGGACATACAAGGGAGTATTTCGTCTCCCACTTGGCCGCCGCTCCCCGGAAACCCTCCTGCTGCTGGGAGAAGCTTCAGGAGGTCCGGGTGACGGGTGATGATGAGCGGCGGGCGACACTCCATGGCAAGTTCGGCTTCGATACCGGGAGCGGCGCCGAATTCATGACCAAGGGAGTCAAGCTGGAAAAAGATGGGGGGATCTGGAAGATGAAGATGTCCGAGGTTCTGGCGCTGTCAGGCGCAGGGAAGAAAATGCGGGGCGCGAAGAAGAGCCATCACTGATTGGCGCCGGTCACGTCACCACACTAAACGAGAAGAGTCCCCTGGGTTCCAGGGGACTCTTCTCGTTTCAGCGTCCGGTGCAGGGAACACCTATTTCTTTTCTGCGCCCGTCCCTTTCGTCTCTTTTCCCTCTTCGTGCGTTACCTTGGGGGGCTGGTGACAGTCGCTGCAGTTGGTCTTGTTGATCTCGTCGCCAATGTCCACCGGGTGAACGAAGGTGTTGACAATTGTTCCGGCCGGGATGTTCTCCTGGATCTCCCGCATGACCTTGTGGCAGAGGTTGCAATCTTTACGGATGACATGACCGTCCGCCGACTTGTGCTTGTCATCATGACAACGGAAGCAACCGGGGAAGTTGAAGTGACCGATATTGTTAGGATAGGTATTCCACGCCACCTGCATCCTGGGGAAGAAGTTCTTCTTGTAGATATCCTGAATCTCCGCGATCGCCTTCTGAATCTGGGCCCCCTTCTGCTTGGCCACCTCCGGATAGTTCTTGGCGTAGTACTCCGTGACCCCTTTGCTGATGGCCGCCATGGCCTCTTCGGTGGTCTTATAGGTAGTCTCGGTCAGGAGGCCAACGGCTACCTTCTTGAAGTAGGGGAGTGCGGTGTCGATGCTTCCGGCATGAAGGTAGGCGTCGATGGCCTGGCCCGGTGACTTGTAGATATGGGTCGGTCGGTTGTGGCAGTCGATACAGTCCATGATCCGCTTCTCACCCTTGGCGACCTCCTCCGTGGTGAGTGGCTTCTCCGAAGTCATGTATTCACGAACCTTACCGTCCTTCCCCTTCACGGTAATATAAGGGATATCCTGGCGGCTCTTGTCCCGGGGGATATAGGTGACCTCCTGGCCGATATGCCAGTGAACCCCCCCTTCCAGCGGCGTCTCCGGAGTACCGTTGATGAAGATAACCAGATCGGTCTCCCGGGGGGTGTTCTTCTCGTTGGGCGCGTAGTGGTAGAATTTCTTGAGACGCGGCGAGAAGAACTTGTCCGGCCAGTGGCACCCTTCGCAGGTGTCGCTGGAAGGGCGAAGGTTCTGCACCGGGGTGGAAATGGGACGCTCGAAGGTATTCAGGAGGACTGCAAACATCTGGCGAGTCCCGGAGATCTTGGCCTTCACATACCACTGGGCGCCGGGGCCCACGTGACACTCCACGCAGCGGACCTTGGCGTGGGGAGAGTGCTGCCCGGCCACATACTCCGGCTCCATGGCCACATGGCAGAGCTTGCCACAGAAGGTCACCGACTCGGTGAATTCATACCCCTTGATACCGGAGAGGGTGATGAGAATGGCGAAGAGCAGCGTGGCCAGAGTGAAGAAGATGGCAATTTTACGTTTTTTCGGGTCGTTCAGGTCGATGGTGGGATATCTCGGGATCCCGCCGGGGTCATCCCGGCGCATCCGGTTCCTGGTGAAATAGATGCCGATGGGTACCAGGGCCAGACCGGTGACGAGGATGCCGGGGAAGATGAAGTAGATGAGGATGCCGATATACGGGTTGTGAATCTCATGCATCACCTCGATCGCCTGGAATGTGGCGATGAGCGCCCCCCCCACCAGGACGAGAATAAACCCGATGATACTGATGATGTTCCACGCATAGACCATTGTCTTCTTGAAGCTCATGAACCCTCCCCGCCTCTGAGAAAATACCGCGCCGTTAGCGCCTGTTCCGGATACTCAACGGCGTCTTATATCGTCTGAATCGACATGAGTCAAGCAAATTCATTGCGATGAGAAGATCCTGGTGATTTTACCTGACCCTGGAAGAGCCTGCCTTCAGGGCTCGTCACCTCGCAGCCGTTTTTGCCAGCGGCTCAGGATTATGGAGAGGATGGCCGTGGCGCTTCCGAAGGAGAGGATGCTCACCACAAGGGGGAGCCCCTTGATCCCCATGAGGTCAAAGAGCGCGACCTTCAGGGCGCCGATCAGGATGATGGCGATGGCGATGTTGCGAATCTCCCCGCTCTTTCTCACATACGCCCAGATCACCATCCCCGCGGCTGCGCCATTGATGAGCACCGACTGGGTAGCCCGGAACGCGCTGTCGATATGCCCTACTGCGGCAAACGCCCCGGTACGAAACAGGAAAAAGGCGCTCAGGAGAGAGAGGATGAGAAGCCCCCCGGCGCCGACATCCCGGGGGTCGGTTCGGGAGAAGAATCTGATGTCGGTGGGAGGAGCATGATTCCGGGCCCACTGGTACTGCAGAAATGCGAATCCTGAGAGGAAGAAGCCGACCACCAGGAGGGTGACCAGCGGGCTCGTTGGCGAGAGCCTGATCTGGAGGAAGGCGAAAAGCGCCGTCGTATGGAGCTGCAGCAGGTACGAGGTGAGGCGGACCCCTCCGCTCTGCCAGGTACCGGAGAAGATGACCAGCATGAACGCCACGGCGCAGAGAATGGGGAGGGCGAAGAGGGCGTTGCCGGTGATGATCGGCAGCGCCATGGCCAGAAGGAGTGCTCCCGCGTTGCAGATGGCGCCTAGCCCTCCCTTGCCACCGGAACGCCGCTTGGCCAGATACCTGGTCACATAGATATGGAGCAGGGCGACGAACAGCCCGAGGGTGCTGACGAGGAGCAGGGAGTTGCCGAGGATGAAGGTGACAAACAGGGAGCTGCCAAAGGCCCAGATCACTGTCAGGGTCGGCAGGGCGAGATAGTAGCTCCCCACCCGCTCCGCCTGAGTGGTCAGGATCTCCCACGACGCAATGCCGAGGTACATGCCGCCGAAGGTGCCGACTCCCGCCAGAAACCAGGGGAGCATGGCCGTGGCTGCTACGGAGGTGGTCGGGTTGATGTAGAGCGAGCGGATGGAGAAGGCCCACCAGATGGCGGTGCAGGCGGTAACGATAAAGAGCGTCCAGCCGACCCACCGGCACCTCTCCAGGCTCATGGTGAAGTGGCCGAGGAGGTTGGCCACCAGGAGGGTGACGATGAGATAGCGGAAATCGGGGTTCTGCTCGTGAAAGGTGACCACCACGGCGGCCAGGACCATCCCCACGCTCCCGATACTGAAGGGGAGTCGGACCCGGTAGCGGCGGGAGAGCGCGGCGGTCACCCCCCCTGTGGCGATGAGGAGGGTAAAGGCCGGCAGGAGCGGCACCAGGTGAAACTTCTGGTTGAGGTTGGATTCGGCGATCACGGCAAAGATGGTGAGGGTACCGCAGGCGGTGAAGACCGGCGCCTGCGCCCCCTCGCGGGCATAGAGGAACCACCCGAAGGCGATCAGGAGCGCGGAGTAACCGATACCGATGAGACTCCCCAGATCGGGGGGGACGATGGAGTTGTCGGTGACCGTCCTCAGGATCAGGGCGAGAACCATCAGGAAGCTGATGGTCGAGGCTCGGGAGAGAATCCGGGACGACTCCCCCTCCCAGGTTGAGGCTTCCGTCTCTACGGGCTCAGGCGTAACCGCGGCTTCCTGCCTAGGGGCGATCGGGGCTAGCGGCAGGGACGCGATAGCCTGCACGGCGGACGCCCCGACGCAGAGTTCAACCTGCTCCACCCGTTGTTTCAGGAGAGTAAGCTCCGTCGTGAGCAGCTCTATCCTCGCCTCAAGAGTCCGTTGATCGTCCGCCATGGCGCCTCTCCTTAACCTCAACCTTTACCTGTAGTCCGTTCAGTGAGAGCCCTTGAATTTGAATACCGGCATGACCTTGTTGATAAAATAGAAGAGCACGTAGGGGGTGATGATGACCGCGACGGCACCGACGAGCCCCTCTTTGACCGTTTCCAGGTTGTGCGGGATGATGGGGAGGGCGTACTCCATGAACCCGGCGAAACTGGAGGAAAACGCCTGGCCGCCGATGACCACGTTCCACCTCATCATGAAGACGCCAAAGAGCATGAGGCAGGCGCCCAGGGCGGCGCGGCGCACCGTCAGTCCGGGAAGTTTGAAGAGGATGAACGGCAGCAGGTTCCCCATGCCGTACTGCATGACAAAGATCTTGTAGAAGTCCTTCTGGTAGATCACCTCGCGCAGGATGTCCCACGACTTTACCGCGGTGTAGCCACGGAAGATGAGGTCGAGGAGCTCCAGGGTAATGGCCGCGATAAGAAACATCACCAGGTACCGGGAGGTCAGCTTCACCTCTTCGATCTCGGCGCTCTGGAGTTCCTCGTAGGAGGGAAGGCCGAGCGTACTCATTCTCCGGCTCAGGAACTTCCGGATCTCCATGGTGACGATGTAGGTGATAATGCAGAGGGCGATCCCGGAGACCACGGCGGAGCAGATGAAGATAACCGGCATGAGCGGCGTCATCCAGAGGGCGTTGGCCTTGACCGAGCCGAAGATGAAACCGGCATAGCCGTGGAGGAAACAGGCGACCGGAATCCCGATCCCTGCCAGGAATCCGACAGCCTTCTCGTCCTTTTCCAGGGCCTGTTCGCTGATGTCGTAGCTCCCCAGGGTCAGGGCGGAGAAGAGGAGGTAGCGGCAGGTATCGACCAATCCGCGGTCGGACGTCCCCTTCAACTCCAGGGCAGTGGCGACGAAATGGGGGCGGTAGACAAACCAGAGCTCCGAGGCGACGATCATCCCGTAGGTGGAGAAGACGATGCCGAAGGCCGCAATAGCCGAGGTGAAGTGCGGGGTCATCATCACGTGAATGCCGCGCAGTGGCTGCTGGAGATGGAGCATGAGCGGCATCATCGCCACGGGGAGGAGGGCAAAGGAGAAGACCAGGGAGAAGCGGGCGATATTCTTCAGCTGTTTGACGCCGAAGACGTGGTAGAGAGAGGAGAGGACGAAGGCCCCCGCCACGAGACCGGTCATGAAGGGGTACATGACGATCTGAATCGACCAGTAGATATATTCGTTGGGATAGCAGAAGAATTCCTTGAGGGTCCAGACCTCGCCGTGAACTTCCATCATGACTATCTCACCTCCCTGTCCAGAGCCAGGTAGTAGACTTGGGGCTTGGTGCCGTATTCCGACTTGAGCACCCCAACCCTGCCGTACATGATGGTCCTGGTGACCGGATCATTGGGGTCTTTCAGATTGCCGATCTGCCGGGCGCCGAAGGGGCATGACTGCACACAGGCGGTCTTCATCCCCTTGGTAATCCTGTGGTAGCAGAAGTTGCACTTCTCGGCGACCTTTAAGAGGGGGTGGAAGAAGCGGACGCCGTAGGGACACCCCATGATGCAGTAGCCACAGCCGATGCACCAGGAACGATCAACCAGAACCACGCCGTCGGCGGTCTTGTAGGTCGCCCCCACCGGACAGACCTGCACGCAGGGAGGATTGTCGCATTGATTGCAGAGTTTGGGCACGAAGAACGCCTTGGAGATATCCTCTTCCTTGACCTCCACGTGCCTCCCTTCGCCGATGTCGATCTGGGGGGTCGTGAAGCCGTCACGGCCGGCCTTGGGAGAGTCGGCGTTGATGCCGAACCCGGGGTTCGGCATTCCGTTCTCCACCCGCATCTTGCCGTCCTTACAGATGACATAGCGCTCCACCCAGGTGCGGGAGACATCGGCATCGTAGGGAACCTCGTTCTCCAGCTTGCACGCCTTGACGCAGAAGCCGCAGCCGACGCATTTCTGCGTATCTGCGAGAAAGACCCATTTGTAGTCGGAGGAACCTGCCGCCAGGAGTCTCTTGGGGTCGATGAACTCCAGGGCCGAGGCGGGAATAGCCGCTCCGGCGATGATGGTGATGGTCCGTTTCAGAAAGTCTCGTCGATCCATATGCTCCTGCCTCCGTGGAGTTGTCTGTTCAGGAATCCCCTGGCGCCACCGTTACCCTCACTTCGCGGTGCGCCCCTCCTTCTTCGACTCCTGCTCATAGACCGGGAATCGTTGCGGGCTCTTCTTCAGCACTCCCAGGTTCGGGTTATGGGGATCGTGGCAGGTGACACACTCCACATTGGGGTCTTGGTGGGTGGCGGGGTCTATGCCGCGGATCTTCCCCCGATCACTGTTGGGATACTTCAAGATGGCGTGACAGCGGAGACAGAGGAGCCGGTTGACGTCGATGGGGAGCTTGGCGATTTTCCCTGGGTGCCCCACCCCCGGACCGTGACAGTTCTCGCAGGGGATGATCCCGTGCGGGGTCTTCTGGATAGAAGTAAAATTTTCCCTGTGGCACTCCTTGCACTGCCCCGACCCCTGATACTTGACCTTGATCTCCTTCCAGAACTTTTCATTGGTAAAGTTGTGCCAGCCGTACATATAGCCGGCCTCTCCAACGCCGAAATCCTTGGGCACGTAGAAGGTCCTGAAGATCAGGATCCCCGCCACGAGCGCCAGCGCTACGAACAATGGTCGCCATACGTGACTCACTGGGTGTTACCTCCTTACATGGGATTGATAAAATAGCGTTCGATCACTGCACGGAAGCGCTGGTCGGCCGCTGTTTACAGGGAAGAGCCGTGAAAATTGCGATACGCTAACACGGATTATCGCTGACTGTCCACTGTTTATCCGGTGATAGCGTCGAAAATGTCGGCGGGGGTTCAAGCGGGGAGGAACGTGACAGAACGGCAAAAAAAAGGGGGCTGCATGGCAGCCCCCACAAAAGTCAAACAGAGGTATGTTAGTGGCCGCTGCCGCCGATGAACGCATAGACCATGAGGAGCAGGAGTGAGATACCGATGAAGAGCGCCGTGAAGCCGAACCCCTTGAAGAGGAAGTCGTAGAGGACGCCGCTGCTCTTCTTCACCTTGAACTGCTCGGTGATGCCCCGCTCCTCATACCGCTTCCACTGATCGCCGCGCTCCTCGATGAACTCTTCCTTGGTCATCTGACCGTTGAAGATGACGAAGTCCATGGGGAACTTTTCCGGACGACCATGGGTGTTGAAGAAGTGGACGGAGAAGATGAAGCCGGTGGCCAGGAGCGCCTCATCGGAGTGGATGATGGTGGCGACGTTGAACGCCCACCCCGGCAGGAATATGCCGAACAGCTCCGGGAACCAGAGCATCAGCCCCGAGCCGCCGATGGCGAACATCCCCCAGAAGACCGCCAGGAAGTCGAACTTCTCCCAGTAGGTCCAACGGTCAAAGGAGGGCTTGGGCCCCTTGAAGAGGAACCACCGGACCATGCCGGTCACATCCTTGAGGTCCCGCAGGTTGGGACAGAGGGAGTCGGGGCCGAAGAGGCGCTGGATGCAGTTCCCCGGCACATCCTTCCGGATGAAGAGGAAATGGATGCTCATGAGGATGGCGCCGGCAAAGTAGAGGAAGGTGACAACCGCACAGATCCGGTGGATGAAGCCGGCTGCAGCCGTTCCGCCGTACATGTTCATGAGCGCCATGGCCCAGGCCTGATCGCTGAACTTCAGGGGGAGCCCGGTGAGCGACAGTCCCAGGAAGCTGGTGATGACCATGACATGCAGGGTGATATGTTTTCCGTTGAACCGCCGGTACTGCTTGTGAGGTTCAGAGATATCGTGATGCAGGCGCCCTTCCATGAGGGCCTCTTCCCGCTGCCGGTTCTCCACAAAACCCCGGAACATCCAGAGGAGGGTGTGGAGCCAGAAGACGGCAAAAGTTGAGGTCAGCAGGCCGGTCATGCTGACAAAGGTCCAGAAGAGGATCGGATAGTTCTTCCGGTCCGTATGTTCACCATGGGGATAGTATGCGGTAAAGAGCTGGGTCGCCTTCTTGTGGCAGGCGGCGCAGGTCTTTAGCAGATTCTTCGGGTTGACGGTGGAGTTCGGATCTTTTGCCGGGAGGACGTTATGAGCGGAGTGACAGTCGGCGCAGCCTGCCACCAGCTCCGGTGAGCCGAGACGGTAATTTTTCCCGTGGTAGCTCGCCATGTAGCTCTCCACCGCCACATTGGTGACATTGTTGCGCTTCATCATCTCTTCGTTGCTGTGGCACTTCATGCAGACCTTGGTATGGAACTCCCGGACACTGTGGGACTTGCCGTCACCGATGGCGTTGATTTCATGGAGGTTATGACAGTCATTGCAGGCTGCGGAGTCTTTGTTCCCCGCCGCGACCGCCTTGCCGTGGACGGAGTTGCGGTAGCCGGCCTCCTTGTCATGGCACTGGATACATTTGGCCACGACGATCTTCTTGTCCCCTTTCCAGTACTGGTGGGTGTGGACATCGGTGTGGCAATCGGCGCAGGTAACCCCCTTCTGGATATGGACGCTGAGGTAATGTTCCGCGGTCTGTTTCTTGTGGCACCGGTCGCAGGCGACCTTTTGGACCTTGATCTCCTTGCGCATATGTTTCGACAGGTCGGTGATATCCACATGACAGCTGGTACAGGCGTTCTTCCCATGCACCGATGCGGCGAAGGCCGTCATGGAGATCTTTTCGCCGTGGCAGCCAAGACAGGTGGCCGGATCGATGGCCATCCCGTGTTCGGCCGCCGCGGGTTGGACCATGAGAGACAGGAGAGAAAATACAAGCACCAGCTTAAACCAATTTTGCAGCATGCGACGCCTCCTCGGTTGGGGTTGGTGGGGTGACCGGTGATCGGCAAACCGGACCGTCACGACAGTTCATGTATCAGGGGCAAGGGTGGCACAGAGGCACCAAGCCCCCTCCTTATACAAGATGAGTGCCCAAAAGAGGATGAGTCGGCAGAAGAGACGCCGAGAACCGCTCGCCACCCGGCAGAGCCCGTGAGAGCGCCATTCCCGGGAGACGCACCCCGCCTCCCTCACCGCAACCTCTCTCAAATTTTACGCATTTTCAGACTTTTTACCGTCATATGCCGATACTCCTCCGTCATTTCGCCGGATTTTCCCCCTGATCCCATCTACAGGAGTTGAAACCGGCAGCGGTCCCCCTTGCGGAGAAATTCCGGTCCGGTTCGACCTCTTTCTGACAAACTCACGCCGGACCGTTTCGGCGCTTGACAAGGCAGAGTCACTTTGTTAGTCTCGCTAAACTTATTTGGCCGTATACAAAAAAATAGGGACTAAATCCGTGCATAAAAAACTCTTCATCCCCGGTCCGGTGGAAATTGCCCCCGAGATTCTTCAGGCGATGGCGACCCCGATGATCGGCCACCGGATGCCCGAGTACGCCCTTCTCCACGGCCGGGTGACCTCCGGGCTAAAACAGGTGATGGCGACCCGCAACCGGGTCTTTCTTGCCACCTCCAGCGCCTTCGGAGTGATGGAGGGGGCAATCCGCAACCTGGTGAAGGGACGGTGCGTCAACTTCTGCAATGGCGCCTTCTCCGACAAATGGCATGATGTCACGCTGCGCTGCGGCAAGGAAGCCGACGCCGTCAAGGTCCCCTGGGGGGCGCCGATTACCCCGGAACTGGTGGAGCGGACCCTGGCAACCGGCCGCTACGACTCCTTTACCCTCATCCACAACGAGACCTCCACCGGGGTAATGTCGCCCCTGCCGGAGATCATGGCGGTGGCCGGACGCTTCCCGGGGATCATCTCTATTGTCGATACCGTCTCTTCCATGAGCGCCCTCCCGATCCCCCTGGACGAGTTGGGGATAGACGTCTGCATCTTCGGCGTGCAGAAGGCCTTTGCCCTGCCGCCGGGGCTGGCGGTCTTCAGCGCCTCGGAGCGGGCTCTGGAGCGGGCAAAGACGGTGGAGGGGCGAGGATATTACTTCGATTTCCTGGAATTTTCCGCCAACGACGCCAAAGACAACACCCCGTCAACCCCCTGCATCTCCCTCATCTACGCCCTGGACACACAGCTCCAGCGGTTCTTCTCCGAGGGACTGGAGCAGCGGTGGGCCCGTCACCGGGAGTTGGCGGCTTATGTGGCGGAGTGGGTGCGCGACCGCGGCTTCGATTTCTTCGTGGCAGAACCGTACCGCTCAGTCACCCTGACCTGTGTCGCCAACAACCGGGGGGTAAACCTGAAGAAATTGAAGGGGGAACTTGGAGAACTCGGCTATGCCTTCGATGACGGTTACGGCAAGCTGAAAGGGGAGACCTTCAGGATCGCCCACATGGGAGACCTGCTCTTGGACGAGTTGAAAGAGTTTATTTCGGTGATTGACCGACTACTGACGACTGGAGAGTGATGCGACTGCTCTGCGGGAAAGGAGAACCTAGATGAAATGTCCGAACTGCGGCGACCGCCAATCGGTCGAGATCGATACTCATTCCGAAGGCTTTACCCCGAATGATTGTCCCGTCAAGGAGTGCGGAGCCTGCGGGCTGGTCTGGCGGGTTAAGCTGGTTGATGATCAGATGGAGATAGACGTAATAAAACCTGCATCTCAATAGAGGTGCAGGTTTTCCTGTAATTACCGGATGAGGTTTCTCAGGCCGGCTCGAAGGCCTCTTTGCCGGCTCCGCAGAGGGGACAGACCCAGCCGTCGGGGATCTCTTCGAAGGTTGTTCCGGGAGCGACACCGTTGTCGGGATCTCCGGTTTCCGGGTCATAGACATACTGACAGATGGTACAGATCCAGCGTTCCATGGAAATTCTCCTTGTTAAGGGGTTTGATGATCGGCAGACCCCACGCGGGGAGCCGGTTTCAGAGTTTATAGCAGATTTGGTGATGCGGTGTCAAACCGAACCGCATCGGCAAAAAAGTTCGGCCGACCGCCTGATGACAGACAGGGGAGCCGATACCGCAGGGAGCTTGTGAGTTGGTCAATGGTGTTAAATTGAATTCGAAAGGGGACACAACGGCTATGGGTTACGAAGTCAAGAATGAACAACTGAAGAAGTGGGTAGCAGAAGTCGCGGCGCTCTGTGAACCGGAAAGCATCCACTGGTGCGATGGCTCCCAAGAGGAGTACGACAGCCTCTGTAATCAGCTGGTAGCATCGGGGACCTTCAAGAAACTCAATCAGGAGAAGCGTCCCAACAGCTACCTGGCGTGGTCCGATCCGGGCGACGTGGCCCGGGTGGAAGACCGAACCTTCATCTGCAGTACCACCAAGGATGACGCCGGCCCCACCAATAACTGGATGAACCCCAAAGAGATGAAGGAGATCCTGGCCGGTCTGTTCAAGGGGTGTATGAAGGGACGTGTCATGTACGTCATCCCCTTCAGCATGGGTCCGCTGGGCTCCCCCATCGCCAAGATCGGCGTAGAGATCTCTGACTCGGCCTATGTTGCGGTCAACATGAAGATCATGACCCGCATGGGAAAGGCGGTCATCGACGTCCTGGGCAATGACGACTTCATCCCCTGCCTCCACTCCGTGGGCGCCCCGCTCCTCCCCGGCCAGAAGGACGTTACCTGGCCCTGCAACAAAGAAAAATACATCGTCCACTTCCCCGAAGAGCGTGCCATCTGGTCCTACGGCAGCGGCTACGGCGGGAACGCCCTCCTGGGCAAGAAGTGCCTGGCGCTACGGATCGCCTCCAGGATTGCCGCCGATGAAGGGTGGTTGGCCGAGCATATGCTGATCCTGGGGATCGAGTCCCCTGAAGGGGAGAAGACCTATGTGGGCGCCGCCTTCCCAAGCGCCTGCGGCAAGACCAACCTGGCCATGCTGGTGCCGCCCGAATCCTTCGACAAGAAGGGGTGGAAGATCTACACCGTGGGAGATGACATCGCCTGGATCAAGCCGGGACCTGACGGTCAGCTCTACGCCATCAATCCGGAATACGGCTTCTTCGGCGTCGCTCCGGGGACCTCGGAAAAGACCAATCCCAACGCCATGGCCTCCTGCACCACCAACTCCATCTTCACCAACGTGGCGCTGACCCCGGACGGCGACGTCTGGTGGGAGGGGATGACCGATGTGAAACCGGCCAACCTCACCGACTGGCAGGGGAATGCCTGGACCCCGGAGTGCGGCAAGAACGCCGCCCATCCCAACTCCCGCTTCACCTCACCGGCCTCACAGTGCCCCACCATCGATCCGGAATGGGAGAATCCCAAGGGTGTTCCCATGAGCGCCTTCATCTTCGGCGGTCGGCGCAACAAGGTCATCCCCCTCGTCTACCAGGCGTTCAACTGGAACTTCGGGGTCTACCTGGCGGCCACCATGGGCTCCGAGACCACCGCCGCAGCCGTGGGCGCCGTGGGTAACGTCCGTCGTGACCCCTTCGCCATGCTCCCCTTCACCGGGTACCATGTGGGGGATTACTTCTCTCACTGGCTGCAGATGGGGCGCACCACCCCCCAGCCGCCGCGTATCTTCAGTGTCAACTGGTTCCGCAAGGACGACAACGGTAAGTTCATGTGGCCCGGTTACGGCGAAAACATGCGGATTCTCAAGTGGATCGTCGATCGCGTCAACGGACACGCCGCCGCCATCGAGAGCCCCTTGGGATGGATGCCACGCTACGAGGATCTGGACTGGGAAGGGCTGGAGAGCATCACGCCGGAGAAGTTCTCCGACCTGACCTCCGTGGACCGCGATCTCTGGATGGATGAGGTCGTCTCCCACGAAGAGCTCTTCATCAAGCTCTACGACCGGCTCCCCAAGGAGTTCCTCCATATGCGGCAGCTGATCATCTCCAGCCTCTGGCGCTCGCCGGAACATTGGGAGCAGTTCCACCGCACCGAAGAGGGGTTCGGCTTCAACGACTGATCCTTCTGAACTGCTGATGTAAAAAAACCGGGCGGCATCTCCAGATAGAGGAGGGCCGCCCGGTTTTGATCGTTGACGTGCGTTATTCATCCTTCCGTGGCAATTCCACCAGGGCAGTTCGCGTCCGGACGGATCCCTCAACGTGTCTCTTCCCAAACCCCGCGCAGCGCCTCCAGGGTTTGTGGGCGCATGCCGAGAGCGGTCGCCCCCTTCTTCTCCCACTGGGAGATACTGGCGCCGGTCATCCGGATGCGGGCGGCAAACAGAGCCTGGCTCTCCTTGAGAGACGACCGCCAAGCCGCGAGAGCATCGCCGGTGAGCGGATCGGGGAATGGAGCAACCGCCGCAATCTTCACGGATTTCCTGGCGCTTTTCGGTTTGTTAGCCACAGCCACGGCTGAGGGTGCCGGAACCGCTGCTTCGGCTTCGGCCATCTCGATCCCGAAGATGCCGGCTACGCCGGTCGGGGCGATCCTCCGGCGGGATGTTCCGGCCGTGGCCACGGCGGCCGCCACCTGAGAGACATCGATCAGCTCCTCGTGATTCACCCCCCGCAGGGAGAAGAGGAGCTCCGGCGAATTGTCCAACCGAGCGCCGACGCCATAGAGCACAGCCGCCACATGCTTGCACATATCGGCCCAGTCCGGACAGCTGCAGTCGAATTTCATCTCGCCGGGGAGCGGGAACAGTCCCCCCTGCCGATCCGCAACGATCTCCATGACGCCACGATCCAGCTTCCCCCGCAACAGATCGATCAACGAGCCGATCCGGCCCCGGCAGGAGTGCTTGACACTCTCCCACTTCTTCTTCAAGAGCGGGGAGATGGTGATGGCGACGGTATACATGGACGAACCGCTGACCATCGCATTGATCCTCCCCGGCGTGATCTCCAGGTGGCAGACCGAACCGTTTCTGACGTAGGTCCGGCCACGGGGGAGACGGTTGGCGTAGTCGCTGAAGGACTCCATGTGATCGCACCACCCCTTCCCCCAGAAGGAATCGGCAATCTTGCGGCCGGAGAGCTTCACCGGTTGCACCGTGAGCCCCTTCTTTTTCAACTTTTCCAGCTGTTTCTCCGCCTTTGCGCGCCTTGCCGCCACCGGCACATAGGGCGCCCAACCGTTATAACTCATAAGAACTTTCTCCTTCTGATCGGGAACATTCCTCACCCCTTGTGGGGCAACATACTGCAGCAACAGCAGTCACCTTTCAAGCGGTTTTTCTGTTCCTCCCGCATCACGTGCGGCAGGAGCAGAATAATCTGGCAATAAGAGGCGATAATGCTAGAATGTCGCGCATCGGCGACACTATCGAATATGTGGGGAGAATTACGATGAAATCCATGGGCTATTTTCTATCAGGGCTGTTGATGCTGGTCATGATATCTGGATGCGGCAGCGGCTTCGAATGGTTTCCGGGGACACCCACCGCGCTGACCATCAACACCAAGACACTGCCTAATGCAACGATCGGGACCGCCTACAGCCAGCAACTCTCCGCTTCCGGCGGCAAGAGCCCCTATACCTGGTCGCTCACGGCCGGCGCGACTCTTCCCGCCGGGCTGACGATGGCATCATCAGGGGTCATCTCCGGCACTCCATCGAGCGCAGCCGTGACCAGCTCTTTCTCCGTCACGGTGACCGACTCGGCCAGCTCTCCAACGAGCGCCACGCAGACGCTCACCATCACCATCTCGATCCCGTTGACCGTCACCTCAACCTCCCTGCCCAGCGCCACCATCGGAACTGCGTACAGCGCAACACTCACGGCCAGCGGCGGCGCCACCCCCTACACTTTTGCCGTAACCACCGGCTCCCTGCCTGCCGGCCTGAGCCTGAATGCAGCAACAGGGGCAATCACCGGGACTCCGACCACTGCGGCACTCCTGCCAGGTTCGTTCACCATCACGGTGACCGACTCTTCCAGCCCCAAAGCCAGCGCCACACAGGCACTCATCATCGGCGGTCTTCTCGGGGGATCGATTCAAGGCAAAGCGCTTGTGCTGACAAATACTGTCTCAACGTTAGCCGGTTCAGCCGGACAGGCAGGATCAGCGGATGGCACCGGAAGCGTTGCCAGATTTTCCGGCCCCATGGGAGTCACCACAGACGGGGTCAACCTCTATGTCTCTGACGGAGGCAACCACACCATCCGGCAAATCGTGATCGCCACCGGAGCAGTTACGACAATGGCCGGTCAGGCAGATGTCGCCGGATCAGCAGACGGCGTCGGCATTGCCGCCACCTTCAACACCCCTTCCGACATCACCACCGACGGAACCAACCTCTATGTTACTGATAGCAGCAACAACGTCATACGGCAGATCGTGATAGCCACTAAAAAAGTAACAACGATCGCCGGTACAGTAGGAGTTCCAGGCTCAGCCGATGGCGTAGGTCTTAGCGCCAGCTTCAACCGCCCCTACGGCATCACCATGGATAGCGCCAACCTCTACGTAACGGATCAGGTTGACAACACCATACGGCAGTTCGCCCTTGCCTCCCAGAAAGTAACAACTCTCGCCGGCACAGCAGGGACGACTGGGTCAGCGAACGGCATCGGCGCCGCCGCCAGCTTTGATGGACCTGCCGGCCTCACCACCAACGGGGCCAATCTCTATGTGGTTGAGCAGAACAGCGGCACCATCAGGAAGGTAGTGATCACCTCCGGTGCTGTGACAACATTTGCAGGCACCGCAGGAGTCACCGGCGCAGCAGACGGCGTAGGCCCTGCTGCCAGCTTCAACTTTCCTTCGGGCGTCTCCACTGACGGGACAAACCTCTATGTAGCCGATTATGGGAACAACACCATACGGAAGATCGTGATTGCTACCGGTACAGTAACGACGATCGCCGGTACTGCCGGGATCTCAGGCGCAGCCGATGCGACCGGATCTGCCGCCAGCTTCAACTCCCCGGCCAGCAGCAGCACCGATGGGAGCAGCCTCTACATAACGGATCAGGGGAACGCCACCATCCGGAAGATTCAATAAGAGGGGGCTGGGATAGACTCAATACACTGTCATAGGGGCGAAGCAAAGTTTACCTGCTTCGCCCTCTTCTTAACTCAGTCGATTTCCGACAACTATAGACTTTCAGAAAAAGATTTTTGCTCTGCAACTATCCAGCTCACGAAAATAGAACCTGTAGAGCCGATCATTCACAGTTACGTTCCTCCCCTTTCAAGGGGGAGGTCAGGAGGGGGATGGGGAACTCTTCGTACTAAACCC
>CAIOGM010000149.1 GCA_903857795.1 uncultured Geobacter sp.
GCCGTCGCGAGGTTCCTGGGGTGTCGGTGACGACCCGTGCTATCCGGCTAATAATGTCTAACGAGAATTCCTGACCACATATTCGCATGCCCCTTACTATAGCCGTTGATACCCTCGGAGTCAAGTGTGTTTAAAGTACACGCGCCCTGGGGGGAGCGGCGGCCACGGTCACCGCCATCCCCGGCGCCATCCCGATTCTCCATTCCGCCTCCGGCTGCGCCGGAAACTTTGCCTGGACCCAGAATGGCGGCAGCGCGCTGCAGGTAGGGGGGTATTGCGGGGCACTGACCACCCCCAGTTCCAATATCCAGGAACACGAAGTGGTCTTCGGCGGCGATGAGCGGCTCCGGGAGCAGGTCGCCTCAACCCTGAAGGTCATGGCTGGCGAGCTGTTCGTGGTGCTCACCGGCTGCGTTCCGGAAATAATCGGCGATGACATCAAGAGTGTAGTCGCCGAATTCAGCTCCGAAGGGGCGCCCATCATCGGCGCCGAAACCGGTGGCTTTCGGGGTAACTCCTACTGGGGGTATGACCTGGTGCTGCAGGCGTTGTTCCGGGATGTCGTTAAAAAGTCTTCAACAACAGAGAGTACTGAGGTCAACCTCTGGGGAATTGCCCCCTACGGCGACCCGTTCTGGCGGGGAAACCTGGAAGGGGTGCGGCGCCACCTGGAACAGCTCGGTCTCCGGGTGAACAGCTTCTTCACCACCCGGGACACTCTGGACGGCATCAGGCATGCCGGCAGCGCCGCCCTGAACATCGTGGTTTCGGAGGTCTACGGGGTCGGCGCCGCCGTCCTGGCCGAAGAGCGGCATGGTATCCCGTACCTGAGTCTCCCCCTCCCCATCGGACCTACCGCCACCGCCGCATTTCTCCGGGCCGTTGCCCGCAAGCTCGATCTGAGCGGTCCGACCGTCGAGGCGGTCATCGCCCGGGAAAAGAGCGATTACTACAAACTGCTGGAGCCCCTGACCGATTGCTGGAACGACCTGGACCTGCAACGCTACGCCGTCGTGGTCGGGGACGCCAACTATGCCGGGGCCTTGACCCGCTTTCTGGCCGATGACCTGGGATGGCTCCCGGAGCTGACCGTCTGCACTGATCCGCTCCAGGAAGAGGAACAGCAGCGGCTGACGGACGGACTCTCCGGACTGGATTCGGGATATGAGGCGAACCTGGTCTTCGAGACCGACGCCAGTCAGGTGATCCATCACCTCCGGAAAAAATGGCCGGCAGGCAAAGGCGATACGGACCATAACGCCTTCAGCCCGGCCTTTGTCGTGGGGAGTTCCCTGGAGCGGGAGCTGGCCCTGACTCTCGGGGCCGGTCACCTGTCGGTCAGCTTCCCGGTGGCTAACCGGGCGGTCATCGATCGTGGGTATACGGGGTTCCGGGGGGGACTGCGCCTTACCGAGGACCTGATCAGCTCCATTGTGCTGGGAAGGTAGTTATCTACAAGAAAACTAGACAATATAGAATTATTTAGTTGACAAACTGTTTCTGGTGAGGTATCTTACCGCAACGTTACATGACGAGCTGACCAGAAAAACTGGAGGCCGGAATATCTCGCACGAGATTTTTCGGCCTTTTTTGTTTTCAAATTATAACAGTGAATTCTCCGCGTCTGGTTCGAATACCGGGTTCAGGTCCAAAAGGTCTCTCATGTTCTTATCAAAAAAAAGTACCTATGGCCTTAAAGCGCTGATGGCGCTGGCGAGACGGGAGGGCAAGGGGCTGATAATTATTGCCGATCTGGCCCGGGAAGAACGAATCCCGAAAAAGTTCCTGGAGGCGATCCTCCTGGCGCTGAAAAACGGGGGCATTCTCCATAGCCGGATCGGCAAAGGGGGCGGTTACTCTCTGGCGGTTCCGGCCGGGAAGTTGACCGTGGGACGGATTATCAGGATTCTCGAAGGGGATTACGCCCCGCTCTCCTGTCTCCGGGACACGCAGTATGCCCACTGCACGGAATGTGACGGCATGGAACTCTGCGGCATACGTCAGGTCATGGCTGATGTCCACCGGTCCGTCACCTCGGTGCTTGATACGGTGTGTTTATCCGGGATGGTCGAGCGGAGCGAGGCCAGGAAACAGGTTGTTGAATACTCCATATAACGATACGACGGTTCGAGCACCGCGCATCGAATATCACACCGAAAGGAGCAGCACCACATGGGCAAGATCTATCAGGACAATTCGCAATCCATCGGCAACACCCCGCTCATCAAACTGAACCACCTCACCGCCGGGGCCAAGGCTACGGTCCTGGCCAAAATCGAGGGGCGCAATCCGGCCTACTCCGTAAAATGTCGCATCGGCGCCGGCCTGATCTGGGACGCCGAGGAAAAGGGACTCCTCAAGCCGGGGGTGGAGATCATCGAACCCACCAGCGGCAACACCGGCATCGCCCTGGCCTATGTGGCGGCGGCGCGCGGCTACAAGCTGACCCTGACCATGCCGGAGACCATGAGCATTGAACGGCGGCGGGTGTTGGCCGCCCTGGGGGCCACCCTGATCCTGACCCCGGGGACCGAAGGGATGAAAGGGGCTATCGCCCGAGCCGAGGAGATCGCCGCTTCCGATCCGGGGCGGTGGTTCCTGCCGCAGCAGTTCAAGAACCCGGCCAACCCGGCCATTCACGAGAAGACCACCGGGCCGGAGATCTGGGACGACACCGACGGCGCTATCGATGTCCTGGTCTCCGGCGTCGGTACCGGCGGGACCATCACCGGCATCTCCCGCTACATCAAGCATACCAGGGGGAAGCAGATCATCTCCGTGGCGGTGGAGCCCAAAGAGAGTCCGGTGATCACCCAGCGCCTGGCGGGGCAGGAGCTGAAACCGGCGCCCCACAAGATTCAGGGGATCGGGGCCGGTTTCATTCCGGACACTCTGGATCTGAGTATCGTCGACCGGGTCGAACTGGTGGACAGCGCCGAGGCGATCGACTTCGCCCAGCGCCTGGCCCGGGAAGAAGGGATTCTTGCCGGCATCTCCTGCGGGGCGGCCGTGGCCGCGGCGGTCCGGCTGGCGAGGCTGGATGAATTTGCCGGCAAGACCATCGTCGTGATCCTGCCGGACAGCGCGGAGCGCTATCTCTCCACGGCCCTGTTCGAGGGGATCTGAGACAGTCCGCGCAGGACACGCAGGCCCCCAAAGAAAATCAGGA
>CAIOGM010000150.1 GCA_903857795.1 uncultured Geobacter sp.
CGGTCAGATCAACAAGGCTATTCAGCAGCTGGACCAGGTGATCCAGCAGAACGCCTCGGCGGCCGAAGAGATGGCGTCCACGGCAGAGGAGCTCTCCTCCCAGGCGGAGCAGCTTCAGGCTGCGGTAGCCTTCTTCCGGATCGGCGACGAGGGGAGACATTGACTTCCGGCCCAAGGAGCAACCCGAATTATAGCCACATCGACCAGAAACCCGATTCCCACCTTAATCGATATTGCGGCCATTGGTTCTCCCGGGGAAAAGAAGATGGTGGGACATGACTTGCGGCTAGTGAGCAATGATCATCCTGACAGTAACTTTATGAAATTCTGAGGGGTACCCTATTCGTGAGTACATTCCTAACAGATGAAAGATCTTCTTCAGAACACCCGCTCCTGGTCCTCTGCGTCGATGACGAAGAGAATATTCTCAATGCCTTGACCCGCCTTTTTCGCGGCGAACCGTTCCAGCTGCTGGCAGCAAGGTCGGGGCAGGCCGGTCTGGAGCTCCTGCGGAGCACCGTTGGCATCTGCCTGATCATCAGCGACCAGCAGATGCCGGAGATGACCGGGACAGACTTTCTTGAGGCAGCCAGAGCATTGGCGCCAGATATCCCCCGGATGATCCTGACGGGATATGCGGATGCGAGCGCAGCCATCGCTGCAATCAACGAAGGAGGCGCCTTTCGCTACCTGATTAAGCCGTGGAACGAAAATGAACTGCTGCTGGCAGTGCGTGACGGAGTGCAGCGCTATCTGCTGCACCAGGAGAACCTTCAACTCAATGAAATGGTGCAACTTCAGAAAAAAGAGCTTGATGAATGGAACATGAATCTCAGAAATAAGGTCCTGCAACAGACCGGCATTATCCGAAATAAGTTGAAAGAGGCACACCAGCAGCACGTCTGCAGTCGGATCGACAGTGACACCGTTGTCCAGATGTTTGCGAAAATGCAGGGGCTACGCAACCCTCGTCTCTGTCAACATTCCCGCACCGTGGCGCTCTTGGCAGCGTCCATGGCCAAAACCCTGGGCCTCCCGCACGAACAGACAGAGGAGATCAGGAATGCAGCGCTACTCCATGATATCGGTTTACTTTGCATGCCGGATCACGTACTTGCCCTGAAACCGCAACAAATCAGAGCGGAACACACGGCTGAGTACCGTAGCCACGCGGTCAAGGGGCAGGCAGTAATGGAGCCCTTCGAAGTGCTGCAAGGAGTCGGGCGTCTCATTCGTCACCATCACGAAGAGTATACCGGGGGGGGCTTCCCGGACGGCCTGGCCGGATGGCAAATCCCTCTTGGATCGCAACTCATCCATATAGCCAACTTTATCGACGATGCCTACTCACCGGAACAGGGGATAAAAGCCAAGTATCAGCTGACCCAAAAACTGGCGGCCGTTATGGGACGCTATTTCGATCCGGCCCTGGCGACCACAGCATATCTGGCGGTCAATGAACCCCTGATGATCACACCATTCAGGTAGGGGACGACAACGCTTCGTGTATCGCGGTGATCGTATTGTATGACAGCCAACGATGTGCTACAGTTGCGCCCATCGTGACTCCGCATCGAGGCAGGGGAACGGGCCTTGAAGAAGAAGCGAAGAGTTCCGGGATGCACGTTGAGTAGCACCATTTCATAACCACACCAAGGAGTATCCATGTACTTCCCCACGTTCAGGTCCCGCAGAATCAGAGGCAAGGAGGTCTTTCGCCGGATGGTCCGGGAGAACTCCCTCTCCGTCAACGACCTCATCTACCCCATGTTCTCCGCCTTCGGCACGGGAATCCGCAAGGAGATCTCCTCCATGCCGGGGATCTTTCAACTCTCCATCGAGAATCTTGTGGAAGAGGCGCAGGCGGTCCATGAACTCGGCGTGCCGGCGGTAATCCTCTTCGGCATCCCCGAAAGCAAGGACGCCGTGGGGAGCGACGCCTACGCCGACTGCGGCATCATCCAGGAGAGCATCCGGGCGCTGAAGAGATCCGTGCCGGGATTGGCGGTCATCACCGACGTCTGCATGTGCGAATACACCGACCACGGCCACTGCGGCATCATCAAGGACGGCGACGTGGATAACGACGCCACCCTGGAGCTCCTGGCCAAGGAGGCGCTCTCCCATGCCCAGGCCGGGGCCGATATGGTCGCCCCCTCGGACATGATGGACGGCCGGGTGGCGGCCATCCGTGACGAACTGGACGAAAACGGCTTCGACCACATCCCGCTCATGAGCTACGCAGCCAAGTACGCCTCCGGCTATTACGGTCCGTTCCGGGAGGCGGCCGAGTCGACCCCCCAGTTCGGTGACCGCCGCTCCTATCAGATGGACCCGGCCAACCGGCGGGAAGCGGTGCGCGAGGCGAGGATGGACGTGGAAGAGGGGGCCGACATCATCATGGTCAAGCCGGGGCTCCCCTACCTGGATATCGTCCGGGACCTGCGGAACGAGTTCGACCTCCCCCTGGCGGTTTACAACGTCTCCGGCGAATACAGCATGGTCAAGGCAGCTGCCAGAAACGGCTGGATCGACGAGGAGCGGGTCATCATGGAGACGATGATGTCATTCAAGCGGGCCGGCGCCGACCTGATCCTCACCTATCACGCGCCGGAAGTGGCGCGGATCCTGAAGCGGGGCTGAGGAATAATCTGGTTATGGCCGATATTAAATAATCGGGAGGTAATTGATCATGTTGAGAACCGTTTCCGCTCCGTTTGTCCGACTTTTTTTCAGTATCCTGCCCCTCGTGTTGTGCCTTGCGGGGTGCGTCGTTGTGCCTGAGCAGCAATACAACACGTATGATCCGCCTGCTCAAGCGGTGTCGCCTCCGCCTGATAACTATGACTACCTGCCACCCGAGGAGTATGCCCCCGGCGTATCCATCGAGGCTCCGCCACCCCTGCAAATTGATGCGCCTCCCGCTGTCGTGGCGGTTCCGAGCGGTGATGTTTCCATCTACATGGTGCCCGACATGACAGGCGTCTATTTCTACAACAACTACTGGTACAGGTACTACAGCGGTGGCTGGTACAGGTCAACTGTCTATAACGGCAATTGGGGCTATGTCGAGCAGGCCTCTGTCCCGCGAGTCGTCATCAATGTACCGCCGGAATATCCTCGCTACCTGCCGCGGGACTACCAGAGGGTCCGCTATAATGACTTCCAGAGGAATTGGAAAAGCTGGGATCACGATCGACACTGGCAGAAGCAGGATTGGTACAAACGTGAAGCAAAGCCAGATGTAAGGCGGGACCGGTTAAGCCATATAAAGGTAGAACGTGACAAACAGCGGGTAGAAGAGCACCGGGCGCCGGTTGGCGGTCAGCGGCCTCCCATTAACAAGGGAGATCATGCAAAACCCGACAACAAACAGACTGATACCAGACATCCCGCGAATCTGCATCCCGATTCCAAACCACAGGGCACAGGACAACAGGGAGCCAAGCCACCGACCACAGCTCAGCCGGGCGCCGGACAGCAGGGGGTCAGACAGCCGGGTGCCGGGCAACAGGGCGTCAGACAACCGGGCACAAGTCAGCCGGGCGCCGGGCAGCAGGGCGTCAGGCAACCTGGAGCTGGCCAACCGGGTACCGGTCAGCCGGGTGTCAAGCAGCCGGGAACAGTTCAGCCAGGCGCTGGACAGCAGGGCGTCAAACAACCAGGGACCGGACAACCGGGGGCCGGACAGCAGGGCGGCAGACAACCGGGCACAAGTCAGCCAGGCTCCGGACAACCGGGAGTCAAGCAGCCGGGAGCTGGTCAACCGGGGGCCGGACAGCAGGGCGTCAGACAGCCGGGCACAAGTCAGCCGGGCGCCGGGCAGCAGGGCGTCAGGCAACCGGGAGCCGGTCAACCGGGAGCTGGTCAGCCGGGTGTCAAACAGCCGGGATCAGTTCAGCCGGGCACTGGACAGCAGGGCGTCAAACAACCAGGCGCCGGACAACCGGGGGCCGGACAGCAGGGCGTCAGACAACCGGGCACAAGTCAGCCAGGCTCCGGACAACCGGGAGTCAAGCAGCCGGGAGCCGGTCAACCGGGGGCCGGTCAGCCGGGTGTCAAGCAGCCGGGATCAGTTCAGCCAGGCACTGGACAGCAGGGCGGCAGACAACCGGGCACAAGTCAGCCAGGCTCCGGACAACCGGGAGTCAAGCAGCCGGGATCCGGTCAACCGGGGGCCGGTCAGCCGAGTGTCAAGCAGCCGGGAACAGTTCAGCCAGGCGCTGGACAGCAGGGGGTCAAACAACCGGGCGCCGGACAGCACGAAGCAAAGCCACCGGCGCCTAAACAACCCGAACCCAAGAAAAGTGAACATCACCCGGCTGACAAAACCCAGGAGGATAAAGAGAAACACTGAGCATGCGCTCTGTTTCTAGTCTCTATCGAAGGCATCTTACGGGTTAATCACCTTACTTCAAAGAAATGACGGGTTCTTGGCAACCACATTATCAAAGGAGAGTCCCCATGAAAACAAACCGTTTAATCGTGATGCTCATTGCTTTTGTTTTTGGTTTTGCAACATTATCGTATGCCGAAGGCATAGACCACAGAGTAAGAGAAGCACATGTGCAAATAGAAAGAGGAATTCGTTCCGGAGCTCTGACACGGGATGAAGCCCACAGGCTGAAGAGAGAACTGAATGATGTGCGTGACGATGAAGCACGGATGAAAGCAGACGGTAGACTTAGTCATCAAGAGAGAGAGCGTCTCAACAAGGAATTGGACCGATTGGAAAGACATATTTCCCGTACCGTGAATAATGATAGTGGCAGAAGACATGATGATGACAGAAGGCATGATGATGACAGAAGGCACTAGGCAATTCGCCGCAATAAAGATACCATGCTAACGCATATGGCGGTCATCCTGAGCGATAGCGAAAGATCAGATTCTGATTGAACAGCAGATCCTTCACTTCGTTCAGGATGACAAACTGATAGGTATACTCTTTGTCGCAAATCACCTGAAGAGTCAGTGCCACAGACGCAACAACGGCCGCTCCCCACAGAGGAAGCGGCCGTTGTTGCGTGTTAGTCTCATGAAACCACACACTCAGTTTTTCCCTACCCCGCCGTCTGCCGATAGAGTCGCGGCGCCACCGACCCGGCCATGGCCGCTTCATCCAGCCCTCCCCCCAAGAACTCATTGATACGGGCCGCAACGGTCGCCGACTCCCTGATGCACTCCCGGTGCCGAACGTAGAGCGTCGGAATTTTCCTGGTGGTCAGCAGCTTTTTCACCCGCGCCACCTGGGTAAGGTAGATATGTTTCAGGGGAGCGACGGCCCGCTGGTAGCCGTGATTGAAAGGACGCTTGCCTGTGGCGATGGAGGTCCAGAGGGTGGGAGAGAGGGAGGGGTAGAGGGTGGACAGGTTCCCCATCACGCCCTCGTTGATCAGCCGCTCCAGGTTTGGCATCTTGCCGGCGTCCAGGAGCGGGGTGATCACCTTCCAGTCGGCGGCGTCCCAACCGATGAGAAGAACCTTGCGGGAGGGGGGGTCGGTCATGAATGGATTCCTCGCACAAAGGGGCGGCCGGTTGGCCGCCCCTGAGAATGGGGTGATATGATCGAACGGAGAGAACCGGGAGAACCGCCGGGTTTACGCCGCTTGGTTTTTCAGTTTATCCTGCCGCCGCTTGCGGTAGAGCGCCACTCCGCCGGCCCCCATGGCGAGGAGGGCAAATGAGGAGGGCTCAGGCACCGGCGCGGCGCCGGTATCACCGGCCAGAATGAACTCTTTAGTATCTTCATAGGCCCAGTCCACGACTTTATAATAGGGATCGGGCGCCTTGGTATTAGCATAAGCAGGTGCAAGGAGAGTTTGAATCTGAATCCAGCCATAGTGCGTACCGCCAATATTGCTGAATTTGAAGCCCAGGTAGCCGTTAGACTTGCCGAATTGACCAAATGAATCTCGTCCGAACAGATCGCCGCTATAGCCATCGAAATGAAGAGCCGCGTTAATTTGGCTGTTCAGCTTGAGATTGTACATCCCACCTGACATCCCATGTAAAAAAATACCAGGCAAGGGTGTGGCGCTTCCTTTACCAAACTTGGGATTAGAACTGAATGTTCCAAGCGTAGTAAAAGTTTTGGCACGGAACTGCACTGTTAACCCTGCAATAGATAAGTCCAAAGGCGAACTCTTAGACACCGTCTGGTTAGCCGGGTCGATCGCGGTATAGACAACACTGGCCTCCGCCGGACCGGCCGCAGCCAGGGCAGCTCCCGCCGCCGCCGCATAGGCGAGCAGCCGCATGTCGTTACCGCCTGTCGTTATTCTCTTTCCCATGATTCTTCCCCCTTTTGAGGTTTTCCGTTGAATACTGGTACGCCACTCGCTCAGCAAGTGCCCGGGCCTCCTCAGAGAGGCTTTCTACCCCGATGGTTATCTGATTCATCCTGTCCCGGTGTCCCCTATCGTTTGCTCATCTTCCTGCGGGCAAAGCCTGTGGCGCCAAGTCCCATGGAGAGAAGCATGTAGGTTGACGGTTCAGGAACGGCGGCAGGAGCATTGACATTCATGGTGATCGAGTCGGCGTTTACCCCGCTGCCCCATGTCCAGGTATAATGGGTGCCTGGCGTTAGAGAGAGTGTGGCTAACGAGTTGTTCTGCCACGACGAGGTGGCGCTGAGGAGAGAGCCAGAAGCATATCCATCCAACACGTAGAGTGCGCCGGCCGTACCATTCACGCCAAACAGGGTTCCGGAACCGGTGCTCGCATTGATCACACCGGCAGCTCCAAAGTTAGTCGGACCGGTCATACCATAATAGAACAAAACTGGAGTGCCAGACGCAGGCCCGAAAAAAGCAGCACCCGCATTCGGAACGAGTTGAGCATGCCGTGTTTGCTGATATTGAGCGGACAGACCGGCAAGATTAAGGGTACCACTGGCGTTGGCGACCACATCTGATCCGACTTGACCGATGTCAATGATGACAGAGGCGCCACTCGTTGATACCACCACGACTAACAGGGATAACGTCAGGAACCATACCCTCATTTCATCACCTCACCTATGAATTGGTCAACATTGAGCAGTAGACCATATAAAGCCTCCTATTGTACAGGCATTTAATGAATGGTGAAAAAATAAAAAATAATGGATACCGCGCACGGCGAAGAGTAGAGCCACAGGCATGACAACGGCCGCTCCCCACAAAGGAAGCGGCCGTTTAAGCATACCCAATAACCCAGAACCTAGAACCCAGAACCCGGAACATAGAACCTAGAACCCTGAACCCAGAACCCAGAACCCAGAACCCCGCCTCTATTCTTCCTTGGTGATCCGCACCACCTGGAGCACCCCCGGCATGGCGTCGATGACGCCGGTATCCAGGGTCTCCGTATCGCCGATGACCCCGATGATGATCCGGTTGGCCCCGGTGGATTGATGGATATCGAACTCCCGGGTAATGAGGAACTCTTTGACGTCATCGAGAGCCGTCTCGTCGGCGCTCCGTTTCATGATGATCAGCATGTACTCCCCTCCCCTTTCTCTTTCCCTTCACCGCTGGTCATGATCCGCTCCAGCCGTCTCGATTCATCGATCACCCGCTCGAAGAGCCGCTGAATGGCTTGATCATCCAGCGGTCCCGTATTCAACTCCTTCATCCGGGCAAAGATCCGTTTCTCTCGCGCCGGGTCGAACACCGGCAACGTCAGAGTCTTCTTCACCTCGCCGATCCGGAGCGCCAGAGAGGCGCGAACGTTGAAGATCTGGAGGAGGGCGCTGTCCAATCGGTCGATATCCTGCCGCAGGTCGTCTATGGTCATGGTCGCCTCAGAACTGTTTCCGGATAAAGGTGTCTTTCTGCCAGTGGATATCGTCCCGCTCCGGGTAGTCGATGTTATAATGGAGACCCCGCGACTCCTTGCGGGTCTGGGCGCAAAGGACGATGAGTTCGGCCACGGTGACGATGTTTCTCAACTCGATGAGATCCGAGTCAATGATGAAGTCCCAGTAATAATCCTCGATCTCCTCCTGGATGAGCCTGATCCGCCGCAGGGCCCGCTCCAGCCGCTTGTCGGAGCGGACGATCCCCACGTAGTTCCACATGAACCGTCGGATCTCGTCCCAATTCTGGGAGACCACCACCATCTCGTCGCTGTTGGTGGCGGTTCCAGCATCCCATTCGGGAATCTCCGGGGAGATGAATTCCACGCTCTTCACCTGCTCCACCGCATGCTTGTAGGCGCGACCGGCATAGACCGCCGCCTCCAGGAGCGAGTTGCTGGCCAGCCGGTTGGCGCCATGAAGCCCGGTAAAGGAGGTCTCGCCGATGGCGTAGAGATGCCGGATATCGGACTCTCCGTTGCCGTCCACGGCCACACCGCCGCAGAGGTAGTGAGCCGCCGGCACCACCGGGAGCGGCTCCCGGGTCATGTCCAGGCCGAACCCGAGGCAGGTCTGGTAGATATTGGGGAACCGGCTCCTGACGTACTCGGGATCCTGGTGAGTGATGTCCAGGTAGACGCAGTCGTCGCCGGAGGTCTTCATCTCGTTATCGATGGCCCGGGCCACGATATCCCGCGGGGCCAGATCCTTCAGCTTGTGATACTTCTCCATGAAGGCGGTGCCGTCCCGCCGCCGGAGGATCGCCCCCTCCCCACGGACCGCCTCGGAGATGAGGAACGACTTGGCCAGCGGGTGGTAGAGGGTGGTGGGGTGGAACTGCATGAACTCCATGTTGGCGATGGTGGCGCCGGCCCGATAGGCCATGGCAACCCCGTCGCCGGAGGCCACGTCCGGGTTGCAGGTATAGAGATAGACCTTCCCCGCCCCGCCGGTTGCCAGTAACGTCACCTTGGAGGAGAAACTCTTCACCTCCCCGGTGGCCACATCCAGGACGTGGGCGCCCAGGCAACGGTTCTGCTTGATCCTCTTCCGGAGCACCTTGGCCTCGGTGATCAGGTCGATGGCCGCATGCTGCTCATACACCTGGATGTTGGGGTTCTCGTGAACGGCAGCCACCAGAGCCCGCTGGATCTCCCGGCCGGTGACATCGTCGGCATGGAGGATGCGGCGCTGGCTGTGCCCCCCCTCCCGGGTGAGGTCGTAGGAGTCGCCGCTGACGGTGAACTTGACCCCCACATCGATGAGGCTCCGGATGGTCTCCGGCCCCTCCTCCACCACCATCCGGACCACATCCTCATGGCAGATACCGGCGCCGGCCACCATGGTGTCCTCGGCATGAGCGGAGAAGGTGTCTTCCTGCGAAAAGACCGAGGCGATCCCCCCCTGTGCGTAGTTGGTTGCCGTTTCGGAGATCTCGCGTTTGGTAACGATGGCCACGCTGCCATGCTGGGCTGCCTTGAGGGCAAACGAGAGTCCGGCGATGCCGCTGCCGATGACGAGAAAGTCACTCTTGATCTTCATGGCTACTCCGTGGGTTTTTCGGTGATGCCTTAAGGCCGGGACGACCCGTCCCGCCTCGAAGCCGTATGCCGTTTACACGAAAAGGAGGTGAATTATTCTCCAGTATTCCGGTATTTGTCAAGGTATTTGCGCTCCCCGGCGCTTCATCCTTGTCATGAGAGTGAAGTTGGTCTATATTTTGTATCCCTTTCGTCAGGAGCAGGTTACCGGAGGGGCGATGGGGCGGATTATGGGGTGGAAATCGATGATGGTGACCGGCGCGATGGCGCTGCTGGCGGCGGCGTTGCCGGCGGTGGCGGGCGACATCTACCGGTTCGAAGATGAGGAGGGGGTGGTCCATTTCACCGACACCCCCAACGACCACCGCTTCAAGATCTTCATGCGAGATCTCAAGAGAGACAAGAGTCTCCGTACCGGGTTCAACCTGGCCAGGTACAGTCGCAACAGCGGAGAGTTCGAGCCGATCATCACCAAGTGCTCCATCGACTACGGGGTGGACCGCTCCCTGGTAAAGGCGGTTATCCATGCGGAATCGTCCTACAACCCCCAGGCGCTCTCCCCCAAGGGAGCCAAGGGGCTGATGCAGCTCATGCCGGGGACTGCGCAGGACCTCAAGGTCGTCGACTCCTTCGATCCCCAGGATAACATCCGTGGCGGGGTCAGGTATCTCCGGTTTCTCCTGGACACCTTCAAGGGGGATGTCCCCCTGGCTCTGGCCGCCTACAATGCGGGGCTCTCCAAGGTGGCCAAGTACGGCGGAATCCCCCCCTACGAGGAGACCCGCAACTACGTCTCCCGGGTCCTGGCCCTGCAGAAGAACTATCAGACCAACTGACCGGGAACGGCAGGATTTAAGGCATACACGATGACCGATGACCGTAAGCAACCCATCTGGAACATCCCCAACATCCTGACCATGATGAGGATCGCCGCGATTCCGCTGCTGGTGGTACTGCTCCTCCCCTGCTGGAGCAAGGATCCCCATGTCCAGTCAGAGGCGGGGGGGTTCTGGGCTGCGGCGCTCTTCTCCGTGGCCTCCATCACCGACTGGCTGGACGGCTACCTGGCCCGCAAGATGGGGATTCAGACCGTCCTGGGCGCCTTCCTGGACCCCATCGCCGACAAGCTCATCGTCATGGCCTGCCTGATCATGCTCCTCCCCTACGGCAACATTCCCGCCTGGATGGTGCTCGTCATCCTGAGCCGGGAGATCATCATCACGGGACTGCGCAGCATCGCCTCCAACGAGGGGATCGTCATCCCGGCCAGCAATTTGGGGAAATTCAAGACCATCTTCCAGATCATCGCCATCATCGGCCTGCTCCTCCACTACGACTACCACTGGTTCTTCTCCATCGACCACCCCCTCCTCACTGTGAATATGTACCGCATCGGCATGTTCTACCTCTGGATCGCCACCATCATCACCATCTGGTCCGCAGTGGATTATCTCCGCAGCTTCGTGAAGCTCTTCGTTAAATAGCACTGCTTAGGGCGACGTGATTTCGATCCCCACCGTCGCGATCTGATCCTCCAGGGTATCAAGGCTGCTGTCCTTGGTCTCCGTGGAGAGCCAGAGGGCGATGAAGGTCAGGACCGAAAGCGACGACAGGTAGATGCCCACGGAACCGACTCCGTGATTTTTTGCCAGCCAGACCGCAGCAAAGGGGGTCAGGGCGGCGCCGAGAATCGAGGAGACGTTATAGGCGATGCCGGAACCGGTGTAACGCACATTGGTCGGGAAGAGCTCGGGGAGGATGGCGCTCATGGGACCAAAGGTCAACCCCATGAGCGCCATGCCGACACAAAGGAAGAGGAGCATGAGACCCAGGTTCGCAGCCGCTCCCGTCCCCATGGTCCGGGGGTTAAGGAAGATGTCGAAGGAGAGACCGAAGAGCATGATGGCCCCGGTGACTACCAGCAGGACGCTGCGGCGGCCGTACCGGTCGGCAAGCCGGCCGGACACCGGGATCATCCCGGCAAAGAAGAGCACCGAAACCAGCTGGAGCAGCAGGAAATTACGGTAGCCGATCCCCAGAAAACCGAGTTCCGTCCTGCCGATGGCGTAAGAGAGAATCCAGGTGGTCATCAGGTAGAAGAGGACGTAGGTGGCCAGCATGATAAAGGTCCCCAGAACGAGCTCCTTGGGGTTTTTCCTGAACAGCACCGTCAGCGGCGTCTTGAGCTTCTCACCACGGGCCATGGCGCGGGCAAACACCGGGGTCTCGTCAAGCTTGAGCCGCACATAGAGCCCCACCGCCACCATGAGAATGGAAGCGAGAAACGGTATCCGCCACCCCCAGGCCAGGAAGTCGCTCTGCAGCTGAGCCTGGCCGGAGTTGTAGTGAAACAGGATCGTCAGCAGCAGGAAGAAGCCGTTGGCCAGCATGAATCCAAAGGGGGCGCCCAACTGGGGCCACATGGCGGCCCAGGCGCGTTTCCCCTCCTGGGCGGTTTCGGTGACCAGCAGGGCCGCACCAGACCACTCCCCGCCAAGCCCCAGCCCCTGGCAGAAGCGGAGGATAGTCAACAGGACCGGTGCCAGGAGACCGATCTGCATGACCGTGGGGAGGAGTCCGATCAAAAACGTGGCAATCCCCATGGTGAGGAGCGAGCCGACCAGGGTTACCTTCCGCCCGGTCCGGTCACCGAAGTGCCCGAAGAGTACAGAGCCGACCGGACGCGCCACGAAGGCGACACCAAAGGTCGCCATGGACGCCAGCAGGGCCGCGCCGGAGTCGCTCTTCGGGAAGAAGAGGAGCGGGAAGACCGAAACCGCTGCCGTGGCGTAGATATAGAAGTCATAGAACTCGATGGTGGTACCGATCATGCTGGCCAGGACGATCTGGCCGTGCGGCACGCCGATCTCATCTCCTGACCCGGTCGCAGGTTGTGACATAACTTTTCTCCTTTGATTCATATCTCCACGGCCTTGGGGAGGGTCACGGTGAAGGTTGTCCCGACGCCAACAGTGCTGGAGACCCGGAGCGTCCCCTGATGCCGCTCGATGATCTCGGAGGAGATGCTGAGCCCCAACCCGGTCCCCTTCTCCGGATCCTTGGTGGTAAAAAACGGCTCGAAGATCCGGGCCATCAGCTCCTCCGACATCCCGTTTCCCGTGTCGCGGATAGAGGCAGAAACCGTCCCCGCATCCTCCCAGCAGCGGAGAAAGATCTCTCCCTGCGCGGTGATGGCCTGAGCCGCGTTGACCAGCAGGTTCAGGAACACCTGATTCAATTGACCGGGATGGCAGAGCACTGCCGGTATCTTCTCATACTCCTTCCGAATTGTGGCCACATATTTCAGCTCATTGCGACAGATGTTGAGGGCACGCTCCAGACAGGAATCAAGCGTCACCGACTCCCGCGCCGTGCTCTCCCCTGTGTCTATCCGGGAAAATCTCTTCAGATTCCGGACGATCTCCGTTACCCGTTGCACCCCCTCCAGTGACTCATTGATCAGGTCGACGCCGTCTTCAATGACGGTATCGATCTTCAAGGCCGCTCTTCCCTCCAAAATCATCTCTCTCCGGTTCGGCAGAGAGTCATCATCAACAGACTCCTGTATGAGCCGGTCAAAACTGGCGATTTCCTGGAAATATTCGGCCAAGATCTGCAGGTTGCTGGAGACATACCCGATGGGATTATTGATCTCATGGGCGACACCGGCGGCCAGCTGCCCGACGGAGGCCATCTTTTCGATCTGGATGAGTGCGACCTGATCCCTCTTCCGGTTCTGCTTCACCTCATGGGCCACCCGGAGCTCCAACTCCAGGTTCAACAGCTCGAGCTCCCGCTGATGCATCATCAGCAGCTCCTCCGCAGAGCGGCGGACCGAAACCTCTCCTTCCAGGGCCTGCCTGGCACTCTCGGCAGCCATCCGGGCACTTTCCAGGAGCAACTCATGGCGTTTCCGCTCCGTGATGTCGCGGGTGATTCCTCGCTTCTCCAGGAAGACGCCCTCTTCGTCGAAAATGTAGTTCACATTGACCTCGGCCCAGACAATGGAGCCGTCCTTACAGAGGTGTTCCAGCTCCGCCCGGAAGCTCTTCGGCGGATGTCCCGCCTTGATCTCGGCAAAGAATCTTCGATTCGCCTCGATGGCGATGGCAAGAGAAGCCGGGGTCAAGACATCGGTCAGGGTCAGCCCCATGATCTCTTCCCGTTTGTAACCCCACAGATACTCAACAGCCGGGCTCATGTAGGTAAAGTTTCCCTGCAGATCCATGGTCCAGAAGAGTTCCGAGGTGTGGCGTTGGAAGAGGCGTAACTGGGCAAGCTCTTCCCGGGCACAGCGGGATGCGGCTACTTCCGCCTGCAGATACTCCACCTGCTCACGCAACATTACTGCTTGCGACATGCTATCCTCCGACTCATCGTCTTATTCCGACGGCTTTGGGGAGGACCACGGTAAACGTCGTCCCGACCCCCACAGTACTTGAAACCAGAAGCTCGCCATGATGCCGTTGAATGATCTCATAGGAAACACTGAGCCCCAGCCCGGTCCCCTTGCCAACCGCCTTGGTCGTAAAAAACGGCTCGAAGATCCGCGCCCTTACCTCCTGCGGCATACCGCATCCCGTATCACTGATCGAGGCGTATACCGACAATTCATCATGCCAGCAGCTGATGGCAATCACCCCCGGTTGAGTGATCGCCTCTGCGGCGTTGAGCAGCAGGTTCATAAACAGCTGATTCAGCTGACCGTAATGGCAGAGCAGAGCCGGAACCGTCTCATATCCCTTCCGGATAAAGGCTACGGAGTTCAGTTCATTGGAACAGAGGTTGAGAGCGCTTTCCACGCAGGAGTCGAGCGTCACCCACTCCTCTTCCCGGCAGTCAACCCGGGAATAGTGCTTCAGGTCTCGGACTATCTTTGTGATGCGCTCTGCTCCCCCTAATGACTCCTCGATCAGATCGATGCCGTCCGCTAGGATATGCTCGATTCCCATGGCCGCTCTTTCCCTGGCAATAAGCTCCCTGCAGTTCGAAAAAACATCATCCTCACCCACCATGTGCACGAACCGGTCAAACCGACCGACCTTCTGGAGATAATCGCCGAGAATCCGCAGATTGCCGGAGACGAAACACATGGGATTATTGATCTCGTGGGCGACTCCGGCCGCCAGTTGCCCCACCAAAGCCATCTTTTCGCTCTGCATGAGTGCCTGGTCCTTCCTCCTGTTCAGCAGGACCTCACTTGCCACTCGGAGTTCCAGCTCCCGGTTCAACAGCTCGAGTTCACGCTGATGCATCATCAGCAACTCCTCCGCAGAGCGGCGCATCGCGACCTCTTCTTCCAGGGCCTGCTTGACACTCTCGGCAGCCATGCAGGCGTCTTCCAGCAGCAGTTCATGGCGTTTACGCTCCGTGATATCGCGGGTGATCCCGCGCTTTTCCATAAAAGCGCCGGCTTCGTCAAAAATATAGTTCACGTTGATTTCTGCCCAGACAATGGAGCCGTCTTTACAGAGATGTTCCAGCTCCGCCCGGAACCTCTTCGGCGGATGGCCCGCCACGATTTCGGCAAAGGCTCTTCGGTTAGCATCGATTGCAATGGCGAGAGAGGCGGGGGTCAGGACATCGGCCATGGAAAGCCCCATGATCTCTTCTACCGTGTAACCCCACAGATACTCCACTGCCGGGCTCATGTAGGTAAAGTTCCCCCGCAAATCCATGATCCAGAAGAGTTCGGAGGTTTGGCGCTCGAACAGCCCTAATTGAGACAGCCGCCGCTGCAACTCACTCTGACTGCTCCTGCTTGTGGCTACTTCCGCCTGCAGAGATCTCAGCTGTTCGCTCAAGGCGTTTTCGGCGACTCTCCGCTCTGAACTCCTCCGTCCCACCCTCTTTTCATGAAAACAGCCGGCCGACAGCCATAATGCTTCGGCCGGAACATTGATCCGCTGCTCCACTGGAACTATTACCTCTGTTTTCTCTGCGGCCTTGTGTGACATGACGTCCTCTTGATACATGAGTTGTCCCGTATACAGCCCGATATATGTGATCAGCTTAATCTGCTTCAGCCTTGACTCCGCTCAGAGTCTACGTGCCAGAGAATCTGATACTCCAAGATGACCGGTAATTTTCCCGCAGCGGCTGCAGCGATATTTATCCTTCACCACGGAGAGATACCAGAGACCAGGGACAAGACCGGCACACAGGAGGAGCACTGTGAGTAAACACGGCTTATTCCCCTGCAGGTACGGCTCCATTCTTCCTATATGTCCACAGTTGAAACAGCGGCGAACCTTCCGTTCACTCACCCTGATCCCCACTGCCGAGGCGAGTGCATAGAAAAAGAGCGGGATGCAGAGAAAAAAATACATCAGTGCCATCTTGTATACGAAAAGAGCCCCCATCTGAAACAAACCTCCGGCTTATCGGATCAGGTCAGAACCGGCCGCCGCCCGGCACAATCCCGGATCAATCCGACCGGCCAGCTCGGCGAACCCCTCCGGTTGCAGTGCGGAGAGTAGCCGCAGCTCCACCGGGTTGAGCTGAAACCCCGCCTCTCGACTGGCCGACTCCAACGACGTTCCGACCAGAGTACGAAACCGCTGATCCGTGAGCATCCTACCCAGCATCCGCTCCACCGCTTCCTGTGACATACCGCCCCCTTTCGCCCCGTAGATGTCCATTTGCGGACATTATGGCTTCATTTTAGTAATATCGGAGGGTATGCAGCACGATCCATGCCAAGAAGCAGTTCCGTTATTTTACGGTCTGTTACAAAATAATAGGAGTAAATAGTTGTCCCTTACGAGACAAGCTGTCCCATGAAGGACAAACAGCCTCCAGATGCTCACCAAGCAGGATTCAGGGGGAGAGCATACGTGGCGTAGATGAAGGAAAAAGAAGAGGGTAAGAACAGAAATTTCCGGTAATGAGAGCCCATCTTCCGGCTCCTTTCGGTGGCAATTCCCTCCCTACTAGAGTATCCTCCCCGGATGCCTTCCCGCTCCGTTATACCAAACAATAATCCGCTGTCCACTGACCTAACGCTACTCCTGGATAGCCTCTACGAGCAGCGTTCCCGACACCATCTGGAAAACGACCCTCTCTCCCGCTGCCATCGCTTCAGCTCCCCCGGGGACAAGGAGGTGGCGGCGCTCATCGCATCCGCCTTTGCCTATGGCAACGTGAAGATCATCCTGAAAAGCCTGGACGGAATCTTTGCCGAGATGGGCCCCTCCCCCCGGAGTTTCGTGGAGCGGTTCGACCCCCGCCAAGGGATGCGCCGCTTCGCCGGCTTCAAGCACCGCTTCAACGACGGTCGAGACCTCTGCGCCCTCCTCCTGGCGATCAAGAGCATGCTCGCCACAGCAGGGAGCCTGGAGGCGTTCTTCCTCCAAGGTGACAACCCGGCCGACCTTGATGTCACCGGCGCCCTGACCGCCTTCAGCGCCTCCGCGCTCGGCCTCGACTACGGCCCGCTCTTCGGGAAACAAGGGATTCCCTCTGGCTCCTACTTCCCGTTTCTCTTCCCCTCTCCCGCCTCGGGGAGCGCCTGCAAACGGCTCTGCATGATGCTCCGGTGGCTCGTCCGGCCGGACGACGGCATCGACCTGGGGCTCTGGGGCGGTGTCTCCCCTTCCCGGCTGGTGATCCCGGTAGACCTCCATATCCGAAGGATCGCCCGTTTTCTGGGGCTCACCACCAGGAACCAGGCGGACTGGAAGATGGCCCGGGAGATCACCGCCCGGCTGCGGGAGTTGGACCCCGGCGATCCGGTAAAATATGATTTTTCCCTCTGCCATTTGGGGATCTCCGAGGGGTGCGACGGCAAGAGCCGCCAGCCGTGCCTCACCTGTCCGGTGACCTCACACTGCAGCGGCTCTAAACGGTAAACAGCTTCGACTCCCCTGCGACTCCGCTCAGGGCCGCGCTCATGATACAGACAATTCAACAGGAGAATGACTATGCAACAGTACGGTTTTATCGGACTCGGCATCATGGGCAGCGCCATGGCGCGCAACCTGATCACGGCAGGATATCAGGTCACGCTCTGGAACCGGAACCCGGAGAAGTGCCGGGAGCTGGAGGCGCTGGGCGCCATGGTGGCAAACTCACCGGCCCGGGTGGCGGCCCACTGTCACATCACCTTCGCCATGCTGGCCGATCCTGCCGCGGCGCGGGCGGTCTGCTTCGGTGAAGAAGGGGTGCTCGCCGGGATGACGACCGGCAAGGGGTACGTGGATTTCTCCACCGTGGACGCCGCAACGAGCCAGGAGATCGGAGCTGCCATCACAGCCAAGGGGGGCCGTTTCCTGGAGGCGCCGGTCTCCGGCAGCAGAAAACCGGCGGAGGATGGGACCCTCATCATCCTCACCGCCGGAGAGCGGACCCTCTACGACGAGGCGCTCCCCTGTCTGGAAAAACTGGGGAAGAAGATACTCTACCTGGGCGAGGGGGGCAACGGAGCGAAGATGAAGCTCGTGGTGAATATGATCATGGGGGGGATGATGGCAAATCTCTGCGAGGGGTTGGCGCTGGGGGCAAAGGCGGGGCTGGTACCGGCTGAGCTTCTCGACATCCTGGAGAGCGGCGCCGTGGCCAATCCCCTGTTCCGGCTCAAGGGGGGGAACATCCTTGCCGGAAATTTTGCTCCCGCGTTCCCGCTCAAGCATATGCAGAAGGATCTCCGGCTGGCCGTAGAGCTTGGGGACCGGCTGGGTCAACCGCTTCCCTGTGCCGCGGCGGTGAACGAACGGTTCAAGGAGGCGAAGAAAGAGGGGTTCGGGGAGGAGGACTTTTCGGCGCTCTACAAGACGGTCAGCTAGGTCTGTCCATGTCTATCATTTCGATTATTTCCAGCGGCAGGGTCTGCTGCTGGTAGGGAAGCCGCCGCAGGAGTAGCTTGGCGAAGAGATAGAATTTTTCCAGAGCCGTGTCCGTGAAGGTCATTATCTGACTGATGAAACTGTACGTTTTGTAGGGGTGAAGCAAAAACCTCATCTGCTTCGCCCTTTTCGCCACGAAGATCAAAGACGGGCCGCAAAATATATTTCATATCGTTTAGGTGTCAAAGTCGCCATCTTCCAGCCCATCAAGTAGTGTTTGGTCATACTCGTTCCACTCTTCACCGTCACAGGCCATGGCTTTGTACGTGTCAGCCAATGAAAGATTGTCGTCCTGCTTCTTAGGTTGTTAGCATCAATAAAGATACCATGCTCACTTCCACGGCTGTCATCCTGAGCGACAGCGAAGATCCGCTTCTGCTTGAACAGCAGATCCTTCACTTCGTTCAGGATGACAAACTGATAGGTATACTCTTTGTCGCGAATCACCTTAACAAGTGATGGTCGAGCAATAAGTTTTCCCCGAAGAATATTGTCTAGAAGTGATCCTCCATTCTCCTTGGAGATTTGTGCACTGTATGGATAGAGCTGTTCGCGGTTATTGAAATCACCTGAAAAAGCAACTCCAGAATATATAAGCGGAGAATTATCTGGCGATGCCAAAACCTTACCCGCTTGAAGTACCAAGATCAGAATCACTGATACACATAAAAAATGCTTCACGATGCTACCCCTTATTTTTTTCAATATTAAACATTGAACTTCTGACGACCATTTAGAAGCGTCCCCTTTCTTTCCCCCTTGGAATGCGCTACACACGAGAGACGATAGCTTTGCGTCACCCCGTGGCCCATATTTGTCCTTTTCCATGACGAAGAGAGCAACTCCTGCAGCAGTCCAGCCTCCGGATGACCTGCGACTAGACCCTCTTCACGATTCGTACCGGAATCGCCACATTATCTAACTACCTGTTTTCATGTGTTTGTCTATGCAGAAAAGGTCCACGAACGTGGCGCAAGGGGGGAAGCATTTGTTAATTTTATTAACATCATTTTTTTTAAGCTGCAAAATCAGCACGTTACAAGACAACTTCATTTGCGATAAAATTAACATATAAATTTTTAGCGTGCTTTTTCAGCCAGTTGGCGCGCACACCCATATGTTAATATTATTAACACTCATGCCCCGGCCATTCGTACTTCAGCCACGAACAGCAAAAACTCTCCCATTGGAACCCCAAATCAAGGACACCTGCCTGCTCCTTTCATCGCCAATTACCGGCCGATTGAATATCCACCTCTCATGCACAGCACATCCGGCAGTATCTGAGCGAGGAGGGCGACGGAGCAACGATGAATCTCGTAGTGAAATGTAATCATGGGGGGGATGATGGCGAATCTCTGCGAGGGGATGGAGCTGGGACAACCGCTCCCCTGCGCCGCCGCGGTGAATGAACGGTTCAAGGAAGCGAAGAAAGAGGGGTTCGGCGAAGAGGACTTTTCGGCGCTCTGCAAGACGGTCAGCTAGGTGATTGAGTTGCTTTCGACAGCGAGAATCGGGAGCGGCTTTCCGCAAGGAGGGGGGGACACGCTGTGATTTCAACCTCTGCGAGGAGTTATTCCTTCACCGCATCCGTTGCCCATGTCGATCATTTCGATTATTTCCAGCGACAGGGTCTGTTTCTGGTAGGGGAGTTGCCACAGGAGCAGCTTGGCAAAGAGATTGAATTTTTCCAGCGCCGTGTCCGTGAAGGTCATTGGCGGTCAACCTTTGGGGGATATCTGTACCTATTCTCCATACATTTCAGTAATAATAAGACGCAGTTGAGAGGATTCGTCACTTGGCAATTGAGCAATTTTCTTCTTCAGCCTTATTTTGCTGATGGTTCTTATCTGATCGACGGCGATTTCAGCTTGTTTGCCGGCACAATCAATCTGAAGGCGTGTTCTCCATGTCGGGTGAATTTTTGAAGTCAGCGGGCAAACCACAACGGTTTCCAAATATTTATTCATAGCATCATCACTGATAATAACGACAGGCCGAATTTTACAGATTTCTCCGCCAAGGGTAGGATTCAGGTCCGCAAAATATATTTCGTACCGTTTAGGTGTCAAAGTCGCCATCATCTATCCCATCAAGCAGAGTTTGGTCGTACTCGTTCCACTCTTCACCGTCACAGGCCATGGCTTTGTATGTGTCCGCCAATGAAAGCTTGTCGTCCTGCTTCTTACGGAGAAGAATCCCTTGAGCGGTTTCCTCCAAAACAAGGGAGTCAGTGAATCCATATTTTTGTAAGAGGTTTTTGGGTAAACGAACACCCAAGGAGTTGCCTATATGCACGATCTTAATATCTCTGGTGCGTAATGCTTTTTCCATGGCGGCGCCTGTGGCCTCATAGCGGCAGTTTTTAGTAATTACAGTAATTACAAGTTGCCATAACAAACAAAATTGATCAAGACAAAAAGCCTGATACGCGGAGACACGAAGTGATGCCCCACGGGGGCGCCCGTTGATCCAAGCTTGCGGTGCTCGCAAATTCTCACACTGTACGATTAGATTTTGGTCCAGCGCCACCGAAACCCCATCCCCCTCCCAACCTCCCCCTTGAAGGGGGAGGAGCCTATAAATCCCCTCCCTTTCAAGGGAGGGTTAGGGTGGGGATGGGTTAAAAGCGTAATCAGCGGATAAATGGTTGTTTGTACTGCTGCCAATGGCTGCTTAGGCTAATCGTACAGTGCGCAAATTCTGTCATTGCGAGTGACTTGTACTGAGCGTAGTCGAAGCAAGCGAAGCAATCTTGAAACCGGCAACATGCTGAAATAAAGGGAGATTACTTCGTCACTTCGTTCATCGTAAAGGCTCTGAATAGACTTTTTGCGACCTGATTGCGCCAATCTGCGGCTCTCTACGTTCCTTCCCTTTCAAGGGGGAGGTCAGGAGAGGGATGGGGTTGTAGGGCGACGTTCTTACCCCATCCCCACTCCGACCCTCTCCCACTGAGGGGAGAGGGAGGATTAGTTAGGGTCAAGAAAAATTGCCCGACTAAAATTGCTGCAATTTCAAAGCTGCTGTCGCACTCAACGTCCCCTCTCCCCTCGTGGGAGAGGCCCATCCTGCGCGGAGTCGAAGGGGACATGGTGAGGAGCAAGACAGCGCTATGAATGACATAGCCGACCTTGTCCTTCTCCCGATCTATCCAGGCATCGGACACATGGGGCACGGGGACGAGGATTTTTCTGCTCTTTACAGGGTAGTACGGTAGCTATCGGCTCTCAGACGAACCCGTTGCGAGCGAGGAGATCGAGGGTGACGCCGCCGGGATCCGCATCCCCCCTCCCGGTCAGCAACCGCTCCACGTACTTCCCGATGATGTCGCACTCGATGTTCACCCGCTCCCCCGGCTTGCGCTTCAGAAGTGTCGTCATGGTGGCTGTGTGGGGAATGATGGTGACGGAAAAATCCGGGCCGGAGACAGAGTTCACGGTGAGGCTGACGCCGTCGATGGTGACCGAGCCTTTCGTCACCAGGTAGCGCGCCATGGCCGGTTCCAGGAGGCGGAAGGTGAAGACGATGGATCCCGAGAGCTCCCGCCGCTCCTCCACCCGGGCGATACAGTCCACATGGCCGGTGACCAGATGCCCCCCCAGCCGGTCGGAGAGTCGCAGTGCCCGCTCCAGATTGACCAGGTCGCCGCTCTTCAGCGCGCCGAGGGTGCTCCGCTCCAGGCTCTCCGGGGAGACATCGAAGGTCACCCCCCCGGACTCCTGCCGCGTCACCGTCAGACAGACCCCGTTCACCGCCACCGAATCCCCCAGACGGATCTCGGCCAGAGGCAGCGCCGTCGTTACGGTCAACCGACCCGCCTCGCCGGAGCGGATCAATCCGGTCACCTTTCCCACATCTTCAACGAGTCCTGTGAACATAAGTTCCCCTTACCACCGGCTGAGGTAGCCGGAAACCATGAGGTCGTCGCCGAACCGCCGCACCTCGATCTCCTCCAGCCTGGTGGCCTGGGACATCTTCTCGACACCAACCCCGGCAAAGGGGGCACGCCCCTCTCCCCCCACCAGCTTGGCCCCGTAGAAGAGGATGAGCCGGTCGATGAGCCCCTGCCGCAGGAGCGCCCCGGCCAGCTCGCCACCGCTCTCCACCAGGAGTGATTGAACCCCCCGCTGCCCCAACTGGCACAGCAGGTCAGGCAGATCAACCCGCCCGCCCTCTTCCCGGCAGATGATCAGCTCCGCCCCTAGCGCTCTAAAAGGGGCCAGCCGCCCCTCGGCCTGCTCCACCGTGGCGATGAGTGTCGGCGCTGTCGACGCTACGCCGAAGAGCCGGGCGTCAGGGGGGGTCCGAAGGCGGCTGTCAACCACCACCCGGAGTGGGTCTCTCCCCCCGCGGGGGAGCCGGCAGGTCAGCTGCGGATCGTCAGCACGTACCGTCTCCACCCCCACCATGAGGGCGTCGTGTTCCGCCCGGAGCCGATGGACATACAGCCGGGCCTGCTCGCCGGTGATCCACTGGGAATCGCCGGAGGCGGTGGCTGTTTTGCCATCCAGGGTCAGGGCGCTCTTCACCGTGACAAAGGGGAGAGCGGTGGTGATCTGCTTGATGAATGGACCGTTGAGACGGCGACAGTGGGTCTCCAGCAGCCCCGGATAGGTCGGAATCCCGGCGGCGCGGAGCCTTGCTATCCCCTCCCCGGAGACCCTGGGATTGGGATCAACCATCCCCGCATAGACCCGCCCGACGTGCGCGGCGATGAGCGCGTCACAACAGGGGGGAGTCTTGCCGAAATGGCTGCACGGCTCCAGGGTCACGAAGAGGTCGGCCCCCCGGGCCAGCTCTCCCGCCTCCCGGAGTGCATGGACCTCGGCATGGGGGGTCCCGGCCTTACGATGCCAGCCGCGCCCCACGATCTCGCCCTCCCGGACGATGACGCACCCCACCGGAGGATTCGGGCTGGTTCTGCCGACCCCCTTCCGGGCCAGGGCGATGGCCCGGCCCATCATCTTCTCAAGGTAGGCGATATGAGGGGTGGTCATTTTTGCGAAGGGATGCGCAAGCCGCCGCTGGTGAGGAGTTCCTGCAACTCGGACATGAACTCGTTGATATCCTTGAAGGAGCGGTAGACCGAGGCGAAGCGGACATAGGCCACCTCATCCACATCGTGGAGTTCAGCCATGACCCACTCCCCGATGGTGGGGGTCGGGACCTCCCGGTCGCTCCCCTCCTGAAGGCGGGCCTCTACCCGGTCCGCCAGCCGCTGTATGGTCTCGGAGGAGACCGGCCGCTTCTCGCACGCCTTCTGCACCCCGGAGATGAGCTTCAGCCGGTCGAAGGGCTCCCGCCGGCCATCCTTCTTGATGACCAGGGGCTGCAGCTCCTCCACCCGCTCATAGGTGGTAAACCGCTTGCCGCACGCTTCGCATCCGCGACGGCGGCGGATGGCGGTGTTGTCCTTGTCCGGACGGGAGTCGATGACCTTGGTATCGAGGGAGGTGCAGAAGGGGCATTTCATGGTGCGCCCCCTGCGGCAGTGAGGGAAAACTTCTCTATCACGAGACCGGACTCGGCCACCATCTCCTGAGAGAGCTGGTCCGCATACCCCTCCTCGTAGACCACTCGCCGAATACCGGCGTTGATGATCATCTTGGCGCAGATGATACAGGGCATGGTGGTGGAGTAGAGGGTGGCCCCGTCGATGTTCGTTCCATGCTTGGCCGCCTGGATGATGGCGTTCTGCTCGGCGTGGAGCCCCCGGCAGAGCTCATGCCGTTCTCCGGAGGGAACATTCAGTTTCGCCCGGAGACAGCCGGTCTCGTCACAGTGGGTGATCCCGGTGGGAACACCGTTGTAGCCGGTGGCGAGGATGTTCTTCTCCTTCACCAGCACCGCCCCCACCTGCCGCCGGAGGCAGGATGAGCGCCGCGCCACCAGCCGCGTAATCTCCATAAAATATTCATCCCAGCCGGGTCGGGTCATAGTTGCTCTTACCTCGCAAGAATGCATGATCGTTACGCCGCAATCCGATAATGCCGCACATCTACTTCCGCCCCGCCTCCGGCGACCTCTTCAACAGTCTTGAAGAGCTGCTCTGCCACAGTTTCGTCAAGATATTCTTCGCCGCAATTCCCACAGACTCGGGCCGGCACCTTTTTGACAACCAACGTCAAACCACTCCGCTCCAACGTCATGGTGGCTGTCCCGTTTTCAGTTTCACCCGATTTACAGATGACGCACTTCATGACTGCCTCCTTGTGCTGGATCCACCCAAGGACCAGAGCGCATGGGTAAGGATAATCATCGGGATAACTTTGAATTTTCGTCGCTTCTGCAAGGACGGTTCGAATCTCTTGCGGACTGAACCCCCGCTCCGACATCCTCTTGAGTGCATGAACTCGAAAGATCAGCGTATGCTCTAAAGGTCACTCCCGTCCCCCGAATTCATGACGCTCCCAATATCCGACGACTGCTCTTCTCGCTCCCAAGCTCCAGCGTGGGAACAAGAGAGCAGCCCCGAAACGTTAAGCTGGACGGGGTACCGATATGTCTAGCCGACAGCTTGCCGGGATTTATTCTTCACAACCTGTTGCTCGGCCAGTTTAGCGATCACCCGAAGGGCCTCATTGACTGACTTGGAATCATGAAAGAGCTCGGCCACATCCGGCTCCAAGACAACAACATCGTTGTGTACTCCGGAAAACCGTTTTGCGTACTTTCCTCTGACACCGGCGCTAAAATCGTATTCTGCAGACATATCAGTATCTTTTACCCGTTCAGGCTGTTTCTTCATAGCATTTCCTCTCATTCCGCTCCGCAAGTCTCGCGCTTATGATGCGTATTTTATCAGTTCGATCCGTATGCGAAACAACCAGCAGGCGACATTTGACTGACTCCCCGATAATGACAAATCGCACTTCCTCGTGGGAATGAAGCGGGTCAGGGATAGTGAGAGAAAGCGGGTCCCTGAACACGGTCATGGCTTCTTCAAAGGAAACCCTGTGCTTTTTCAGATTCAACCAGGCTTTTCGCTTGTCCCACTCAAAAAACTCTTCCATTGCCATCTACTTCAGCGCCCGAATTTTCTCCAGGCTCGCCTCAAGCACCACTTTCTTTGCCGTGACCTCCACCAGCTTCTCCTTCTCCTTAGCGACGATCTCCGCCGGTGCACGGTCCACGAAGGAGGGATTCTCCAACTTTTTCGAAAAAACCTCCAGATCCTTGACAATCTTGGCGATCTCCTTGAGGAGCCGCTGCTCCTCGGCCTCCACATCCACGAGCCCCTTTAGGGGGATGAATATCTGCACATCGCCGGCCACCTGAATGGAGGCGTCCTCGGGCTTCTCCAGATCACGGCCGATGGCCAGGTCACTGAGCCGGGCAAGGCTGATGATGGAACTCTCGTTATGCTTCATGAGCAGCCGACTCTCCTCGGAACCGCAGGAGAGAATGACGGCAATCTGCTTCGATGGCGGCACCTCCATCTCTCCCCGGATGTTCCGGATGCCGGAGATGACCGCCATGACCCGCTCCATCCGCCCGGCTGCCTCGGGGAACAACCGCTGTTCGCAGTATTCGGGATACTCAGCCAGCATGATGGTCGCCGAATCAGCGTCCACTTCTAACCCTGAACCTTGAACCTCGAACCTTGAACCCGCCTTAGGCAGCGCCTGCCAGATCTCCTCGGTGATGAACGGCATGAAGGGGTGGAGAAGCCGCAGGAGCTGTTCCAAGGTGTACCAGAGTACATATTGGACGGTCTTCTTCCTCTCGGGGTCGCTGCCGTAGAGATTCTGCTTGGAGAGCTCCAGGTACCAGTCGCAGAACTCGCTCCAGGTGAACTGGTAGAGCCCGTTGGCGGCCTCGTTGTAGCGGTACTCGGTGAGGGCCTCGTTGGTCTCCCGCACCGTCTCGTTGAACCGGTGGAGTATCCACTGATCTCCCTGGGAGAGCGTCAGGCTACCCAGGAAGATGCCGGTGGGATCGAACCCGTCCAGATTCATGAGGGTGAAGCGGGCCGCGTTCCAGACCTTGTTGCAGAAGTTCCGGTACCCGGCGATCCGCTCCTCGGCCAGCTTGATGTCGCGCCCCTGGGCCGCGAAGGCCGCCAGGGTGAAGCGGAAGGCGTCGGTGCCGTACTGGTCGATGACCGTCAGCGGATCGATGACGTTCCCCTTGGATTTGGACATCTTCTGCCCGTGGGCATCCCGCACCAGGGCGTGGATGTAGACATCGGTGAAGGGGACCTGCTCCATGAAGTGGAGCCCCATCATCATCATCCGCGCCACCCAGAAGAAGAGGATGTCGAAGCCGGTGATGAGGCAGGAGGTGGGATAAAAGGTTTCCAGGAGCGGCGTCTTCTCCGGCCACCCCATGGTGGAGAAGGGCCAGAGGGCCGAAGAGAACCAGGTGTCCAGCACGTCGGTCTCCTGGCGAAGCTCGTCGCTGCCGCATTTTGCGCAGCGGGTAGGGTCGTCCATCCCAACGGTGATCTCGCCGCAGTGGTCGCAGAACCAGGCGGGGATGCGATGCCCCCACCAGATCTGGCGGGAGATGCACCAGTCGCGGATGTTCTCCATCCAGTCATAGTAGGTGTTCTCCCACTGTTTGGGGAGGATACGGGTCTTCCCTTCCTTCACCGCCGCCAATGCCTTCTCGGCGAGTGGGGCGACCTTCACATACCACTGGAGCGACAGATACGGTTCCACCACGGTCTTGCAGCGATAACAGCCGCCGATGGAGAGGCCATGATCGTCGATCTTCTCCAGGAGCCCGGCGGCATCCAGGTCCTCCACGATCTTCTTCCGGGCAGCAAACCGTTCCATCCCCTCATACTGATGCCCTGCCGCGTTGATGATACCCGACTCGTCGAAGACGTTGATCTTGTCCAGCCCGTGACGAACCCCCACCTCGAAGTCGTTGAAATCGTGGGCCGGGGTGATCTTCACCACCCCCGTACCAAACTCCCGCTCCACGTACGTGTCGGCAATTACCGGGATCTCCCGGTTCACCAGCGGCAGGATCACCGACTTTCCGATGAGATCCTGGTACCGCTCATCTTCCGGGTGCACCGCCACGGCGGTGTCCCCCAGCATGGTCTCGGGGCGGGTGGTGGCCACGGTGACGAACCGTCCCGGCTGGCCGGCTACGGGGTAGCGGATATGCCAGAGATGCCCCTTCTTCTCCTCGTGCTCCACCTCAATATCCGAGAGGGCGGTGTGGCAGCGGGGGCACCAGTTGATGAGCCGGTTGTCCCGATAGATGAGCCCGTCATTGTAGAGCTTCACGAAGACGGTGCGCACCGCCGTGGAGAGCCCCTCGTCCATGGTGAACCGCTCCCGTTCCCAGTCGCAGGAGGCGCCCAGCCGCTTCAGCTGGCCGATGATCTGGCCGCCCGACTCCCCCTTCCACTTCCAGACCCGCTCTATGAACTTCTCCCGCCCCAGATCGTGACGATCCAGCTTCTCGGCGGCCAACTGCCGCTCCACCACATTCTGAGTGGCGATCCCCGCATGGTCGGTCCCCGGCATCCAGAGGACGTTATACCCCTGCATCCGTTTCCAGCGGCAGAGGATATCCTGGAGGGTATTGTTCAGCGCGTGCCCCATATGCAGGGCGCCGGTCACGTTGGGGGGAGGGATGACGATGCTGTACGGCTTCTTCTCAGAGGAATCCTCGGCCCGGAAGTATCCCTTTGATTCCCATTCCGAATACCACCGTTTCTCCACATCATGGGGTTCATACCCCTTGGCAAGTTCTCTGGTCATGGTGTCACATATTCCTTTTCTTCGTTATATATCAGACAATTCGCTGCCCGGTTTCAAGAATTTCCTTCACGAAAGGATCGGGGTTTTCAAGGTCTCTACGGGAAAACACATGGGGTTCGATTCGCAGGTCTATGGATCTGGTTAAACGAAGCAGTCTCAACCCGTCGTCAAAGGTGTCGATTTCATCGGTATCCCAGAATACTGCCAGATCAATATCACTGTCTTTTCTTTGGGTTCCTTTTGCATAAGATCCGAACAGATATAGTCGTGAGACCGGAATGTGGTCGTTCACCAGCAGATTCAAGTAGCTGTCGATGGATTGTCGAATCAACGGATTATCATCGAGCTGAGCCATTGCCTGATTTCCTTTATCCTTGAAATTCGCTCCAGAGTGTATTCCGGTGTCGCTTTGTTCTGCATTGCGTGTTTGAAGTCTGGATAGCGTCCCCTGATATTGTAGGTGGTGACCTCAAGAAGAAAATCTTCTTGCTCATTATCCGCAGCCAATCCCGCTTCTCTGGCCAACTTGAGTAAGTGATGAGTAAATGGAGGGGTAGCGTCCTTGTTTTGAACATAGAGTGCCTTCAGCATCTTTTCAAGCACCAAGTGGCCGACAAAAAGCGCCCAGGCAAAATGGCCTTTATCAAAAAGGCTTTCCATAACCGGAAGGTCCTGCTCGGAGGATTCAAGCCAGAATCGAACATGCTCTTCTTTGGTCATTGGAACCTCTTCTGAATTTATCCAACTTTGCTAATCGTCGCGCTGCTCCCAGGGAAGCTAGACCACGGGCATAGAGCGCAAAGGCCATTTCCCGATAAAGAGTCTGCCTCACCTGACTGCGAGGCGCCTTAACGGTTTCAACAATCTCACCAGGTATCGTAATGGATAGAGACATGTGATTACCTTTCAGTTTCGGCAGAAAGTATTCTCGTTCCCGCATTCATATTTAGAAACGCTGATGGCTGCAAAACAGGAACTTTGTATATATCGGCGTTCTCAATCTGGAGCGTGGGAACGAGAAAACCGCAAGCCCGGCTTTTCTGACGGGCAGTGCCCAACGGTGAAGTTGGGAGTCCCTTTTCCACTTTCAAGGACTGGTCTCTTGTTTATTTTGCACGATGACGGCCGCGACAATGTCCAAAATTCTCCCAACTGCGACGGTACCATTGCGCACGACTAGAATTATCCCTTGAGTCCGGAAACTCCGCCAAAACTCTCTGTTGGATTTCTTCATTGCTGCCGCCATTTTTCAAAATTTCTTCGGCGACTTCATACCTATATTGATATGGCATAGTATCCCCCGTCCTGATTATTGTTCGGAGTACAGGTGGAGTTGTACCCGAATGCCCTTGAGGATGACTCCCTGAAATTTGAATATAAACGTTACGGTTTTCATTTAAGTCATTTTCCGACCACTCTTGTTACCCCACCCTCACCTTGCCCTCTCCCTCAGGAAGAGGTGATTTTTGGAAGGGGTGAGGAGACTATCTAGAGCGGAAAGAGTGGGAAGATTCTTTATCTGCCTCGCCTTACCTTTTCCCCATCATCTGCACGAACAGCTGACCCAACCCGGAGAAGAGCCCCTGAATGACCTCCGGCTCGGGCAACGGAATCTTGAGACAACTCTTGCCGGTGGCCTCGTCCCGGACAACCACCGTCCCCAACGCCTTCACCATCCGCTGGCCCATCTCTTCCGGTGAGGACGGTTTTCCCTCTTCCGGCTGGGCCAGCGCCTCGCTGAGGGACATGAGAAACTTGGCCCCCCCGGCGATGAGGCTGCTCAGGGAATCCGGTTGCGGTGAACCGGCAGTACGAGAGGGAGCAGGTTCCGGCGCCGTACCTTGCGCCTCGGTTTCAGCCGCACTCTCTCGCTCTCCCGCCACATCCGCCGCCTCGTCCTGCGCCTCTTCTTCCTGCTCCCTAATCGTGGCCGAGTAGTCGGGTGGAGTCAGGGGATCGGTCATCTCCTCCACCGAATTCATGAAGCTCTCCAGCTGGGACTCACCCACCATGACCGTATCGGCGCCGTCGTCGTCCAGCACCCCGGCGAAGAGCGATTTCTTGAACCGGAGCAGATCGAGGATCCGCTCTTCGATAGAGCCGATGCTGACCATGTTGATGACCCGCACCCCTTTCATCTGCCCCATCCGGTGGACCCGGGCAATCCGCTGCTCCAGGATGGCCGGATTCCAGGGGATATCCAGGTTAACGACCACCGAACCGCTCTGCAGATTCAAACCCACCCCGCCGGCATCCGTGGAGAGGAAGACCTTACAGTCGGGATCTTCCCGAAAGCGGGTCATCAACCCTTTGCGATTCTTAGACGGTATCCCGCCGTTGAGGTGCACGAACCCGATACCGAGACGATTAAGTACCCCCTCCACCAGTTCGTTCATCCGGAGCCACTGGCTGAAGACCACCACCTTCTCCCCCCCCTGGAGCACCTGCTCATCCAGGATCGTCGCCAATTCATCCAGCTTGGGACCGAACACCGTCTCGTGATCCACCAGGTAGGTATTGTCCGCGGCCATCCGCATCCGGGCCAGGGCGGCCTGCAGCCGCTTCTGGTCCGCCTCGCAGAGGAAGCGGTTATGCCGCCACTTGGAGACGAGCTTCGCCACGACCTCCCGGTTCTCCTCGTGAATCGCCGCCTGCTCCGGGGTCAGGGGAACGTAGAGATTCTTGTCCAGCCGCGCCGGCAGCTGCTTCAGGACCTCACTCTTTTTCCGCCGGAGCATGACCCCTTTGAGAGATTTCCGCACCGACTCCAGGTTGCGATAACCGATGACCTTGCCGCCGCCGTCCACGACCCGGTGATTATGAACAAACCGGTAGAGCGGCCCCAAATGGTTGCAGTCGACGAACTCCATGAGCGAGTGCAGCTCCTCGATCCGGTTCTCCAGCGGGGTCCCGGTCAGGACGATGGCGAAGGTCGACCGGAGCTGTTTCACGGTCATGGCGGTGCGGGTCTGCCAGTTCTTGATTCGCTGGGCCTCGTCCAGGATGATGAGGTCCGGTGCCCACTCCTTGATCTGCTCCAGATCCCGATGCACCAGTTCATAATTGAGCAGCTTGAAGAAGGTATCCGTCTTGTAGAGTGGCGCCCGCTGGAAGTTCAGCCCCTCGATGACCTCGGCCGTCCGGTCGGTGAATTTTTCAATCTCCGACTTCCACTGATGTTTCAGCGACGTGGGGGAGATGATGAGGACCTTGCCGATACCATACAGACGCGCCATCAACTCCGCCGCGGCCAGCGCCTGAATGGTCTTGCCCAGCCCCATATCATCGCCAAGGAGGCACCGCCCCGCCGTGAGCGCAAACAACGCCCCTTCCCGTTGATAGGGAAAGAGGTCGGTCTTGAGCAGCGAGGCAAAGAGCGGACTCTCGATCCCTTCGGGAAGCCGGCTCGCCGCCAGTTCGCGGCGATGGGCCGCATCCTGATGCTCGGCGATGAAGGCCATGACGTCGTCGTACTGGCGGAGCTCATGACCGTTGAGCCGGACCCCGTCCAGGAAAGAGGGGAATTCCAGGAGACGGCTCTCCTTCAGCACGCCGTCGGTGGTGAAAAAGCGACGGACCCGACTGATGAGAGCGGCGGGGGGAGTAGCGCCTCGGCGGAAACGGACCTCCCGCCGGGGGCCGTAGGAGAGATAAATCTCGGAGAAAGGAGGCTCGTACCCCTGCGTGAACAGCTTCTCCGCCCCCTCGTGCTTCTTCAGCTTCTCCAGGGTGAACTCGACATGCTTGCAGGTACCCAGATTGTTGATGCGGTAATCGGGACAGGAGCAGAAATTGGCGCCGGGAGAGTCACCCCGGATGGCGATCCGGTAGCTCTTGCCGGTTTGGGGATTGGTCAGGGAGAAGTCGGAAAATACCGGATGATCACCGGTATTGGTCAGAATGAAGTTTTGCTGGATACCGAACTCCCGACGAAGGAGCCGCTGCCACTCCTCAAGCTCCATCCCCTCGGGCTTGTGGTTCCTGGTGATCTTCGGGAGGGGGGGAGTGGCGGGATCCTTCGCCGCTGATCTGGTGCGCCGCTTCGTGGCGGCAGGCAGACTCTTCTCTGGCATGGCTGCTCCTTCCCATATAAAAATGGGGATTTGCATCCCCATTTCGGTACTGTCATCGGTTGAAGTGAGGGACGGGTCAGACCCCTTCCCGGATTTTCCTGATCTCTTCCTTGATGAGCGCCTCGGCCAGATCGGGGACGACCTCCCAGACGATCCGTTGGATGACCTCGCGGGAGACCGTTGCCAGGGCCTCCCTCAGCTGCTCCTCGGTGAAGAGAGGCTTCGTTTCAGCGGCAACCGGCGGCGTAACCAGCGCGGGCTCCCCACCCTCAAGAACGATGACCTCTTCGGGGATGCCTGACGCCATCGGGAAAAACTCCTCTTCTCCGGGGAGCGGAGCGACAAGCGGCTCGTCCGCCGCCTGGAGAGCAGCTCCGAACGGCAACGGCATCTCCTCCGGCTCCTCGCTCAGCGGCAGCGGCTCCTCCGGGAGAAACACTGCCGGCGTCTCTGCAGCAGGTTCGGGAAACACGAGAGGCTCATACTGCTGCGGTTCTGGGAAGGTGAACTCACCAAACGACAGCGATTCCTCTTCCGGCCCCTCGGCCGACTCATCAGTCGGCAACGGCGTCTCCTCCGGGAGAAGCTCTGCCGGCGTCTCGGCGGCAGGCTCGGGGAACGGGAGGGGCTCGTAGCTCTGCTCCTCATCGAAGGTGAATTCATCGGCCGGCGCAGTTTCCGTGACCGGTTCAATCACCTCCTCGAAGGTAAACTCATCTCCCCCCCAGGCCATCGGGGTGATATCGGGGAGAGGCTCCGGCCGGGCCGGCTCCTGTTCATCACCGGCAAAGGGGATAAGCTCCTCAAATCCTGCAAACGCCCCCTCTTCCGGGGGGATGACGACCGTGGCAAAGGGGATCTCTTCCGGCAGCTCCTCCCCGGCAAGCTCCATCCCCCAGAGGTCATCCAGGGAGGTGATCTCTTCGATCTCCAGAATTCCCTCCTCATCTTCAGGAATCTCGGCCGCAGGGGTGATCTCCGGGAGAGGCGGGGGGGGAGAAGCGGCGCGGCGTGCGGCGCCCACTGCGATCAGCTCCTTGACCTTGTCAATGAGGACCTGGGACTCGAACGGCTTGGAAATGAAGTCATCGGCCCCGGACTCCCGCGCCTTCTGCTCGTCAAACGGCTCGAACACCCCGGTCAGCAGGAGGATGGGGATCCCGGAGAGGAGCGGATCTTTCCTCACTTCACGGCAGACCTCATAGCCGTTTTTCTCCGGCATCAGCGTGTCGATGAGCATGATGTCGGGGAGAACCTCCCGCGCCCGCAGCAGAGCATCGCTGCCGTTGCCCACAACCGTCAGGGCATACGCTTCGCCGAAAAAAATGATTCCCACGACCTTCTGTATGGTGATGCTGTCATCTGCCAGGAGCAGTTTGTGGCCCATTTTTTCTTCCTCCAGGCGGGGAACAGGATTTTGTGACCGTCGCCCGATTACCTTGATAAATTGACGACTTTAGCCGTGCCAACCTAGCACACCCCCCACGGAGGTGTCAAGATTTTTGCCCGAAACCGGCGGGGCTGAGAGCAGCCGGCGATCCCGGGAGTGCAGGGGAATAAGAGGGGTGCGGCGCCACCCCCACGGGAGTCACCCCCCTGCCGGTAATCGCGATGGTGGAAATCTCCCGGCGCAACCGGTTGAACTCTCCCACTCGACGGAAGTCGAGGCGGGCGGTAAGCAGCACGACGAACAGATCCCGCTCCGGATCGATCCAGAGGGATGTGCCGGAGTAGCCGGTGTGGCCATAGGAAAACTCCGAAAATCCGTGGGCGCGGGGGGCGGAATAGGGGGAAGAGATGTCCCACCCCAGGGCGCGGGTCACCTTCCCCCCCTGAACGTACCGGGGAGCCGTCATCTGCGCCACGGTCCGCTCCGCCAGGACCCGCCGACCGTCCAGCTCCCCGCCGTACATGAGCATCCGGCAGAAACGGGCCAGGTCAGCCGCGGTGCTGAAGAGCCCGGCATGCCCGGCCACCCCTCCCAACTCCCGTGCGTGGTAATCCTGGGGTTCGCCGGTGAGCAGTTTCCCGTCGGGGAGGAGAGTCGGGCTGAGACGTGACCTCACCCGCGCCGGGGGGACGAAGAAGGTGTCCACCATCCCCAGGGGTTGATAGAGTTGCCCGGCGCAGTACCGCTCCAGGCCGACCCCCGAGGCCCGCCGGACCAGCTCTCCCAGCAGGATGAAGTTCAGGTCCGCATAGCAGAAACTGCTGCCGATCTCCCCCTTCAAGGGGCGGGCAGCCCCCCCTTCCACCGCCTGCCGGAGCGGGTCGGGAAGCGTCAGAGGGAAGTCCTCCATTCCTGAGGTATGGGTCAGGAGGTGCAGGAGCAGAACTCCCCGCTTCTCTTCTGTGCCGAATTCGGGAAACCAGACGGCCAGCGGCTCCGTCACCTGAATCTTCCCCGCTTCCATCAGCTTCATGAGCGCCGGCGTGGTCGCCACCACCTTGGTGAGCGATGCCACGTCGAAGATGGCGTCCGTCCGCATGGGGGGCGCCGAAGGATCCGCCGACATCCGGCCGTAGGCCCGGAGGAAGGTGGCGCCGCGGCGGCTGCCGATCAGCACCACCCCGCCGGCAATGAGCCCGTGGGAAGCGGCATTTTCCATGAGAGAATCGATATCAAACAGGGGTGGTGGAGGGTGAGTGGGTTCGCTCCCCTGCGATGGGGCCGGGAGGAGCAGGGAGAGCGTGATGAAGATAAAGATCAGACAGTGCATGGCGGTTTTCGGAAGGGCTGTTCAAAAGAAGGTCGACTCACCCCACCACTTCAGCTCCGGTAATCGGCATTGATGCTGACGTAGTCATGGGTGAGGTCTGAGGTGTAGACCGTGGCGCGCCCCATGCCGAGCTTCAGGTCCACCGTTACGCTGAACTCCTTCTGCTTGAGCACCTGGCTCCCCCGGGCCTCGGCGTCGCCGCCGGCAAATAGCCCGTTTCTGGCCATCATGACCCCGTCGAAGGAGAGGTCGATCCGCTCCTGGTCCACGGTGATCCCCGAGTAGCCCACTGCGGCGAGGATTCTCCCCCAGTTGGCGTCCTGGCCGAAGAAGGCGGTCTTGACCAGGCTGGAGTTGGCGATTGCCATGGCCCCCTTCTTGGCCTGACCGTCGTTGAGCGCCCCGGTCACGGTGATCGTCACGAACTTGGTCGCCCCCTCCCCATCCCTGACGATCTGCTGCGCCAGAGAGAGAAGCAGTTCGTTGAGGAGGACGATGAACTCCGGTGCCCCCTCGGAAGAGGCTCCCAGCGGTTCGTTGCCGGCGACTCCATTGGCCAGGATCAGCGCCATATCGTTGGTCGAGGTGTCGCCATCAACGGTGATGGCGTTGAACGAGACATCACAGGAAGCGCTGAAGAGCTGCTCCAGCCACTCCAGCTCCACGGCGGCGTCGGTGACGACGAAGGCCAGCATGGTCGCCATGTTGGGCATGATCATCCCGGCCCCCTTGGCTACCCCGGCGATGGTGTACGGTTTCCCGTCCGACGTCCCCTGCTTCGTCTCCATCTTGGGAAAGGTGTCGGTGGTCATGATCGCCCGGGCCACCACGTCGAGACCATCCCCATCCCGGAGCTTCTCCACCAGGGGGTGAAGCGCCACGGTGAGTCGATCCATGGGGAGGGGAACGCCGATGACCCCGGTCGACGCCACCAGCACCTCTTCTTCATCGATCTCCAGGTAGCGGGCAATGAGCCGGGTGGTCTCCCGGGCGTCGGCCATCCCCTGTCTGCCGGTACAGGCGTTGGCGTTGCCGCTGTTGACCACCAGCGCCCGGATCGGCCCCACGGCCACCCGCTCCATACAGAGGAGGACCGGCGCCGCCTTGACGCTGTTGGTGGTGAAGACCGCGGCGGTGGTCGCCGGCTGCACCGATTCGATGAGGGTCAGGTCAAGCCGCCCCGGTTTCTTGATGGCGGCCTCGACTGCGGAAAACCGGAATCCCTTAAGCTCCATGAGCACCTCTCAGCTGCGGATAATTGACGACGAAAACGGATGTATCACATTTTTCAGGTGATTGCCACGGATTTACCCGGTAGCAGCGACTCCCGGGCCAGGCGGATGGAGATCTTTCGGCCGGAGGCCAGAGCCTGTCGCACCAACATCCCGAAGGCGTCGATGAGGGAGTAGACGTCCCGGCGGGTATGGAGCAGAAGGTAGTCGATCACGTCATCGGGAAGCACGATCTGCCGATCCTCCGCCAGCTTCTTCAGGATGAGACGGCGGGAGTCGTCATCGGAGACATCCACCCGGGCCACCAGCCCCCAGAGGAGCCGGGAGATGAGATGCTCGTCAACGGAAACCAGCTCCCGGGGAGGAACCGCGCCGGTGACCACGATCCGCCTTCCGGACTGGTAACACTCGTTGAAAAGATGCCAGACCCCTTCCCGGAGGAGGCGGCTATGGGGGAGAAGATCGATGTCGTCGACGAGCAGCAGCGGAGCACCCTGCAACCGCTCCAGTAACGGGGAGAGCCCCTCCACGGAACCCGACGCGGCGGAGGCGGGGATGGCGCCGCACGACAGTGACGACAGCTCCTCCTCGCCGGGAGAGAGCTCCCGCCCCACCGCATTGAGGAGATGGCTCTTCCCTGATCCCGGAGGGCCATAGACATAGAGGACGCTCTCACCGGCGAGGGGAGACGTCAGCCGGCGGGCAAACTCGAAGGCTGTCCGGTTGCCGCTGCAGACGACGAAATTGTCGAAGGAGTAGCGGGGGGTGACGGGAAAGTCGAAGACAAGCTGCATGGTCAAAAGAGGGTCCCCTGGGGAGCACCGGGCGGTATCCGCTCGAAGTACCGGTAGGCGGTTACCGTGGCGGTTCGCCCCCGTGGGGTCCTGTTGAGAAAGCCGTGCTGGATCAGAAACGGCTCGTAGACATCCTCGATGGTGTCGCTCTCCTCGCAGACCGCCGCCGCCAGGGTATCGAGCCCCACCGGTCCGCCGCCGAACTTGTCGATAATGGTCAGCATGATGGTCCGGTCCATCCGGTCGAACCCCATCTCGTCCACCTCCAGGAGCGCCAGCGAATTCTTGACGATGGCCAGGGAGAGGGTCCCGTCCCCCCGTATTTGGGCGAAATCGCGCACCCGGCGGAGGAGCCGGTTGGCGATCCGGGGGGTCCCCCGACTGCGGCGCGCCAACTCCAGCGCCCCCTCCGGCGACGGCGGGATGCCGAGGATCCGGCTGGAACGGGTGATGATCGTGGCCAACTCCTCAACGGTATAGAATTCCAGCCGGGAGACGACACCGAACCGGTCGCGCAGGGGAGAAGAGAGGAGTCCGGCCCTGGTGGTGGCCCCCACCAGGGTGAAGCGGGGGAGGTCCAGCTTGATGGTCCGGGCGCTGGGCCCCTGACCGATGATGATGTCCAGCTGGTAATCCTCCATGGCCGGATAGAGGATCTCCTCCACCACGGGGGAGAGGCGGTGGATCTCATCGATGAAGAGGACATCCTTTGGCTCCAGATTGGTGAGGATGGCGGCCAGGTCCCCGGGGCGCTCGATCACCGGCCCGGAGGTGGATTTGATGCTGACCCCCATCTCGCAGGCGATGATGTTGGCAAGGGTGGTCTTCCCCAGACCGGGGGGACCACAGAGGAGGACATGGTCCAGCGCCTCGCTCCTCCCCTTGGCCGCGTCGATGAAGAGGCGCAGATTCTCCCGCGCCTTCTCCTGACCGATGTAGTCGGTGAGATTGCGGGGGCGAAGCGAGCTCTCGATGGAGAGATCGTCTTCGGTGCTCTGGGGGGTGATGAGGCGGTCAGTGGACATGGGAAAAATCGGGTGATGGGTAATGGGTGAGAGGTGAGGGGTGATCGTAACGGTGGACGGTATACCAGTTGTCGGGAAAGGTCAAGGAACGCCGTGTTCACCGGCAGCTTCTCACGGCTGCGGGAGCTCTCCGCTCGCGGTTGAAACAAAAATGCCCCCTGTCGTTGCTGCTGACAGGGGGCCTGTTTCTGGAGCCCAATCCTTTCTGGATTGGGCTAAGGTTGGCAACCCTCTTTACAGTGGGTAACCGGGCGAATCATATAAATTTTTGTCCACATACTCTAGAATTTCTCCTTTCGCAGTGAAGTGATTTTCTCTCCCCCGCTTTTGCGGGTTGAGTTGAAGAATAATGGAGCTCCGAATAAAAGTCAACGAGGTTTATCGTTAATTTTTGATAATCTGTTAACCAGCCTGAGGATCACCCCCTCCTCTACCCGGAGAGCCCCATGGGGACAGAGTTCACGGCAGCAGAAACAGCGGATACAGAGCCGGTAATCGAACCGGAGCCGCCCCCTCTCCATGGTGATAGCCACCGGCGGACAGGCGTCACGGCAGATGCCGCAGAGCACGCATTTCTCCGGGATGACCTGGGGACGGGTGGTGAGATGACGCCGCAGCCGGTTCTTGAGAAACCGGGGGAGTCCGAACTGGACATCGGAGAGCGGAGGGAGGCGAAACGGAGCCAAGCAGGCCGCCCGCTCCAGGGGGAGCCCCACCGTCCGGATGCCGGTGCGGTCCGAGCCGGGAAGATTCAGTTTCCGGGCCGCCTGCTCTACGAAGAGGAGCCGCCGGGGGATTCCCGCCAGCTGGGCAACGATAAGATCCACCGCCACGGCATTGTCTCCGGCCAAGAGCAACCCCGTCTGCCGAGGATCCCCGCTGCCGGGGCCGTCCCCCTCCATGGCGACAATGGCGTCGACGATGGTCAGCTCCGGCTGACGGATCAGATAGATCTCCAGGAGCATCCGGGCGAACAGCTCCCGGTCGGCCCCCGCCTTCAGATGCCAGCCGGCCTTGGCCGTCCCGACCACCGAGCCGAAGAGATTCTTGACGGCGCAGGTCATGGTCATCATCTCGTGGGTCTTCAGCTTGGGGAGATTGATGATTCGGTCCGCCTCAAGGTAGGGGCGGGCCAGCTCGATCTGCCGGAAGATGCCGCTCCCCTTAACGGTGAGCGCCTCCCGAAACTCCACCAGCTCCGCTCCGGTCTCGGCGCAGACAGCGGCGATACCACACTTCTCCGCGATCTTCTTGTAGGAACCGACTCCCGGCGAATCACCCACCAGCGGGATGGCGCCGGCCCGTTGCACCTCCAGGATGACCGCCCGCACCACCTCGGGATGGGTGGTCACCGCCGCCTCCGGCGGCTTTGCCATGAGCAGATTCGGCTTGAGGAGCACCCGCTCCCCCGGCCGGACGAACGCCGCCATCCCCCCCAACGGTTCAAGAAGCCGCCGGAGCCCGGAGGCCACCTGCTCCCGTTCATAAGTGGGGACCGATTCGATACTTACCGTCGGCATGCCAGAAACCAGCGGATTACTCATTCTCTCTCAGTACACCGCGTCATGATCGCCCACATTTACCGGAATGATTTCTCTGTCGTTAATCATAACTTCAAGAGTGATACGATAGGACAAATTTATTGAAACGGAATGCAAGTCGGACAAACGGCCGGAGAGCTGATGCAGACGTAACGAAGGATGAAAGGGGTTGGCCTCCAGCAGTTGCAGACACTTCACATACTGTTTTTCCAACTCGGGATGACGCTTCAAGAAGCGGTGCGCCCGCTTTTCATACTGGTCGGTAAAGAGCAGGGTCCATGTCATTGTGCAGCTTTCAGGCGGGCGACATGCTCTTCCGGACTCTCCCTGACAAATCGCCCTTCAGCCAGATCGGCGCGACTCTCTGCGAGCGCGGCTTCCAGCTCACATTCCCTAAGATAATAATAATGTTCCATATCCATCACCACGAAGCGCTCCTTGCCTCTGACGGAAATAATAGCCTCTGGTTGATTGGCAAGCATCGCCTCTATGGCGACAACTCCTTTTATCTTGAGGTCATTTGCTGAGATGTACGGCATGGATGCCTCCTTGGCACGAATTCCAGCCCATCTAATCACACTTTAGATCGTATTGCAAAGTGCATTCAGTCGGTTCCGGGTTGTCGTATGGGCTTTGTCGTGGCTCCCAAATGTTTCATCTGCTATACTGCCGGCCTCGGAGGAGCCCCATGAATGACCATCTCGCCCGCTTCCTGACCTGCCTCAACGTGGAGCGGAACGCCTCCCCCCACACCGTCGTCGCCTACCGCAACGACCTGGAGCAGTTCCTCCGGTTTCTCGCCTCAGGCGCCTCCCCCCCCTCCCATCCCGCCGAGATCGGACATCTGGATATCCGCCGGTTCCTCGCCCAACTCCACGGGGAACAGAAAAAGAGCAGCATCGGCCGTAAACTGGCGGCGGTCCGCTCCTTTTTCCGCTACCTCCTGCGTGAGGGGGTCGTGGCACAGAACCCGGCGGAGCTGGTAGCGGCCCCAAAAAAGGAACAGCGGGGCGCCTTTCACCTCACCATCGACGAGATCACCGCCCTGGTGGAGGGGCCCGGCGAGGCGACCCTCCTCAGCCTGCGAGACCGGGCCATCCTTGAGGTGCTCTACTCCTGCGGCATCCGGCTGTCAGAGCTGACCGGACTCAACGTGCAGGATATCGACCAGGAGGAGCGCCTGGTCCGGGTGCTGGGGAAGGGGAACAAGGAGCGGATCGTCCCGCTGGGAAGAGTGGCGGTCAAGGCGGTGGCCGCCTACCTGAAAGCGCGCCATGATCCGCCGGGTGAGGCCCCCTTTCTCCTCAATGCCCGGGGCGGCAGACTCACAGGAAGGAGTGTGGCCAGGGTTGTGGACCGGTATATCCTGAAAATCGCCACCATGAAAAAGGTCTCCCCCCACACCCTCCGGCATACCTTCGCCACCCACCTCCTGGAGGGGGGGGCCGATCTCCGCGCCATCCAGGAGCTCCTCGGCCACGCCTCCCTCTCCACCACCCAGAAATACACCCATGTGAGCATCGACCGTCTCATGGAGGTCTACGACCGGAGCCATCCCCGAGCGACCAAACCGGTGGATCCGCCTTAACTGAATAGTACAGATTTTGTTCGCTCATGCCGATAAGGTAAGTAACACCGCGATGAATCCTCACAAAAGCGTTTCCGTTTAAATTCTGAGGTCTTGCCATGAAAACCTCTACCGCTGTCGCCACCGAACCACTCCTCTCCCCGCTCATCCGTTTCATTGCCGGAATCGCTACGGCCGCGTGCCTCGTCTGGTGCGCCGTAGCGGTGAACTCACTCCAGGAGATGACCTTCTGGCTGCTGACGGCGCTCATCGCGCTCTGTGTAAATCTTTTCGGAGGAGGTCTCATCAGCAGGATGATCACCTCCGCCGTCGGCGTGTAGGGTTGAAAACAACCGCGGGAATCAGGGATGATTCACCAAAACGGTTCACGGAGGATCCGGCCATGTCAAAAGACGAACTGAAACGGGATGTCGATCGAATTTTCACCCTCGCCTCAACTCTCGCCATCAAGGACGGGCTGCCGCTGTCGGCGCTGCGCGACCCTGTGATGTCCCGCTGCTACCTGGGACGGGCCGTCGAAGGATACGCCCATCTCATGGCCACGGTACATGAAACGCAACTCTACAGATTAAACACGCCGCAGCTGCAGCTGCAGATTCCTTACGGCCACTGACGGCGCACCGAAACATCCCCCCTTGCCGGCTTAGCCCGGCGTGCCTCTCTCCGGACCGGGCCCACCCCACGCGCCGGAGAGAGACGGTTCCCACTGTCCTTTTATTTTTTCTCTGCTCTTAAAGTCTGAACGAGTTTACCCCGCGGCCAGTGGGTTTCCAAAATTGGACAACCCTCGCGGGCGCTGCCGGGTTTTTCATTTCACCTTCACCCTTCACTTTTCACCGTTTTCTTTCTGAAAAATCCCACCGCCCCCAGACCGATGCAGAACAGGGCATAGGTGGAAGGTTCGGGGACGGCGGGCGCCGACTCAAGCTCTCCGGAACGAACTGCCATGGCATAATTGTTGCTGTATTCCAAGATCGGGTTCTGGCCTCCGCCGAATCTGCCTCCGTAGAAGTCGAAGGTCCAGGCTGTGCCAGGTTGAGCCGTATACTCCGTGCCCGAAAAGTACGGAGACATTTTTAAAAGTTCAAAAGGCGATGCTCTCCAAGCGCCCACATCTTCTGCGTAGTAAAGGTGCGCCATCTCGGAGCTGGTGGGGAGAGGAGGATAATCACCAGGACTATCACCACCAATGGTAGACGGCAGTCGCCAACTCCCATTCCAGTTCATACGGTACCCGGTGTTCAAAACATAGTTGGTAATCGTACCGCCCCCGTTCAGTCCACTTGCCCAGTCCTTTGAATTTTGCCACCCGTCGTAATAAGTGTAGTCCAGCCAGGCGACGCCATGGGTGCCCCCATTAACGGTATCGGGGGCATCGGGGTCGTAGATCAGGTTGTACGTGCCCACCTTATCGGCGCCGTTGTAGTAGTCTGCCTTCCCGATGGTCTGCAACAGGGATGCCCCCGCCGGGGTCCAGCCGATCGCCAAAAACAATGCCAATGAACATACCGCTGTCGCTGTTTGTCGCAACATACCGTCTCCTCTTCTGAATGAAATAATCCGCCCAGGGCGGGGTGAAAATAAAGAAACGGCGCAGTGGAGCATGAAGAGTACGAGCAAGACGGCTCACCCTGCATTATCAAGCCTACCTTATCACAGAGCATGCCAAAACTGGAGACCGACCGGTCTGGCGTCGGACCGAGGGGGGGTACAAAGAGCAGTACTCTCCGTTCTTGAGAGAATAAGGGTTGAGAGATTACGGGGAAATAATTCGTGACAAATATGCCGATAGCTTGGATGGTCGGCGGTGTTGCTGCATGTTGCCGCATGTTGCGCGATGTTGCGTATACGGTTGGGAATTCAGAGGGGCATGAAGTGCGTGGTCGTGATATGGCCTACCCGTTGCTGTCAAATCACCAGGAGGGACGCGACGAACTGGAATCCGACGCCGGGGATGGTGACCAGCGGCAGGTCTGAGCCGGTCTCTTCCCGGTACCGGCTCCGGAACCGGAAGATCACATAGTCAAGCGCCCGTGACCCGGCGTAGTGGTCTTGATCATAGAGGGTCTTCAGCAGGGTGGCCCGCGTCACCGGCGCTCCCGGCGTGGCCGCCATCTCCGCCAGGAGCTGATACTCCTTCGGGTTCAGTCGGAAGGCAATCCCATTGGGCCGGAGCAACCGCCAGCTCCGGCTCTCCAGTCGCCAGGAATCCGTCGCCGTGACCGTAACCTCGGTCCGGCGTCGGGAAAGACTGTGGATGGCCGCCGCCAGCTCTTCGATGTGCACCGGCTTGACCAGGTAGAGGTCGGCCCCGGCGTAGTACCCCTTGACCCGGTCCGCAACCTCGGGCCGGGCGGAAACTATGATGATCTTGAGAGTGGTATTCTGCCGAAGATAGGCCACAAGATCGGAGCCGTCCAGGTCGGGGAGTCCCAGGTCGATGATCGCGACCGCATACCGTTCGCGGGTCAGTGTCTGATAGAAATCGAGACCTGAACTGACCGCGGTAACCGGAAATCCGTAGATGGCCAGGGCCTCGGCGATGGTGTCCCGCAGGCTGGCCTCGTCTTCGACCAGGAGGATATTGCACAGGGGGGAGGTGGTGGCGTTTTCCATGAGTGCCTCTGTGGAGAATGTCAATCAGCTTCTTTCAACGATCATACCACATCACTCCCTTCCGTCAGACGGTCGACAGAGTACCGGACTTCAGCCATTGCCGTCTCCAGCTCGGCGAGAAGGGGCTCCAGATCCGTGGCGCCTTCCACAAGGGCCGCGTCCAGCGCCGTTGTCAGCTCCAGAAGCCGGGGAGCGGCGAGCATCCCCGCCACCCCTTTCAGAGCATGGGCCCGTTTCCGGGCGGCCTCCCGATCTCCGCCAGCCAGGGCCTCCCTGATGGTTTCGTTCCGGAGGGCCTGCTCCCGGCTGACCCGGACCGCCATCTTACGATACAGCGGCGTGTATCCCCCGAGTTGCGCCAGCCCCTGCGCCACATCCAGGCCCGGCAAGTCGGCGGGCAGTTCCCATTCATGAACCAAGCCGGTTTCGGGCCACGGAGCTGCCGTCACCGGCAGACGCAAGTGCCGCACCAGGCCGGCCGTGAGGCGTACCGTGGTGAGGGGCTTTGCCCAGTGGTCGTTCATGCCGGCGGCCAGACATCTTTCCCGTTCGGCTGGATCGGCATGGGCCGTTATGGCGATAATGGGGAGCAGGTCAGGTGACCACTGTTCCCGAATCAGGCGGGTCGCCTCGTAGCCGTCCATCTCCGGCATCTGGAGATCCATGAAGATGAGATCGAAGCCGTGCGGGTCTGCTTCCACTGCCGCTACTGCCTCCAGGCCGGTGCCGACGGCGGTCACCTCTGCTCCCAGGAGTTCCAGAACCTCCAGGATAACCTGCCGGTTAACCGGTAGGTCGTCGGCCACCAGGAACCTCTTGCCCAGGAGCAGTGCCACCGGTCCTTCCTCGGTGTAACACTCTGCCGGTAGCTCTGCCACGGGGAAGGTCACCGTGACCACGAAGCTGCTCCCCTGTCCCGGCACACTGGTCGCAGACAGCTCTCCCCCCATGAGCCCCACCAGGTGTCGGCAGATGCTGAGCCCCAAACCGGTTCCGCCAAACCGGCGAGTGATGGAGCCGTCCGCCTGGGTGAACGGCTCAAAAATGACCGCGAGTTGCTCCGGCGTCAGGCCGATGCCCGTATCCCGCACCATCAACTCTAGGCAAGCTTCCGTCTCGTCGACTTTCAGGATCCGTACCGACAGTTCCACCTCACCGGAACGGGTGAACTTGACGGCATTTCCCACCAGGTTGAGCAGCACTTGCTCCAGGCGGAGCGGGTCGCCTTTGAGCCCGCAGGGGATCCCGGGAGCGAGGGTGTGGCTGAGCCTCAGTCCTTTAGCCTCTGCGCCACCCATCTGCATGGCCATGACCCGCTCCAGAGCCTGGTCAAGCCGGAAGGGGACCCGTTCCAAGGTCATCTGGCCCGCCTCGATCTTGGAGAAATCGAGAAGGTCAGTGACGATGTTCAGCAGGTTCTGGGATGAAATCCGGATATTGGACAGATAGTCGAGTTGTTGGGGCGACAGGCCGGTCTTGAGGGCAAGATGGGTCAGACCGATGATCGCGTGGAGTGGGCTGCGGATTTCGTGGCTCATGTTGGCCAGGAATTCCCCCTTGACGTGGTTGGCGGTCTCTGCCGCTTCCCTGGCGATTGCCATCGCCTCCTCGGCTCGGATGCGGTCGGTGATGTCGAAAATAATGGAGAAGAGGAGTGGTTGCCCGGAAATGTCGATAGGGGTCGAATGAACCTCGACAGTCCGAACCTCGCCCGTGGCCAACCGCTGCAGGAAGATGCAGTAATTGCGGTTCTCGGCTGCGGCCTGCTTCATTTCCCATATCACCTGTTCGGGCGGCAGGCAGTTGATCTCCTGGAGAGTCATCCGGCGCAGTTCTGCGAGCGAGTGGCCGTAAAACCGGACCGCAGCCTCGTTGGCGTCGATAATGGCGCCGGAATCCGGTTCGATGAGGAGCATGAGCGCGTGGTGCCGCTCAAACATGCGTCGGAAGCGCTGCTCGGCCTCCCGCAGAGCGTTTTCCGCCAGTTTGCTCGTGGTAATGTCCTGAGTGACCCCGTTAATCCCGACAACCTTCCCCTGACGGTCGGTAACGGCCCAGCCGATGCCGCGATGCCAGGTAGGCCGCTCGCTGGGGAGATTCATGGCGACCTCGTGTTCCCAGCTAACGCCGGTGGCGAGAGCCCTCTGGAAATGTTCCTGAACTAAGTGGGCGTCTTCCGGATAGAAATACTTCAGGGCTTCGGACATGGTCAACGGACCATTGGCCGGGTCGCGTTCAAACAATGCCGACAGCTCGGCGGAAAATGTGAACATCCGGGTGGCCGGATCAAATTCCCAGTCCCCGCTCCGGCCCATGGCCTGGGCCTCCCGCAGCCGCCGTTCACTGCGGTGCACGGCCTCTTCCGCCTGCCGGCGTTCGGCCAATTCGACCTGCAACTCGTGCGTGCGTGTGGCGACCCGCTGTTCCAGTTCCCGGTTGAGGAGGCTCAAATCCTCTTGGGCCTCCCGTTGGCGGCGCCATTGGCGAGTCAACAGGGTAGTTACCAGGCTGAAGACGAGCGCCAGAGAGGCCATTACCGCGGTTTCCCGGTACACTCCGCCACGATTGGCGTCGCCACTCTGGGCGACTACGATGTAAAAGGGGAGATCCGGAATTTTCCGATAAGAGTAGACCCTGTCGATCGAGTCCAGACTGGACGGACCGCCAAAGGTGCCGATGGTGTGACCGGAATGAAGCAGATCATGGAACTCCCTCATGGTCGACTTTTTGCCGATGGCGCTCCCCACTCCCTGTGGTTCCGGGTAGCGGGCGACCACCGCCAGTTCCAGATCCCGCAGGGAAATTGCACCGTCACGCCCGACGTCTATGGTCGAGAAGAGGTTGGTCAGATACTCGATGGAGAAGGCGCCGAAAGCCGCCCCGGCAAACGAGCCGTCAGGGTAAGTGATCCGGCGGGCGAGCGTGAAAACCCATTTCCGTGAAATGCGGCCGACATACGGCTTGGAGATAAAGGATTGTTCCTGAGGATTGTCGCGAACGTATCGGAAGTGCTCGCGGTCGGCAATGTTTATCGGGGAACCTGGCGTCGTGCCGCTACCGTAGAGGAGATTGCCCGCTGCGTCCGCCACCCGGATACCGTCGAGTCCCGGCACTTGGGCCGACAGCCGGTCAATGCGCCGATCAAACTCCAGTTTGTCGATCTTCCCGGTAGCAAGATAGTGCTCCGCTTCAGCAGCCACTCCAAGGAGAGCCACATCGGCCTTGCCGATGATTCCGGCAAGCGTGACTTCCAGAATCCGGGCCAGATTCTGGGCTGACGCTACCACACGCGCCTCATGCTGCCGCCAACTCCGGTACAGCGAAACCCCGGCGAGGAGGTAGACAAGCAGATTAAGCAGGATGACGCAGGTCACCAGCCTCCTGATAAAGGTTGATGACCCTCCCGGTCCGGCGTTTGGGGTATCGTTCGGGGGCATGGGCGGATTCTCCCGAGAACTGGAGATGAAGAGTTCCCGGACAGATGTCCGGGAACTCTTCAAGTACTACGAAACCGGGGAATGGTCAACCTTTCAACAGTTCTCATGTCGGTGAACCTTCGAGGTGACAGGCAGAGGCACAATCTTCGGCTGATAAGCTCTACGGTGATTGCGATCCTCGCCATACTTTCTTCGGGCAAGGCGACTCCGGCAGGGGCGCCGACCCGCGAGGGAATGCGCGCCATCACGGATTTCGTCTTCGACATGACCGACAGTTACCGGACCAAACCGGCTTAGCCCGGCACGCCTCTCTCCGGACCGGGGCCGCCCCATGCGCCGGAGAGAGTCGGTTCCCACGAAGATATTCAGGCAACCTCTTGCTTTCCTTCGTGAAACTTCGTGTCCTTCGTGGATAACGTGTACATTCGTGGAGCAAATGCCGTTTCGGATTGCATTTGTCGGGAACCGTGGTGTAAAAGTGTCCTGCGCTCTTCACCCCCATCACCCGACGGAGGATATAAACATGAGAAAATGGCTCGTTATCGGACTCTGCCTGCTGGCCGCGGCCTGCACAAAACAGGGAGCGGAGCAGTCCGACGTGATCAGGATCGGAGCCGCCGGCCCGCTCACCGGCGACATGGCGGTCTTTGGCCAGGATCAACTGAACGGCATGAGGCTGGCGGTGGAGGAGTGGAACGCCACAGGCGGCGTCCTGGGGAAGAAGATCGTCATCGTCGAAGGGGACGACCAGCGCGACCCCAAGCAGGCGGTGTCGGCGGCCAACAAGCTGGTAAACGACGGGGTCGTCGGCGTGGTGGGACACTTCAACAGCAACTGCTCCATCCCCGCCTCGGCAATCTACAGCAAGGCCGGCATCCCCCAGATCTCCCACGGCAGCACCAATCCCCAGTATACCGAACAGGGATTCGACACCGCCTTCCGGGTCTGCGGTCGTGACGACCAACAGGGAAAGGTGGCCGCCACCTTTGCCGCAACCAAGCTGAAGGCCGGCAGGATCGCCATCCTCCATGACAAGACCACCTACGGCCAGGGGCTGGCCGAGGAGTTTCGGAAAGGGCTCGGTACCGTGCCGCAGGTGATTCTCTTCGAAGGGGTGACCGTGGGGGAGAAGGACTACTCACCGGTGGTGACCAAGATCACGTCGCTGAAGCCCGATCTGCTCTTCTTCGGCGGCATCTATGTGGAAGGGGGGCTCCTCATCAAGCAGTTCAAGGGGGTGGGGGGAGTTGCCCCCTTCATCGGTGGCGATGGCATCATGAGCGAAGAGCTGGTGAAGATCGGCGGCCCCGCCACCGATGGGACCTATGCCACCTTCGGCCCTGACACCAAGGAGTCCCCGGCCGCCAAGGGGTTCAACGAGAACTACCGGAAGAAGTATGGCGAACCGGGGGTCTATTCGGTCTACGCCTACGACGCTACCCATATCCTCCTCCAAGCGATCAAGAAGTCAGGGTCAACGGAGAAGAAGAAGCTCCTGGAGAACATCAAGGCCACCGACTATCAGGGGGCGCTGGGCCGGATCCAGTTCGACGCCAAGGGGGACATGAAGCAGTCCCCCTACGTGGTCTGGAAGGTGGAGGGGGGGAAGTTCCGGCAGATCAAATGAATTGGGCAGGTAACTGCTCAGGTACGGTATAAAATTTCCGAGTACCTCTTTATTACCTCTTCCCGTAACCCCTCCTGTCCTCTTAACCCAAGTGGAGGGACATACTAAGGGAATGTGTCAGAGAATAGTCCCCTTTCTTGAGACAAGAGGGGGACAGGGGGCGTTATGAACACGGTGATCCACATGAAGCATATAAACCATCAACCAAAGGAGGAACTATCATGAAAGTACCACTGTACGCCAGAACCCTTTTTGCCATCTTGCTGACCGGTTTGCTGTTTGCGGGTGGCGCCCAGGCGACCTTGAATAGCCACGGCAAAGGCATGATCTATGACTCTGAGCAGAACATCACCTGGCTCGCTAACGCCGGTCAAGCCGGCGGAACTCTCTCCTGGAGCGAAGCCAACGACTGGGCTACAGGATTGAACTACGCAGGAGTCAGCGGCTGGCGTCTCCCCACCGCAGTCCCGACTGACGACTACTACAGTACTGCCAGCGAGATGGGGCACCTTTTTTACGGCGACGGCGACAGTGGACTCGGCGGCACGGCAGACACTCCCATCACCGACGTCCACAACGCTAACTTCGATCTCTTCAGTAACCTGGTGGCCGGCGGTTACTGGACCGGCACCCCTTACGCAGCCGTTGAGCTCTATGCCTGGAACTTCGATTTTTACGATGGCACCCAGCTTCCCTATGACCAGAGTGTCCAGATGGGCGCTTGGGCGGTGCATGCCGGCGATGTCAGCGCGGTGCCGGAACCATCCAGCATCGTGCTGATTGGTCTGGGCGGCGCCGCTCTGCTGGTCCTGCGGCGGCGAACCACGTGAACCGGAGAGGGAAACAGCGGCAATTTCACTCCGGGGATGACACCAAATGCGGCTGACCCCAGTCCCCAACCACAAGAGGAAATATCATGAAATTACACCATAATTGTTTGATGCTGCTCCTGCTGACCGGAGCGCTCTCATCCCCGGCGGCTGCGGCGACCACGCTGAGCACCGTGGTCGCCGATCCGTTCATCGCTACCTTCCCCACTGTCTGCGCCGGGCCGCCGGTCGCCACCGGCATCTGCCTGCTGGGAAGTAGCGTGCCCAGAACCACCGACATCTTCGTCGCCCAGAGCGGGGTGAAGGGGAACCATAGCGAACCGGAATATACGGTGTATCTCAACACCCAGACCTATCTGCCGCCGGGTAACTACCGGCTCTATCGCAAGGACGGCCTGGACAAGGATCACGAAACATCCTTCAGCGTGCACGAGAACAAGATTTACACCTTGAAAACCGCCACCATCAAGTTCCAGGACAGCGCCGGCAATTATAACAAGCTGCATCATTACCAGGCCCGGGACGGGCTCAACGGCGCCGGGTGCCAGGCTCTGGTCGGCGTCAAGGGGACCCAGGCGTTCCTGCCGGGGAACTATTTCGTCAGCACTATCCCCACCATCGACACCACCCTGAAATGCGAACATCAAGGGACCGCTTTCAACATCATGGCCGGCGCCGGGGCGACCCTGCACTCGGTCACCGTAACCGAGCAGAGTCCGGCCCCGCTCAACACCTATCACCACAGCAGCTCCGGCGTCTCCCTGACCACCATCGACCCGCTGCGTCATGACGTACGAGAAGTCGCCTTCGTCTCCAAGCTTCAGCGGCACAAAGGAATCCAGAATCCCACCTCGGCGGCCACCGACGCCCTGGTGCTGACGGCGGCGCCGCATTTTCATTTCGCGATCCCGATGACCATGAACGCGACGGCCTCCTGCGGGATTTCCGCGCCTGGCGGCGGGCTACCGCCCCACAATCTGCTGACCGACTGTGTCTTTGACAAAGCAGGCTATCTTACCCGGTTCCGGGTCAACTCCGGCAGTTACTACGGCTTCAACGACCTGCACGGCAAGCCTGGTGTTTCAAGTCACACCATCAACAGCCCGTTCATCGTCAGTGGGGTCAAATTCAATCTGAAGGGGAACCAGCCATGAAAAAAACACTCTTTCTGACCGCGTTGTGTCTGGTCTTCTCCGCCGCCGCCTGCTTTGGCTTTGGCTACGCGTTCAACGCCAAGACCGGGGCCCTCTCTTACACCTTTTTCAACCTGAGCCCGAACAGCTGTTATTTCACAAACAATCCGCAGGGGAGCACCGCCAACCCCAATGCGTATGCCCAGCCGGCTAAGTCCTTCGGCTGGGAGAACAAAAGCAATAACGTCAGTAGCAGCTGCCCCATAAAAAACTCAGAGATCTCCGTCAGCTTCTTCAACTACGCCTTGGGCTCCTCAAATTCGTGCCTCGGCACCTCCACCACATATCTCTTTTTTAACAACATCGATCCGATTCAGGGCCCCACTCCGGCTCCTCCCAGCGCCGGCGTCGGTCAGGCGGGAACCTTCAACACCGTGCTCTACAACTCGGCACTCGCCACCAGCAGCAATAATGAACTGATCAACCCACCGGCCATGGCTGACAGTTGGACCATCCAGTGCGGCAACGGCGCCAGCGGCGCCTGCGCCACTACCAGCGGCACTACCATCGGCAGTTGCAGCGGTCCCATGGTCATGGCCAACATGGCCTCGTCGGCCAACATGTTCATCTCCGGACAGGGATCCCCGCTGGACTATCCCTATAACTCCTCCATAAAAGCAAACTTCCCCAACTCGGGCATCAATCCCCCGTCTGTCGGCTCGTACTCCTCGGTCACCAACCCTCTGGGCGCCGGGTTCGTGTCGCAAACCATGAATCTGAACCCGACGGGCAGCACCACCGGCGGCCTCTGGCTGGGGGTGTACAATCCCAACAGCAGCAATCAGGCGCAATACGTTATCAACCAGGCCATGTACCCCCTCAACCTGGCGGCGTACGTAAACAGTAACATCGTGAGCAGTTCTCTGGGCATGGACTACACCGCTATCTTCGGCGGGCACTTTACCTTGGCCATCGGCGACCCGTTCATCGTCAGCAGCTATGCGGCCAAGACCCTCTGGTATCTGGTTTCGTCACCCACCGTCACGCTCTCAAACACGACACTGAGCGCCACCGGTATGTCGAACCTGATCAACGCCGTGGTCAACGGCGGTTCGGTCAACGGCACCACGGTCAGCCCCGTGTTTGCCTCCAACTCCACCAGCGCCTACTACCTGCAATGGCTGATGGGCACGGGGAGTGGCGCCGGCTTTGGCGCCTGGGGCTCGGCGGGGACGGCGGCCAATGTCGTCTCGACACTGAACACCGCAGCCAGCACGCCGATCACCCATGAGTCGTTCTGGGGCCCGGTCATCAACGCGGTCATCAATACCGCTGTCGATGCGGGCATTGCCGGCATCGGGATGTTGGCCGGCCCCGAAGCGTCGATAGCCGCTGATGTGTTCGTGGCGGTCATCGACGGCGCGGCCACGGCTGCCGACGGCTCCCTAATGCCGTCGCTCAACGCCGACATCACTGCGGACTTCACCTCCACGCTAAGCCTGCCGGCTCCGACCATGGCCACTGCCCCGCCATACATCAACAGTACCTATTCGGCGTCCAATCTGTTGGGGATGCTGCTGGCCAATGGTTTCGCACAGTCGGCCATCGACTCCACCGTGACCTTTTCCTCCTCCACCGGGACGGCGCCCGCGCCCGGAACGATGCTCTACGCCAACTACTCCATCAATGCCGACAGCCTTTGCACCGGCATCAATGTCACCGATAATCTGCTGAGCGCCACGTGTGGTTCGACGAACAACAACGGCAGCCAGGCCGTCTCCACCCAGTCCTACACCAACGTGCTCGCCACCGCTTCCAACACCTATACCAACACCCAATTGAGCATCTGGGACGCCATCCTGGCCGGGGCGGACATCACCGCAGTATCGAAATCCAAGGCCGCCAATAACGGCTACATGATCCTGCAAAATCCCTCCATCGCCGCGTTTGCGCCGCCGACCCAGGTGGTCAACGCCACCAACCTCTGGCCGCTGGGCATATCAGCGGTCAATACTACCTTTAACAACTCGTCGGGACTGGTTAGCCTGGCGAGTTATACCGTTAGTGGGCGAGTCTCGGGAACGCCCGTGCCGACTGCGATGCCGCAGCTTAACCTGTTCGTGACCACGCCGCCTCTGGCCGGCAACGGAACCAGTTTTAGTCTCTCCTCTCCAGGTTATCCCGACGACAGCTGGGACTATAGCTACAACTCCAGCAGTGGCGATTTTGTAGTGGGTGGCTATTACGGCTTACAGTATGATATGGAGACGCCGTACAATTGCGCAAATGGGCCCCAGACCCTTAATATGTCCACCTGTGTGCCCAATGCTTCTGTGACCCTGAATTTAACCCCCAACCCCACCAGCACCTACGCCTCCGGCGCTTCGTGCTCCTTGAGCTGCAGTTATCAGTTCGGGTTGGACGCAAGCGGCAGCAGTACGGCGGCCGCGACCGCGCCCACTGTGCTCGTCGTTGCCCCACTGGGCTCAGTGAACATGGGCAGCGCGACCATCAATCCGATCTCCAGCTACAACAGAAACGGTATGTTGAGCGTAACCGGCTACTCCTCCAGTTACAACAATGCCAGTGGGGCCCAAACCAGCACCGGCAGCTTGCAGAACGGTACGCAGACGCTGGACACCACCACCTGTCCCACCGGTACGGGTGTCTCCTTCTCGTTCTACCCTACCGGCTCCCAGAACATTTCCAATCCCGCCGGAATCGGGTTCCTCTCGTGCCAGGCCCTGTCGCTCCCCTATTCACTCTGCACCAGCGACCCGCAGGCAACCGGCGGGGTGCTCGCGATAATCACCGGTGCGCCGACGAATACGACAACCGGCGCCGGCGCGACCATCGAACTGGCCTGCGCCTGCATCCCGCCGTACTTGGGGGGGCCGCCGCGAAATACCAGTCAAGTCAACTTCCTGCAGACCGGCGAAACCCCCGACGACAAACCCGACGGCCTCATGCTCGGCGCAACCAGCCGCAGCCCGCTTCAGCAGTGCAATTGAATTTGGTTCTGTAGACCTCTCGCGGGAATCCGTCGATTGCCCTCCTCACCCGATAAAAAAAGACCTCCGAGGTTTTCAAAACCTCGGAGGTCTGGGAAGTACCCATAAATGATGGTTCAGGATAACCGATCAAATTCCTCCGGTTCGATAGCAGGCCTTTGGCAAGCGCCACGCGAAACTTGTCGGCAGAACCTCTGGCCGCGCGCGCGGCAAATAGGCAATACCAAAATAAATCACAACTGATACCTGCACAGCCCCCCCCTCCCCCGCCAACCTTTCCCTGCCGGTAACTCAACAGTCGGAGCATTCCGAAGATGGTCCAGCCTGAAAATGAATTGTGCCCCCGATGATCTCCTACGCCAAATGACGTGGTCATTACCTGTTTAAACAGCATATCGTTTTTGCCACATAAATTGGCACAAGCCAACCTTGTTTTAGCTACAGATTACAAGATGTTAGATGTTTTTCCCTTTGCACGATGTTTGGCACAACTATTGATGCTAGTAATCGCTATCAGTGTAGTGAACCGCCGAAATTGTCCATCGGAAGAATCCATCTGGAGGAAAGACAGTGCCCATCGCCAACAACCGCCGAACAGAACTCCTGGCTAAAATAGAAACCCATCGGTTGCTGCAGGCAGAGGCTGAAGAGACCCTGCGCGCCATCGATGGAACCATGGCCAGGGAAGACAACCTTCCGGCGCCGCGCGTCAACACGCAGAAACAGGTCGCAGATGAATCAAGACAGAGCGAGAACTTCAGAATGCAGAGCGGATGGGATAAGACCTTCGACTCTATGCCCGATCTGATCATGCTTCTTGACAGGGAATTTCGGATCACGCGTGTCAACCGCGCACAGGCCGATCGATTGAGAGTCACACCGGCGGAACTTATCGGTGAACGCTGTTGTTATGTCATTCACGGAGGAGAATACCCTCCTGACTTCTGCCTGAACCACATGGTCAATCGGGACGGGCAGGAGCATTTTACCGAGACATTCCTGCCCGCCCTAAACGGTCATTTTCTCGCCAGCGTGACCCCATTCTATGATGACGATGGAAAATTCACCGGTTCAGTCCATGTCCTCCGCGACATCACCGAACGCAAACAGGCTGAAGTCGCGCTCAAAAACAGTGAAGAGCGTTATCGTCAACTGTTTGAAATGGAATGTGACGCCCTACTCATGTTTGATTGGGAGAGCGGCCGTATTATTGATGCAAACTCCGCAGCGACAAGAATGTATGGTCATTTGAAAAATGAGATCAAGCTTCTGAAGGCGGTCGATCTATCCGTCGATCCAGCGGTGACTGAGAAGTCCATGCGGGGCTGTGAAGCTGTGGCCCCCTTGTGCTGGCATCTCAAAAAAGACGGCACAGAATTCCCTGTGGAAATAACCTACAGCTATTTTGACTATCTGGGGATCAGGGTTTGTGCCGCAGCCATTCGTGATATCTCGGAGCGCATACAGGCTGAATCGGCTCTGCGTGAGAGCGAAGAGTTGAATCGCATGACATTGAATGCATTGCCGGCCCAGATTGCCGTGATTGATAGTCAAGGTGTCATCATAGCCGTTAACAGCGCCTGGCTGGAGTCGGCGATTAACAACGAGGCCCGAGTGCAACTGGTGGCGGTGGGCGTCAACTATCTGGAGGTCTGCCGACGGGGTGTCGCGTATAATGATGATCAGAATGCACGGCAGGCGCTGACCGGAATTGAAGCGGTGCTGAGCAAGGCCCAGGAACGGTTTGCCATGGAGTACTGTTGTAACAGTCCCCTGCAAGAGAACTGGTTTTCCATGACCGTCGTACCGTTTGGCGTAAATGGCACGACGTGCGCGGTTGTCAGCCATTTCGATATCACCGAGCGCAAACAGGCCGAACTGGAACTGATCAACTACTCACGGCGTCTTATCGAAGTGGAGGAAGATTTCAGGAGAAAAATTGCCGAAGAGCTTCATGACGACATCTGCGGGAACCTGACAGCCCTCGGCATTAATATGTCTTTCATCGATGGGACTCTGAATGAGTGTGTGCCCCAGGAGTTACTGGCTAGAATGGCTGATACAAAGAAAATCATCGATGACGTCAGGGTATCCACCAGAAATATCATGGGCTCTCTGCGGCCATCGGAGTTGGACGATCTGGATCTGATTGCAGCGCTCAACAACTATATTGCCGGTTATTCGACTCGATACGGAATCGCAGTTTCATTTGAGACTGACGAGGCATTCCCGCGGATAGCCTCGGACAAGGAGCTGATCCTGTTTCGCATCGTTCAAGAGGCGCTCACCAACATCGTCAAACACGCCGAGGCCCAGGTCGTGAACATCTCCCTGAGCCAGAACTCCGGAAAGATACGGCTTGCCGTCTCAGACAACGGCAGTGGCTTCGTTTCGTGTCCGACAAGGGGGGGCCCTGCCGGACATGGGATGGGGGTGAGAACCATGAAGAAGAGAGCCGAAATACTCGGGGGCAGTTTCTCTTTGGAATCGCTTTCAGGAAGCGGCACTACCGTGACGGTGCAGTTCGGTGAGGCCGGAAATGCCATCGAAACTCGTCACCATATCCTTGCACCCATGCACTCGTCAGGATAACCGATCAAATTCCTCCGGTTCGATAGCAGGCACTTTGGCAAGCGCGGCGCGAAACTTGTCGGCAGAACCTCTGGCCGCGCGCGCGGCAAGGTATGTTTCGGTGGTCAAGGCGGAGATCTTTTCTGCCACTGCCGAAGCAATGAACTGATTGAGAGAGACATGATCCTCTCTGGCGATTTCACGAGCCATAGTGTGAACAGAATCGGGAAGACGGATACTTATTGCGCTCATGGCAGCACCTCCAGAAATCTCAGAAAGTCACGCGGTGTCATTACTTTTATGTCGAACCATACGGCCTGTTTAAAATCATTTACGTTCCAGGTAATAATGATTGCATTGGCCTTTACTGCAAGCTCCATGACGAAATCATCACCTGGGTCTTTCAACACCGGTCGCCACAGGTAGAAAATTTTATTCAATACTGATCTCGAACAGATAAAATCCACCACATCGTCAATCTCTTCCGCCGACAGCAACGTCATGCCACGTTTGAGGACAGCCTCATATTCGGTGACGAGTGTAGTCGACAGATGCACCGTGAAAAGATCCTGCTCCACCAGAGAAAGCAGGCGAAAGGAAGCCCCGCTTGATGATTTGAGCGCTGAAACAAGGACGTTGGTATCAAGAACAATGTGGGGTTTCATAAGTGGTAGTATAGGCAATACCAAAAAAAATCTCAACTGATACCTGCACAGCCCCCCTCCCCCGCCTATCCATTCCCTGCCACTATCAAATTTTGATACCCGTTTCTGCAACAGGTGGTAAATCCTGCCACCCCCAACTCCCCTTCGATTCCTCCAACTATCCGATTTATATGGATTCGATAAATCGGCACGCTCTGTGCTGTTGGATAATCCATGGAAATCAAACCCGGAGACGACGATTGCCCTTATCTGGCGCACCCCCTGCCCGACTGCTACAACCGGGAACTCAACAGTCGGAGCATTCCCAAGATGCTGCAGTACTGTCTGAACCGCCACCGGAGTTGCCCGGTGCGGAATGCGGAGAGCGCGGCACGCCCGACGCAACCCTGCAAAGAAGATTCCCAGGAAAAGAACGAAGCTGTTCCCGGGGGGAGCTGATTACGAGGTGTGGCTTGCCGGCGCCGCGGCACACGAAGTGGTTCTGCAACAGCACTAACACAACGAGCACAACGAAAGGAGAACACCATGAAGAACAGATGCACCATCACGAGGATCGTCCTGCCACTGCTACTCTGCACTGCCGCCTGGCTGACGAACACCTGGGCCGGCGGCAAAATCATGCAGGATGCTGCCGTATCAGAGGTGGCCCAGCGGCTTGCCACCCTCCAGAACCGGTACGACGTTGTCAAGTACCAATGGTACGACATCTATGCCGATGGACTTGTGCCCGGCGCCGACGAAGGGGGCAAACTGATCATTGATGCCAAAGCCGCACTTTCCGGAGGCAATGCCCCGCAGGCGGCGAAGCTGCTCGACTCGGCGGAGAAGCTCCTTTCCACCTACGAGAAGGGGGCCCTGCCCGTCTATACCCCCCCGGAGCCGATGAAGAATCAGGGAGATCCCGGGAAAATTCACCTGGGTACACTGAGCGACCTGAAGATGATGGAGTTCGCCGGAATTCCCCGGTGGAACTACTGGTACAACTTCGTCGGCAAAGGGGATGACGGCGAGCAGTACATGATCTATGTCTGCATCAACCACCATGGTACAGGGAAGATTGTTCTGCCGGTCCTCTTTGCCATCTCTTCGACGAAGAATCCCGCCGCTATCCAAAAACTGAATTTCACCACCCTGCCAGTCTATACCGAAGGAAAAGAGAGCATCACCTATTCCGTCAAGGAAGGAAACCGGTCGCTTACCTACACCCTGGCGCAAGGGAAGGTGAAGATCTCCTACAAGGACGCCGACATGACGGTGGAAACCAGCGCCAAATTCGACTATTCGTTCTGGTACAACAAGGGGCTTGGCGGGGCGGAGATGATGCCGAATGCCGTCATGGCCGGATTTGAGGAGATGGGGGCCGCCACCGCGACATTCACCGTCAAGAAGAAAAAAATAGCAGTCAAGGGCTTTGCCGAGCAGGAAAACCTCTTCTGCGGCGGCCCCAAGAGCGCCGACTACCGGACGGCCCTCCTGAAGTTCGGCAACGAGTGGTGGGTCCCCTTCCACACCGACCAGGTGAGCGGCCTATTCTGTATGACCGGTAGATACCGGGACGCAGGGCTCTACTACGAGGGTAACTATTACACCCCCTCCGAATTCAAGGTGACGCCGCTCAAAGGGAACACCTCCTTCATCATCGATGCGAAGTTCGGCGGCAACGACCTCCACCTGATCGTTGATCTCTGGGGATGGGACCCCAAACTTTACGAGCACTGGGGAAACGCGGCCGGCACGGTTAACGGGAAGAAGCTGACCAACGGTTTCAGTTGGCTGGAGCATATTCCTCAGGGGGGGGTCAACAACAGCCCGCCGCAGTAACGGGGATATCAGGGGAGATAAGCCACATCCGGAGAGTGACAACACTACCTGCACGGGGAGGGATGAAACATGATCGTAGCAGGAATAGATCTGGGCTCAACAACCGGGAAGGCTGTGGTGCTGATTGATGACAAGGTATTCCTCGGAGATATCATTACGGCGACCACGAAGCCTGCCGTTACCGCACAGATGGCAATGGATTCGGCGCTCCGCAATGCCGGGATTACCTCAGTTCAGGAGTGCGCATACATCGTCAGTACGGGATACGGCCGACTCAAGGTTGATTTCGCCAACGAGAATATCTCCGAGATTTCCTGTCATGCCAGGGGCGCGTTTCATCTTATGCCCACCGTCAGGACCGTCATCGATATCGGCGGCCAGGACTGCAAGGCTATTTCCTTGAGTGACAAGGGCGCTGTGCTGGGCTTTGAGATGAATGAGCGGTGCGCCGCCGGCACCGGCAGATTTTTTCAGGTGATGGCCAAGGTATTGGCATGCGGCCTCGAAGGCATTGGCGCACCGGCCAACATAAGCCCGACACCGGCAATTATTTCGACACAGTGCACCGTCTTTGCCGAGTCTGAGATTATTTCTCTGGTGAATAATGATGTCCCTTTGCCGGATATTATTACGGGGATCAACCGGTCGGTGGCGAGCAGAGTCGGATCTCTTGCCCGAAAGGTAGGCGTTGCCGACGATCTCGTCCTGACTGGGGGATGTCACAGGAATGAAGGTCTAATCGGCGCGTTGAATGACGTTCTGGGCGTAACGATCAGGAAGTTGCCTATCGATCCCCAGTTCATGGGGGCCGTGGGCGCCGCTGTGATCGCAAAGGGAAAAGCCGCTGCTCTCGCGATATCGTAAACATCATCTGCGTGGATAAAACATGGGCATGACGTTACTTGACGATTCAATCTGCACGGTGCGGGAATATGTTGAGGAACTGCGATCCCGGGGGAGAGCGGTGACCGTCTGCGACGCTCCTCCCGTCTCCATGGAGCTCCCGGTGGCTGTCGGGAAGGGGGCCCACTCAGGTCTCGTGCTTCGTGGTGACACCTGGCTGGAACTGGGAAACCCCGAGGCCGGGTCATGTTCATGCACGCTCTTCACCGCCACGCCGGGGCTGGTCAGGGATGGCCGGGTGACGGTAATCGGTCCGGATGTCAGTGATGCCTGCGGCAAAAGTCTCCCCTTCGGTCAAATTCTGCTGATCGGAGGAGATGAGCTTCAGGAGGGAGATTGCGAGCCGCTCATGCATATGGGTGTCATCGGCGATAGCATCGAGGGGTACATGGTTCGGAGTTCGCGGCAGAGTGTCTGGAGCAGGATCAGCAGGGATGTCGCCCTGAAGGGATTCACTCTCGAGACCCTCGGGAGGGCACTTGAAGTGCTGCACAAGGCCGGCAGTGGCAACATACAGGCGATGGAAACCATCTTTGTGACTTCCAGCCGGGACGATCTGGAGCGTCTTGCTGAAATAGCCCGGGAGGGTCTCCGGATCACCCATGAGATAGCCAGGGTGACGTGGAAAGCCCGGGGTATTGATCTTGACTGTTCCCTGGACTGTTCCGCCTGTGAAGACAAAACGGTCTGTGACGACCTCAAGGAACTGCTGGGAGAAAGGGGATCCGCACCATGAGCTTTATAAAGGAGGTGAGCCCGAGATGGTAGACAAACAGGTGAGACCCGGTAACGGTATGCCGAAGCCGGTGCTGGCGGTATGCGGCAAGGGTGGTGTGGGGAAGACGGCTTTCTCGGCGCTGCTGGCCCGGATTCTGATTGCGGAGCGGCTGAAGCCGCTGCTGCTCGTTGACGCCGATCCGGTGGGGGGGCTGACCTCGGCTATCGGCGAGACGGCCGTATCCACTCTTGCTGCGGTGCGCGATCGGCTGGTCGGGCAGGCCATGTCGGGAGACAAGAGCGCCTTGGCTGATGCTGCCAGCCAGCTTGACTTTTATGTCATGAACGCGCTGGTGGAGCACCCGGATTTCAGCCTGCTGGCCATGGGGCACAATCGGGAAAAAGGGTGCTTCTGCCCGGCAAACCAACTGCTCAAGAATGCCGTCGATACCCTGATCTCGTCGTTTGCCGGTGTCCTCATCGACGCCGAAGCCGGGATCGAGCAGATTAATCGTGATGTTACGGGTCGAGTCACCGGCATCATCGTAGTTGTGGACGGCTCGCAACGAAGCATGAACACCCTGGAGATGATTGTCCGGATGCGGAGCTCTTCCCACGTCAGGGTGGTTGCCAACCGGGTCCCGAAAAACTTCACACTCAGCCTCGCTCCATCGGTGGTCCACCTTGGCTCTATCCCGGAAAACGAGGAACTTCGGCAGTTCGACCGGGACGGTCGCTCCCTCTGGCAGTTGCCGGCAGATAATGAAGCTCTCACCGCAGTGCGGGAGATTGCGTGGCGTCTTACCTGGTGAGACACGAGTTCCCCGTTCCGCCGCATGCGTAACAAACCTCAACAAAAGAGAGGAGAGCGTTATATGAAATCAGGCATTACATCAGACAGTTTTGAAAAATTTGTCACGATTGCAGGCAGTATCATGAACCCGTCGGTTCAGAAATTTAAAGATGGTGGCGGCAAGATCCTGGGCTATACCTGCTCATTCGTGCCTGAAGAGCTGATCATAGCCGGGGGCATACTCCCTTTCCGTATTCGGGCGACAGGCAGCGAGAGCGCCGGACGGGCGGACGACTACTTCGAGTCGGCCAACATCTGCAGCCTGATACGCCACACCTTCGGAAAGGTGCTGAACGGCGAATATGATTTCATCGACGGCGCCGTAATCGGCGGCGGCTGCGACGGGAACCGGCACATCCTGGACAACTGGGGAAAAAGCCCGGCGAAAATTGAGTTCCTGGATCGCATATTCATCCCGCATGCCTCAAACGAGCTTGCGGCGGAATATTTCCTGGGTCAGCTCTCCGGATTGAAGAGCAGGATCGAAGATTATTTCGGCGTAACAGTCACTGATGAAAAATTATGGAGCGCCATCAGGCTTTGCAACGAGGTCAGGGAACTTCAAAGGGAACTCTATGGCCTCAGGTCGTCCGACAATCCGCCCATCACCGGCTCGGAAACCGTGGCTGTAATTGTAGCGGGATCATCAATGCCGAAAGAGGAGTACCGGGACGATCTGAAAGTTCTGCTTGCAGAACTGCGTAGCGCAAAAGTTCCTGATAAAAAATATGCGGCCCGCGTAATGATTGTCGGCCCCGGCCATGACGACACATCCATGAGCGATATTGTAGAAGAGCTGGGCGGCCTGGTGGTCAATGACCTGACCTGTTTCGGCGGCAAGGTGATCTTCGGCAGTGTAACGGAAGACGGGCCGGACCCGCTCAAGGCTATCGCCGATTACCAGGTGCTGACAAGGCCGTTCTGCCCGAAAAACCTCGGGGCGCATCCTGTCATCAATAAAGAATTATTTTACAAAATCAAAGAGTTCAAAGTTGATGGCATCATCGGCCAGATCTTCCTCTGCTGTGATACCTGGGGCGGCGAAGTATACATCCTGAACAAAGAGCTCAGAGCAGCCGGCATCCCCCTGCTCAGGATAGAGAGGGAATACCCCGCTGATTCTTCGGGCCAATTGAGGACGCGTGTCCAGGCCTTCATCGAAACGATATCAGGAGGTGCAGTATGATTGATCTGTTTTCTCAATTGAAGCTGCAAGCAGGCAAGTCGCTCGGCACTCTTTGCCTTGACCCGCAAAACGCATCACCCGGGCCGTTTGTCCTGGGCAACGGTGACTTCTTCATCGAAATCCCGGTTGCTTACGGCTGCTCATATTCAGACCTGACGCTCACCGGCGCCAACGGGACAGCACTGCCTGATGCCTCTGAACTTATCGATAAAGCCATAGAAACCGGAGTGGAAAGCCGGATGTGTACGGCGCTCAAAGTCGCCTGCTATTATCTGGAGGCTGGACTCGTGAGAAAGCCTGATCTGATAATTACGTCGAGTTCCTGTTGCGACGCCATGGATACGCTGGGCAATCTGCTGAACGGCTATAAACCGTGGGCAAATGTCCCCAAATTCAGGATGGATGCACCTCACAGCTTCGACGATGAAAGCTATCGCTACATGGGCAAACAGCTGCGCAATGCAGTGACTTTCATGGAAGATGTTGTTGGCAGGAAAATGGAGTGGGACCGGCTACGGGAAGTCTGTGTGCTGTCGAACAAACAAGATCAGTTGCTGCTGGAGTTTCAGGAATTGAAGAAGGCCGTGCCCTGTCCGGCAAACCCTGATTTCTCAAGGCTTGGTTTTGCCTATGACAGATGGACCGGGGAAAGAGTTTCGCCGCAATTAACCGATTGGCTCGAACAGCTTGTCAGCGCCACGGAAGAGCGAGTAAAGGCAGGTTTAGGGATTGAAGGCATACATGAGAAGGTCAGGTTCCTCTGGCAGGATCTGGCCGGCAGCTGGCCCCCGGGCCTGTTGTGGGGGCGTCTGCAGCAGGAGTTGGGTGCGATTGCGATCATGGATTATATGTCATACGGAACCCTGACACCTATCGATCTTTCCAGCGAAGAGGCACTGTTCACGTCATTGGGCAAGCGCTTTTTGCTTGAAGATCCGATGAATCGGCAGGCTTTGCACACGACCGACTTTTTCTGCAATGACATTCTGCAGATAGTCAATGATTTCAAGTGTGACGCGGTGATCATGCCGGCCCACATCGGACACCGCGACACGAACTCGCGGCTGAAAGTCGTCAGGGAGATGTGCCGCGAAAAGGGGATCCCGTGTCTGGTCATCGGCATGGACATCTGGGACAAGCGCTACATGACTCCGGATACGGCCTTCGACCGGATAAAAACATTCTTCGAAACGACAGGACTTATCTGATCTAAGGAGGTTTTATGAAACAGAGAATCATTATCGCGTTATGTCTGCTGATCATTACCCTGTTAACCGTCCAGGCGTTATATGCCGCCAGGAAACCGGTTGCGGTAAAACAGGCGGCAGCAGCCCAAATCGACCCGAATGCATACCCTGCCGTAACTGCGGAAGAGTGGGGACAGTTGCGCTGGATGCTGAAACTTGCCGATCAGGACATTCCCGATTTCACTAATTTCCAATCCGTGGATGAACAGGGAGTCAGCGCAAGCCGTTATTCCCTTGCCTTTGGCGCCTATTTCCTGGCTGCCGAGCAGTACCACAAATTCCCGGCATGGCAGGAGACAATCAGGAATGCGTTCGACCGCTTAAATCAGAAGATGCTTGATAAACAGGTATGGGGCTACTGGGCGCATGAAAGCCTCGGTATTACAAAGTTCGAGCCCAACATGGACCGGCCTTATGCGGAAAACAAGGACCCTGTTTCTTTGGGGAATATCATGTATTCGGGCCATCTGGGACAGATGATCAATCTCTATCAGATGCTCTATCACGAAAGGAAATGGGATGCGCCGGGCTCGATAGTTTTCAAGTGGGACGACAAAACGCAGTTCGTCTATGACAACAGGAAACTCCAGGAGGTCATGTTCCTTCAGATGATGACAAATCCTGTCCCTGGCATAGAGTGTGAGCGCAACGCCATCTTCCCGGTCTGCAACCTTCATCCGATGCTCAGCTGGAAGTTGTATGACCAGATGCACGGTACGCGTTATTTTGATGCAGCCCATCCGCTCTTTGACGAATTTTTCGAGAAAACCTTTGTCAACGCCAAGACGCACAGCTACGGCATCATTTATCTCATCAAGCAGGGCCTGTTATTTTCGTCATGGACTCCCCAGTACGGCAACAAAATGGACGGCCGGATACAGGGAATGGTTGCCAAGGGCGCCAATTTCAACTCCGCGAGTATCGATGGCTGGACCGGAACATTCATGCACGCCTGGAACCCGAAACTGGTTGAGAGCCTTTACCCCTATAGAAAAAAATTCCAGGTAATCAACAATCCTGACGGCACGGTGAGTCTCAGGAAAGATAATTTTGCACCTGACGCCTATTGGGGCTTTTTCACCATGGGAGTGGCCGAGATGGGGGACACCAAACTGTTGAAGGCGCTGCACAAGGCGGCTGACAAGGAGCTGGCTCCGGTGTGGATAGACGGCACCTATCATTATCAGTTCGTAGACAAGACTCCGACAGTAAACCTGGCGGCGGCGGATTCGGACAAGTCTGCAACTCCGGTACATGCTGCGCCGATGGCGACGTCTCATGCTGCACCGCCGGCGCCGGCGGATGACGCTAAAGGCGGAATCTGCTGCAACGGGTTGCGGACCAAAGAACATGGAAATATCGGCAATATGAAGAGCTGGCCGCAGCATGCCGACCTCGTTGACCGGCAGATGGCACTTTCCAGGGCGCTGCCCAAGAGCGGCATGTGGACCATGCACAACAAGCCGTTCGATGCGGCTCATTTTACCGAGCCCGCAATTACCGGGATTGATGTTAAAAAGACTGCGCTCAAGCGGGCGATATATGACAGGTCAAAGAAGGCGCTCATCGTTTCAACCATGCCTGCAAAATCCGGCGCTGCAGATGCCGGTTTTAAGATCGTAAATCTGGACACCTCAAAGAAGTACCAGCTTATCATCGACGGCAAAAAGAGCGCTGATATCGGCTCCGTGAAGGAGTACACCGTTACTCTTGATGGTGCAAAAGCCCATGACCTGATTCTTGGTCAGATTTAGGAGCCTGGTATGTTTGAAATCATCATGATGACCCTCCCCCTCTCTTTGGCCGCCGCTGTCAGCGTGTCATCGATCCTGGTCTTCTTCACCATCATGGTGGCGAAGGAAAAACAGGTTGAAAACGGAGTCTACTTCATTATCGGCGGCCTGATAAGCTACGCGGTGGTGGCGATCCTGGTCATATTTTCCCTGGGCAAGGCGACCCCTGCCGGGGCGCCGACCCACGCGGGAATGCACGCCATCACGGATTTTATCCTCGCCGGACTCTGCCTTCTGCTGGTCATCAAAGCACTCCTCAAAAAGGAGGCCGTTGAGAAGAAAAAGGAAGCCGCCATGCCAGGAGGCGCTGTCGCCTACCTGGGGATTGGCGCCCTGATGCGGGTGGCCAGTGCCAACACCCTTCCCCCTTTTGTCGCCGCCATCAAGGAGGTGTCGGGAGCACATCTCTCCAGGGAAGCGTCGATCACGGTATGCGCCTTGGTAATTTTCACCTCAATGCTCCCGATGATCATCCCACTGCTGTTGTTTGTGTTCAACAGGGAAAAAGCGGTCGCCCTGATCACCCCGGTTAGCAGTTTCCTGGAAAAGAACAAGAAGATCATCAGCAACACGGTGCTCATCGTCATAGCGGTCTATCTGGCGCTGCACGGGTTCAAACAACTATAAAAGAGGATGAAAAAGACAGGAATGGTACTGAAAGGACATGGTCAGCCCTTTGGGGGAGGGGGGCTAATCGCCCTCCTTCCTTCCTCTTTACTCCTTTCAATGAGCCCCCTTTTCTGCTAGAGTTGCGCCCCATGTTCCTCCAGCACCTCCTGAACGGCGTCACCATCGGCAGCAGCTATGCGCTCATCGCGCTGGGGTACACCCTCGTCTACGGGGTGCTCAAGCTGATCAACTTCGCCCACGGCGAGATTTATATGATCGGCGCCTACCTGGGATTCATCCTCATCTCCCTCATCCCCACGCTCCCCCCCAGCCTCCAGGGGAACGTGGTGTTGCTCCTCCTCTGCGTCATGCTCCTGGCCGCGCTCCTCTGCGCCCTCTACGGCTACTACCTGGAGCGGATCTGCTATAAACCGCTCCGGAACGCTCCGAGACTCTCCCCCCTCATCAGCGCCCTGGGAGCCTCCCTCTTCCTCCAGAACTTCGTCATGATCACCATGGGGGCCCGGGACAAGATCTTCCCCCAACTCCTGAAGAGCGCCACGATCACGCTGGGAGGGGTCTCCTTCACCTGGCTCCAGGTCGCCATCATCGCCTCGTCACTCCTCCTCATGGCGGGGCTCTCCCTCTTCATCAACCACACCAAGTTCGGCACCGCCATCAGGGCGGTCTCCTCGGACCCGTACATGGCCGGACTCCTGGGGATCAACGTGGACAGCGTCATCTCCCTCACCTTCATGGCCGGCTCGTTCCTGGCAGCCTGCGCCGGGGTGATGATCGGCGTCTACTACGGCACCATCAACTTCACCCTGGGGTACCTGGGGGGGATCAAGGCGTTCACCGCCGCCGTGCTGGGAGGGATCGGCAGCGTCGGCGGCGCCATGGTGGGGGGGCTCCTCCTGGGGATCATCGAGGCCCTGGGTGCCGGCTACTTTTCCAGTGAATACAAGGATGTCTACGCCTTCTTCATCCTCATCGGGGTGCTGATCCTCAAACCGTCGGGCCTGTTGGGAAGGAAGAGCCATGAACGCGCGTAGCCTGGGGCTCTCCACCTTCTACTACCTGGGGCTCCTCCTCATCGTCCTCCCCTTTCTCAAGGGGAACACCCTCTACCTGCCGCTCTTCTTCCTGGCGCTCTGGACTCTCCGCCGGACAGCCTTTGCCGGGGAGCAGAACCGGACCTTCGTCCGGCTCCGAGCCAGGGTGGACCGGGCCGTCATCGGCAATCACAAGCCGCTCCTGGCGCTGCTCCTGGCCGGGGCCGTAGCGCTCCCCTTTGTCTCGTCCAACTACCTCATCGACGTCTTCACCAGCGCGCTCCTCTACGCCATCCTGGCCACGGCCCTCAATATCACCGTGGGGATGACCGGCACCCTGGTCCTCGGCTTCATCGGCTTCTACGCCATAGGCGCCTACACCACCGGCATCCTCACCGCCAAGCTCCACCTCTGCGGCTTCTGGACCGCCCTCCCCCTCTCCGGACTCATCGCCCTCTGCTTCGGTCTCCTCCTGGGGATCCCGACCCTGCGGCTCAAGGGGGATTACCTGGCCATCGTCACCCTGGGGTTCGGCGAGATCATCAAGATCTTCCTCAACAACCTGGACAGCTACACCGGCGGCCCCAACGGCATCCTGGGGATCAAGAAGCCGACCCTCTTCGGCTGGGGGCTCGACTCCCTCCCGGCCTTCTACTGGTTCTGCCTCCTCTGCCTGGTGGTGGAGATCATCATCGTCGCCCGGATCTTCGCCTCCCGCTACGGCCGGGCCTGGGTGGCGGTGCGGGAGAACGAGATGGCGGCAGCCGCCCTGGGGATCGACGTCTTCCGGCGCCATCTCCTCTCCTTCTCCCTCTCGGCCTTCTTCGGCGGCTGCGCCGGCTCCCTCTTCGCCGTCAAGCAGGGGTTCATCTCGCCTGACTCCTTCACCTTTCTGGAATCGGTGATGGTCCTCTGTATGGTGGTCCTGGGCGGGATCGGCACCATCGCCGGCGCCGTGGCCGGGGCGCTCCTCCTCATCGTGCTCCCCGAGCTGCTGCGAGAGTTCGCCCTCTACCGGATGCTCATCTTCGGGGCGGTGATGATCGCCTTCATGATCTACCGCCCCCACGGGCTCGTGGGGAGCCGGGCCATCGCCTTGGAACAGGAAGATTCTCTCCATGGCTGACCTCCTCGTCATCGAAGGGCTCTCCGTCGCCTTCGGCGGGGTTCAGGCCCTCAACAGGGTCTCCCTCTCCGTCCACGAAGGGGAGATCCTCAGCATCATCGGCCCCAACGGCGCCGGCAAGACCTCCCTGTTCAACAGCATCACCGGCGCCTACCTCCCGAACCAGGGACGGCTCCTCTTCCGGGATAAAGAGATCACCGGCCGCAAGCCCCATGAGATCGCCCGGCTCGGCATCGCCCGCTCCTTCCAGAACCTGAAGCCCTTTGCCGAGATGACGGTGCGGGAAAACGTCCTCATCGGCCTGGAGCGGCGCTTCTCCTATGGGCTCCTGGCCACGATCCTGAGAAGTACGAGGTTTCGCGACGAAGAGCTGAACCACCGGAAGAGCGCCGGTGAGCTCCTGGAGTTCGTCGGTCTGGGGCGGCGCTCCCGACAGCTGGCGCGTAACCTGACCTACGGCGAGCAGAAGATGCTGGAGATCGCCCGGGCCCTGGCTCTGAAACCGACGCTCCTCCTGCTGGACGAGCCGGTGGCGGGGATGAACCCCACGGAGACCGGTTTCGTCATGGAGCTGGTCCGGAAGGTGCGAGGAGAGGGGATCACGGTGGTGATCATCGAGCACGACATGAAGATGGTGATGGGAATCTCGGACCGGATCTGCGTCCTGGACCGGGGGGAGCTCATCGCAACAGGGGACCCCGATGAAATCAGGCGCAACCCGCGGGTAATAGAGGCATATCTGGGTGGAGGCGCCACCCCGAACGCTGAGAAACAAACCCCGAACCCTGAACCCTGAACATAGAACGTAGAACGTAGAACCCTGAACCTTGAACACAGACCCGGGAAGCCCATGCTCAGCGTCGACAACATAGAGCTCTTCTACGGCCAGGTCCACGCCGTCAAGGGGGTGAGCCTCACCGTGAACGCGGGAGAGATCGTCACCCTCATCGGGGCCAACGGTGCCGGCAAGAGCTCAACCCTCAAGGCGATCTCCGGAGTCCACCCCACCAAGGCGGGGAGCATCACCTTCCGGGGAGAGCCGCTCCAGAGCCTGCCTGCTCACGCCATCGTCGGCCGGGGGATCTCCCACTGCCCCGAGGGGCGGCGGATCTTTTACGAGCTCACGGTGCGAGAAAACCTCCTCATGGGGGGGTTCCTCCTGAGCGGGACGACGGCGCTGGAACGGCTCGAGACGGTGATGGAGCTCTTCCCCCGGCTGCGGGAACGGCTCACCCAACTCGGCGGCACCCTCTCCGGCGGGGAACAGCAGATGCTCGCCATCGGCCGGGCGCTCATGTCAAACCCCGCGTTGCTCATGCTCGACGAGCCTTCCCTGGGATTGGCCCCCCTCGTGGTGGAGAAGATCTTCCAGCGGGTCGTGGAGTTGAACCAGGGGGGGCTCACCGTCCTGCTGGTGGAGCAGAACGCTCACATCGCCCTGGGGATCTCCCATCGGGCCTATGTCCTCGAAACCGGCAGGGTCATCCTCTCCGGTCAATCCGCCGATCTGGCACTCGACGAGCGGGTACAGAAGGCGTACCTGGGAGGCTAACTCCACGCCGCTCTTGCCAAGCGAGAGATTTCATTGTATTAGTGTCACACAGTCGCGATTTCGGCCATGAGGAATCGTCACCGCATTTTCTTGTCGCACGACAGCTGCCCTGCGACATGTATACCCAAGGAGGCTTCATATGAGCTTGACATCACTTCCCCCATCAATCGAGCAGAGAATGGGCTCTTTCACTGAAGTCTTGCGCCGCGCCAAATCGAGCGCGCCGGACTCCCTCTCCAAACCGACCATCACCATCGCCCGTGAATTCGGCTGCGAGGCCTTTCCGGTTGCCGAGGAGCTGTTGAAGCTGGTTCAGGAGACGACCGGCGAACCGTGGCTGTTGGTTGACAGCTCCCTGCTCGCCGCTGTCGCCAAGGAGCATGGCGTGGCCGAGGATATCTTCCACGGGCTCGGGCAGAAACCCCGGTGGCTGGACGAGATGTTCGCCACCCTCGCCCCCAACTGGAAGAGTGAGGCGGGGTACTACCAGCTTCTCTGCGACCAGGTCGCTGCCCTCGCCATCGCCGGCAACGCCATCTTCGTGGGGCTCGGCGCCGCCGTCATCACCAAGTCCCTCAAGAACTGCTCCCACTTCCGCCTGGTGGCAGATAAAGAGTTCAAGATCCGCTCCATCAGCCGGCGACTGAACATCTCCCGCCAGGAGGCTGAACTGTTCATCGTGGAAAAACAGGCGGAACGGGATCGTATCCTCCGCAAGCTGCTGGATACCGATGCCCGCGACCCCCTCTACTACCACATGATCTTCAACAACACCAAGGTTCGGAACAACAAGATCGCCCAGACCATCGCCGATTTCGTCCTGAAATAGCTCCTGCTGCGACCACGGCAGCGTGAAACGCGAAACATCGCCCGGCGGCTCAGTCGCCGGGCGATGTCATCAACCACGCCCCCCCGGAGAGACAACATCCTGGCATCTCGGCTTTCCTGTTGACTTTACCCGCTTAATCCTGTACAAAATCTGTTTCGCGAAAAGAATCGGAAACGGCATTCCCGCGTCGACGCCGGCCAACGGACGTACTGCGTGTCACCTCTGTGAGGGAGTTTCATGCTCGATAAGATCAAGATATTCTGCGGCAATTCCAACCCGCAGCTGGCGAAGGAAATCTGCGACAAGCTGGGGCTCCCCCTCTCCGAATCTCTGGTCCGGACCTTCTCAGACGGTGAGATCCGGGTCGAGATCTGCGAGAACGTCCGTGGCCGTGACGCCTACATCGTGCAGTCTTCCTGCGCACCGACCAACAACAATCTCATGGAGATGCTGATCATGATGGACGCCCTCAAACGGGCCTCCGCCGCCAAGATCACCGCTGTCATCCCCTATTACGGCTACGCCCGACAGGACCGGAAGGCGGCCCCCCGAACCCCGATCACCTCCAAGCTCGTGGCGGACCTGATCACCACAGCCGGGGCTGACCGGGTTGTCACCGTGGACCTTCACGCCGGCCAGATCCAGGGTTTTTTCAACATTCCGGTGGACAACCTCTATGCCGCTCCGGTCATCGTCGAGCACATCAAGAAGGAGTTCGCTGGACAGAACGTGATCATGGTCTCCCCTGACGCCGGCGGCACCGAGCGGGCCCGCGCCTTTGCCAAACGGATCGGCTGCACCCTGGCGGTAATCGACAAGCGGCGGAGCGCCCCCAACGTGGCCGAAGTCATGCACGTGATCGGTGATGTCAAGGACAAGGTGGCAATCCTCCTGGATGACATGATCGATACCGCAGGCACCCTGACCCATGGCGCCGCGGCGCTGAAGCTGCACGGCGCCAGCAAGATCTTCGCCTGCGCCACCCATGGGGTGCTCTCCGGCCCAGCCATGGAGCGGATCAACAACTCCGATATCACCGAGGTTGTGCTGACCAACACGATCCCACTCCAGGAGAAGGCCAAATTGTCACCCAAGATTCGACTCCTCTCGGTGGCGCCGCTCCTTGCCGAGGCGATCCGTCGCATTCACGAAGACGAATCGGTAAGCTCTTTGTTCAGTTAAGAGTCACCACCGCAGCAGACGATCCAACACGGCTCATCAGATCCGGATTAAACATATCTTCATCTCAGGAGGCAGTCATGTCGCAGCAGATACTCAACGTTGAACTCAGGGAAACGGTCGGCACAGGAAGTTGCAGGAAGCTCAGGAGCGCCGGCAAGGTCCCCGGCATCGTCTACGGCAAAGGGATGGAGTCGGTCTCCGTTGCAGTGAACCCCAAGGAACTGAAAGCCGCCGTCGCCGGTGAGGGGGGACTCAACCACCTTATCACCCTCTGCGGCGGGGACGCCCTCGACGGCATCACGGTCATCGTCTCCGACCTCCAGAAAGATTGCCTCAGGGGGACCGCTACCCACGTGGATCTGCATAAGATCAGCATGACCGAGAAGCTTCGCGTCACCATTCCGCTGACCTTTGTGGGGACCTCCATCGGCGTCAAGTCCGGCGGCCTTCTCGATATCCTTCTCCACGAAATCGATGTGGAGTGCCTCCCAAGCAACATCCCCGAACAGATCGAGGTAAACGTGGCAACCCTGGCCATCGGCGAGTATATCCACGTTGGCGACCTGCTCCTCCCGGAAGGGGTCAAGGTCCTTGCCGAAGTCAAGGCCTCTCTGGTAACCGTTCTGCCCAAGCCGGGCAGCGCCGAATAACGGCTGTTCGGTAAAGATATGTCCGTTCACCTCATAGCCGGGCTGGGAAATCCCGGCCCGGAGTATCATGAAACCCGCCATAACGCGGGTTTCATGGTTCTTGACCGGCTGGCGGATCAGGCCAATATCGCCGTTACCAGAAAGGCGTTCGGCGGACTCTGCGGCGAAGGGCGCTGGCAGGGAGAGCGGCTCTTCCTGCTCAAGCCGCAGACCTTCATGAACCTCTCGGGCCGGTCGGTGGCGCCGGCGCTTCGCTACTACAAGCTGACACCGGCCGACCTCATCATCATCCACGACGAACTGGACATCCCCTTCGGCCAGGTCAAGATCAAGGAGGGGGGAGGACACGGCGGCCATAACGGCCTCCGCTCTCTCATGGAAGAGTTGGGAACCGGTGACTTCCTCCGGATCAGGGTCGGCATCGGCCGCCCCCCCAAGGGGGACCCGGTAAAGTATGTCCTCGGGAACTTCTCCAAGGACGAAGCGCCCCTTCTTCCCCGGGTAACCGACGGACTTTGCGGTCTCCTGGCGCTCCTGCTCCGCGAAGGAGTCCCCAAGACAATGAGCCTCTACAACCGCAAGGATCTGACGCAAGGGCTGTAACCCCCTCCCCCACCCGAACTTTTCGGCGCCACTTTCAAAAAGGACAGACTATCATGGGTTTCACCTGCGGCATCGTCGGCCTCCCCAACGTGGGGAAGTCCACCATCTTCAACGCACTGACCTCCGCCGGCGCCGAATCGGCCAATTACCCCTTCTGCACCATCGACCCCAACGTGGGGATGGTCTCGGTCCCCGACCCCCGCATGGACCGGCTGGCGGAGATCGTCCACCCGGAACGGATTCTCCCCACCACCATCGAATTCCTCGACATCGCCGGCCTGGTCAAGGGAGCCAGTCGCGGGGAGGGACTCGGCAATCAGTTCCTCGGCCATATCCGGTCGGTGGACGCCATCGTGCATGTGGTCCGCTGCTTCGAGGACCCCAACGTGGTCCATGTGGACGGGAGCGTCAACCCGGTGCGCGACGTGGAGATCATCCAGACCGAGTTGGCCCTGGCGGATCTGGATACGGTGGAGAAGAAGCTCCAACGCGCCGAAAAGCAGTCGAGAAGCGGCGACCGGAAGCTGAAGGATGAGGCCGAATTCTACGCCCGGGTCAAGACGGCGCTGGAGCAGGGGCTCTCTCCCCGGAAACTGGCGGAGAACGACGACGAGCTGATCTGGCAACGCGACCTGCACCTCCTCTCGGGCAAGCCGATCCTCTATGTCTCCAACGTGGCGGAAGACGATCTGGAGGGGAAGCACCCCTTCGTGGCCCAGCTGCGGGAACTGGCGGAGCGAGAAAGGGCCGGACTCGTCACCATCTGCGGGAAGATCGAGGCCGAGATTTCCGAACTGGATGGAGAGGAGAAACAGCTCTTTCTTCAGGAGATGGGGCTGGCCGAATCCGGCCTCGATGCGCTGATCCGCGCGGGGTATGAACTACTGGGGCTCATCACCTACTTCACCGCAGGGGTCAAGGAGGTGCGGGCCTGGACCATCACCAGGGGGACCAAGGCGCCCCAGGCAGCCGGGGTGATTCACAGCGATTTCGAGAAGGGGTTCATCCGGGCCGAGGTCATCGCCTATGAAAGCTTCGTCTCCGCCGGCGGAGAGTCGGGGGCCAAGGAGAAGGGGCTCATGCGGCTGGAAGGGAAAGAGTACGTGGTACAGGATGGCGATGTCATGCATTTCCGGTTCAATGTCTGACAACTCCTGCCATGAACGATCAGGAGGGGCCGCGGCAATTACCGCGGCCCCTCCCGCGTTCAGAGCTGTAATACCCAGAGCACCCCCCCGCCAACTGCAAGGGTGACGTACAGGAGAGCTCCCAAGGGTTGGGAAAACGCCACAGCCAGGTCCTGCGATGACGGGAGAGCACTGCTGCAGCAGAGCACCACCGCGACATACATGAGAAGCGTATGGAGGAGATCGGGGGGGAACCAGATGAACCAGCCCCGGTAGAGGAGCCAGGCCAGGGGGAAGAGCAGGAGGGGAGCGCAACCGGTGGGAAACGAGGCGATCACCGACGGGTTAGCGATGGTCACCGAACCAAGAATCCAGGACCGCCGCTGGTCGCCGGCGGCGGTGACGGCGACGGTGCGGCGGGGAATGATGGTGAATCCGGTGGGCCTGCCGCCGGTAAGGAAGGCCACCAGAAGATGGGCAAGTTCGTGGAGCAGGGTGCCGGGGAACCGGACTATAACCTGCCATCCAGAGCCGAGCCGATCGGCCCGCCCCTGGATGGCCCCCAGGGTCGCCGCCAGGACGATCCCCGCGAAGTGGGCGGCTGAGGAATCGGTAACGACGAAAGGGGCCACAGGATCGTTACACGATGAGGCTCGTGCCGGTCATCTCCCCGGGCTGAGGGATGCCGAGGATCTGAAGCATGGTAGGGGCCAGATCGGCCAGGATGCCGTCGCTACGGAACGCCACCCCCTTCCGGCTGTCATCCACCAGGATGAACGGCACCAGATTGCAGGTGTGTGCCGTGTGGGGGCCACCGGTCTCATCCACCATAACCTCGGCATTACCGTGGTCCGCCGTGATGAGGGCCCGTCCCCCCAGGGAGAGGATCTTGTCCGTCAGCTTCCCTACGCAGTCATCAACCGCCTCCACGGCCCTGATGGCGGCAGGGAGGATTCCCGTATGCCCCACCATGTCGGCGTTGGCGAAGTTGAGAATGATCACATCCAGGTCGGCGGCGTCAAGCCGTGTGAGCAGCTTTTCGGTCACCAGGTAGGCGCTCATCTCCGGCTTCTCGTCATAGGTGGCCACCTCCTTGGGGGAGGGGATGAGAGCCCGCTCCTCCCCGGGAGAGGGGATCTCGCTCCCGCCGTTGAAGAAGAAGGTGACGTGGGCATACTTCTCGGTCTCGGCGATCCGGAGTTGGGTCAGCCCGGCCCGGCTGATGACCTCGCCGAAGATGTTGGTCAACTCCTCTGGCCCGAAGGCGATGGGGAGGCCGAAGGTGGCGTCATATTCGGTCAGACAGACGAACTCCACGAGCGTGGGCCGTGCGCCCCGCTCAAAGCCGCTGAAGTCATCCAGGGCCAGGGCACGGGTGATTTCCCGCGCCCGGTCGGAGCGGAAGTTGAAGAAGATGAAGCCGTCACCATCCTGGACTCTCCCGTCCACGCCGGAGATGATCGCCGGAAGGACGAATTCGTCGTTGACCCCCTGCTCATAGCTCCGCCGGATCGCCTCCGCCGAATCGGCAGCCGGATTCCCCTCCGCCAGAACGATGGCGCGGTACGCCTTTGCCACCCGCTCCCACCGGTTGTCCCGGTCCATGGCATAGTAGCGCCCCATGACCGTGGCGACCGCGCCGAAGCCGATCCGTTGCAGCTCTTCTTCGAGTTTGGCCAGGTAGCCTGCGCCGCTCTTGGGGGGGGTATCCCGGCCGTCCAGGAGGACGTGGATGAAGAGCTCTCTGACCCCGACCTTCTTGGCCATCTCCACCAAGGCATAGAGGTGGCTGTTGTGGGAGTGGACCCCGCCGTCGGAGAGGAGTCCGGAGAGGTGGAGCCGACCGCCTGACGCCTTGACCTTCTCCATGCACTCCAGGAGGACCGGGTTAGCGAAGAAGTCGCCGTCGGCAATGGACTTGGTGATCCGGGTCAGGTCCTGATAGACGATCCGCCCCGCACCGATGTTCAGGTGCCCCACTTCGGAATTCCCCATCTGCCCCTCGGGGAGCCCCACGGCCATGCCGGAGGTGCCGATGGCGGTGGAGGGGTACTCTCGGCTGAGCCGTGTCATATTCGGGCTCTTCGCCAGGGCCACGGCGTTGTTCTCCTGATTGGGGTTGAGCCCCCAACCATCCAGGATCATCAGCATCAGCGGTTGTTTCGGCATGGTCACTCTCCTAGTGATGGTACTGCTCGTTGTTGAGAATGGTGCAGCCCCGGTAGATCTGTTCAGCCAGGAAGAGCCGGACCATCTGATGGGTGAAGGTCATCCGTGAGAGAGCCACGGTCCGGTCGGCCCTCCCCCTAAACGGCTCGGAGAAGCCGTAGGCGCCGCCGATGGCGAAGACCAGCTCCTGAGTCCCGCTGTCGCGGTACCTGCCGATGATGCCGGCAAACTGGGGGGAGGTGCACTCTTCACCCCGCTCATCCAGGAGAATCAGCCGGCTCCCCTTGGAGAGAGCCTTCTCCAGCCGCTCCCCCTCCTTGAGCCGCATGGCCTCCGCCTCGGCCCCCTTCTCCTCCCGGACCTCGCCGATCTCCACCGGGAAGTAGCGCCCGATCCGCCGGCGGTACTCCTCTATCCCCTCCTTCAGCCACTCCTCCTGGCTCTTGCCAACCCAGAGGAGCCGGAGCCTCACCGTTGGGCAACCGGGATAGGCGGTGGAGGCTCAGGGAGGGCGATGAGCGGAGCGTCGATCCAGAGCCGGTCAAGATCGTAATAGTGGCGCAGTTCGTTCACGAAGATATGGACGATCACATCACCATAGTCTATGACGACCCACTTCCCTTCCCGCACCCCTTCGATATCCTGGGCCTTGCCGAACTTCTTGAGCCCCTTCCGGACCGAGTCGGCCAAGGCTTGCACCTGCTTGTCGGACATGCCGGTGGCCAGCACCAGATAATCGGCAATGGACGAAATATGAGCAATTTCGAGGATTTTTACATCAACACCCTTCTTGTCGAGGGCAAACTCGGCGCATTTGAGCGCCCGTTCCAGGGAAGTCAGGGTTACTTCAGGCATAGAGAGCATGTTCCTTAAGGTAGCGTTCCACGATGTCGGGCAGCAGATAGCGGATTGAACGGCCCCGCCGCAGCAGATCACGAATGGAACTTGAGGAGATGGCCAGCGGGACTCCGTCAAGGTACGACACGGTGGTCCCGGAGCAGTGAGTCAGGCGATTAGCCGCGAGATCATAACAGAACCGGCCGGATATGGCAACAGGAAGGGCGGAAGAGAGCGACATCCCCGCGGATCCCGGACGCCCCACGACGATCAGGCTGGCGGTGGCGAAGATGGCCGGATATTCGTGCCACATCCCGATCTCGGCAAAGGAGTCGCTCCCCATGATAAAGAAGAGCCGGTCGGCAGGGTACTGATCCCGGAAGGCCCGGAGGGTGTCGATGGAGTACGATTTTCCCGAGCGCTCTCCTTCCATCTCGGAAACTGAAAAGGAGCTATTGTCCCGGGTCGCCAGCCGCACCATGGTGAGGCGGTGGGCAAAGGGGAGCTGACTTCCCTGGGGCTTGTGGGGAGGATCGGCAGCCGGAACGAAGATCACCCGGGAGAGGGAGAACTGATCCAGCGACTCCTGCGCAATCCGGAGGTGGGCGTTGTGGATCGGATTGAAGGTCCCGCCGAAGATGCCGATGTTCATGTCCGCCTCACTCTGAAACTACCCGGGATTCCCCCGGACAGGGTGCTCATCTTAACAGAGGTCATCCGCTTTTTCTGCAGCTAAATGCCGGCGCCACGATGCAGCAGTGAGCCGCCGCACTCTCTCTGCTTTTTCTTGGGGCTCTTTTCCGCGTTCTATGCTACAAAGTTCAAGATAGCGTGGCCAATAGTCACAGGTGAGACACAAAAGATCGAGACACAAGAGAGGGAAGTATGCTGAACGGAAAACAGAAGCGGTTCCTGCGGGGAATCGGCCACGGGCTCAGCCCGGTGGTGACGGTGGGTAAGGGTGAAGTGAGCGATGCGCTCCTGAAGGAGACCGCAGAGGCGCTGGAGGCTCACGAGCTTATAAAGGTTAAGATCCTGGAGAGCTGCATCCTGGACCGGAGCGATGTGGCGCAGATAATGGCGGTGGGATGCGATGCCGAAGTCGCTCAGATTCTTGGCCGGACCATCCTCCTCTACCGGGCCGCCGCCGAACCCAAGCTGGAGCTGCCGCTGCAGCCGGGGGAAAAGGCAAGGGGAGTAAAGAGCGCCCCTGTGAAGAGTGAAACGCCCAAGAGGGGAGTGTGGAAAGGACCGAGAGATCTGAAGCGGGAGAAAAAAGGGAAGAGTTGACCAGTTAGATTTCCGGGAGGGGATATGCTGCAATTCCTGCATTCATTATTTGGCACGGTGGAGAAGGGACGCTACCCCGAAAAACTCGTCGAGGAGGCCATAGAGCGGACAGTGGATGGTACCGATCCCTGGCTGCGCGGGGTATCGGGCTACCGGAAGAAACTGCGGCCGGCAGTCGTTCGGGCCATTGACCATGTGGTGGCGTTGGTGGACGGACTTCCACCCCCTCTGACGGCAACCCTCTCCTGCTACGATGACGACCCCCTGATCAAGGGGTTCTTCATCTCCACCGCCGAGATGCGAAAGATTTACACCGCGGATCGGACCCTGGCCGAGTTCCGAAGGGGGCCGGATGGTGACACCCCCCGGATAATCACCCTGCTGACCATGGAGAAGCGGGAGGGGATCACGCTGGGCGCCGAGCTCTCCGGTGACGTCATCCTGCGGGATGTCCCCCAGACGACGGTGACCTTCGAATCCCATCGATTCTTCGACCCGGCTGCGGATGAGAGGACCACCCGGCGCAGGCTCATGGTCAGGGCCTTCGATCACCTCCTCAGCCTGGCCCTCGGGGAGATCTCCTCTGTCAAATCGGAACGCCGGGAGCTTGAGCGGAGGAGGTCTCTCCTTGAGGCCAAGTTCAACCTGCTGCAGCGGGGGGGGTGGGGGTTCGCCGAGACAGCGGCTTCCGAAGGGATTACCGTTACCGCTCTGGAAGTGGGGTTGGGAGAGATCGAGAAAGAGCTGCTGAAACTCGGCGGAGATGACCGGGCGGTTGAGTTCTACCTGGAGATCGTGGCCGATCTGCTGGGGCGCCCGGAAGTACACCTTTGGGCCGGGAAGGAGAGCCTTATCGTCGACCGCCTGGGGATAAAACGGAGTCAGGCAGCCTTTGACGCTCCGGAACTGGTACTCCACGAGCTCCGGAACGCCAAAGGACGCACCATGGTCGTGGCCCTTGTCACCCTGGTCGGTAGCGACCTGCAGTGAACATCACCGCAGTAATCCCCCACGAATAACTCTGTTTTCGGCTCACACCTTCTCGTACGGATCGAAGAGTCGCTTGTACTCGTCCAGGGCGAACCGGTCGGTCATCCCGGCGATGTAGTCGCAGACCACCCGCTCCCGGCCGACAGCCTCCATCTTCAGCAGATACTTCCGGGGAAGAAGGGTCGGATGCTGAATGTACGTTTCGAAGAGGTGGTTGAGATAGCGCTCGGCCTTGACCCGCATCCGCTCCACCTTGTAGTGCCGGTAGAGATTCTCCAGGAGAAAAAGTTTGAGCGACCGGTTCTTCCGGGCCACGTCGGGGCTGAAGGCGACCATCTGCCGGTTGACCTGTCGCAGGTCATCCGTAGTGACGATGCCATGCCCTGAGAGGTTCAACTCGGTAGTCAGCGTCAGGTCGCTGATCAGGTAGCCGATGAGGGCGCTGATAGTCTGATAGGTGGCCCGCTCCTGGTCCAGCGCCGGGTAACGGGTCATGACCCGGGACCAGACCTCATGCCAGAGCTCCACCTCGCGGAGCTGATCACGGGTAATATATCCGGACTTGAGTCCGTCGTCGATGTCGTGATTGTTGTAGGCGATCTCGTCGGCATAGTTGATGATCTGGGCTTCAACGGTGGGGACGGTTCCGGGGAGGAATTCGGCCATGGCCTCCAGGGGGCGGTCATAGGGCGAAGAGTGTTTGACTATCCCCTCCCGAACCTCCCAGGAGAGGTTGAGCCCGTTGAAACCGGGATAGCGCTCCTCCAGTTCATCCACCACTCGCAGAGACTGGAGATTGTGCTCGAACCCGCCATGGCCGGCCATGAGGCGGTTCAGGACATATTCGCCGGTATGGCCGAAGGGGGTGTGCCCCACGTCGTGGGAAAGGGCCAGGGCCTCAGTCAACTCCTCGTTGAGTCGAAGTCTCCGGGCGATGGCCTTGCCGATCTGGGCCACCTCCAATGAATGGGTGAGCCTGGTCCGGTAGTAGTCCCCCTCATGGTTTACAAAGACCTGCGTTTTGTATTCCAGACGACGAAACGCGGCGCAGTGGATAATCCGGTCTCTATCCCGTTCAAAGGCGGGACGGGTATCGCGCAGCTCTTCCTGATGTTTCCGGCCGCGAGATGCGGCGCTCAAGGCCGCATAGCCGGCCAGGTCGGGGCGTTCCATGGGCAGCTCTCCAGTGGTGCGTGACGATGGGATTTCAGATCCAACGGGATTAAACCTCGGAGCTCGCAGCGTGTCAACAGCAAACCGCACGCCAAAGTACCCCTTGACGAAAACAGTGTTCCATGATAACTGACTACACGCTTTTTCGGTTACTTACTGACTTTTAGCTAAACAGGCCTCATCATGAACCGACTCAGAACCACCGTCCCCGACAAGATCCGGAAAAAACTGGGGAGCGCCTCAACGGTCTGCCTGCTCAACGGGGCGGATGTCTTCTCCCTGCTGCAAGATGACCCCACCATCATCATGGGGTGCAACCCGCGGATACATCACGTTATTCCCGGTATTATGCGGGCGGCCGAAGAGCTGGACGCCGTGGTCGCCTTCGAGCTGACCAAGACCGAAGGGGGACTCGACGGCGGTTACACCGGCCAGACCCCGGAGCTCTTCGCCAGCACGGTCATCGACTACGCCGAACGATCCCGCTTCACTCGCCCGTTCATTATCCACGCCGACCACCTCACCGTTCACGATGCTACCCCCCGTGAGTTCGCCGAGGCGGAGCGGCTCCTGGAGGCTCAACTTTCAGCCGGGTTCACCTCCTTCGCCATCGACGCCTCCTTCAATCCTCTGGCTGAGAATATCGATATCGTCCGCCGGCTGGCAGCCCTGATTCGTGAGGAGGGGTACAGCCTGGAGGTGGAGCTCGGAGAGCTGAAGGTCGGCGAACGGGACGCCCCCCTGACCACCGTCGAGGAGACAAGGGCATTCCTGGCCGGACTCGCCGCACGGGATGTTCGGCCGCTGCTTCTCTCCATAAACAACGGCTCCAAGCGAGGGAACTATCTGGAAGGGGAGCCGGTCAACATCGAACTGGAGCTGACCGGAGAGATCTTTAGCACCGCACGAGAGTTCGGCGTGGCCGGCCTCGTTCAGCATGGGATCACCGGAACACCGCTCCGGATCGTCGGCAAGCTGGCGGGGTACGGCATCCGGAAGGGGAATATCGGCACTCTCTGGCAGAATGTGGCACACGCGGGGTTCCCTCTGGAGCTCATGGACGAGATGCGCCAGTGGGCGAAGAGCAACCGCCGGGACATCAAGTACGCCACCGGAATTTTCAAGGAGGAGATCGACGCCATCCCCGACGAGAACGTCGCCTTGATCAGCGACATGGCCTACCGTGAAGCCAAGGAGTTCTTGACGGCGTTTCAGGCGACGGGAAGCGCGACCCGGCTTGCCGAGCGCCTGGTGGCGGCGCGGTGAGGATCATCAGCGGCTCCGCCCGGGGACGCACGCTGCTGGCCCCCCAGGGGGTTAGGGTTCGCCCGACGGCGGACCGGATCAAGGAAGCACTCTTTAGCATCATCCTCTCCCGCGAAGGGAACCTGGGCGGCAAACGGCTCCTGGATCTCTGTGCAGGGACGGGTGGGCTCGGTATCGAGGCCCTGAGCAGGGGGGCTGAAACCGCACTCTTCGTGGACAATCACCGTGAATCCGCCGACTTCATCACCCGAAACATCGAGCTGGCAGGTTTTTCCGGGCAGGGGAGAGTGCTGGTCAGGGACGCGGTGAGTGTCCTGGGGGAGCTGGAGGAGCGTGGGGAGAGCTTCGATCTCATCTTCCTCGATCCCCCGTACCGGATGGGGTTGACCGAGAAGATTCTGGCACGGGTGGGTCATTCCCGGCTCCTGACCGATGAGGCGCTGATGGTGGTGGAGTTTGCCACGGGAGAGGAGCTCGCCTCGACCTTCGGGCGCCTTCAGGAGTGCGACCGGAGGAGATACGGCGCTACGTCCGTCGCTTTTTTTGAACTCAGAACCCAGAACCTAGAACATAGAACCTAGAACCTAGAACATAGAACCTAGAACATAGAACAGAGCTCCTGGAGCCGACATGCCTCGATCCGTTGCCGTCTATCCCGGCTCATTCGATCCCATCACCTACGGGCACCTGGACATCATCGACCGGGGCTTGAGGATCTTCGACCGGGTTATCATTGCCGTAGCCCGCAACTCCACGAAAAACTCTCTTTTTTCAATCGAGGAACGGGTGGAGTTGATCCGGGAGGTGCTCGCCGACAACGGCAGGGCCACGGTTGACACCTTTGACGGACTTCTGGTAGAGTACGTTCGCTCCCAAAACGCTTCGGTGATCATCCGGGGACTGCGCGCCATCTCCGACTTCGAATATGAATTCCAGATCGCCCAGATGAATCGAAGTATCGCCTCAGATGTGGAGACCCTCTTCATGATGACCTCGGTCCCCTTCGGCTATCTCTCCTCATCCATCGTCAAGGAGGTCGGTTCCCTTAACGGCCCCATTGACGGCTTCGTCCCCCCTGCGGTGAAGGCGGCCCTCACCACGAAATACCGGGGGTGATTCCCGTACGCACAAAGTACCTTACCAAAACCCATATGGAGGAAACATGAAACTCGCAGATCGCGTCAACAAGATTCAACCTTCCCCCACCCTTTCCATCGACGCCAAGGCCAAGTCCCTCAAGGCCCAGGGGATCGACATCGTCGGTTTCGGCGCCGGAGAGCCGGACTTCGATACCCCCGACAACATCAAGGCTGCAGGAAAGAAGGCCATCGACGCCGGATTCACCAAATACATGCCGGTGGGCGGCGCCGACGACCTCAAAGACGCCATCATCGCCAAGATGAAGCGGGACAGCAACCTGGAGTACACCCGTGACGAGGTCTCCGTGGCCTGTGGCGCCAAACACACCCTCTACAACATCTCCCAGGCACTCATTCAGGAGGGAGACGAGGTCATCATCCCCGGTCCGTACTGGGTCTCCTACCCCGACCAGATCATCCTGGCCGGAGGGACTCCGGTCTTCATCATGACCGATGAGGCCACCGGCTTCAAGGTCACCCCGGAGCAGCTGGAGCAGGCAATCACGCCTCAGACCAAATACCTGATCCTCAACTCCCCCAGCAACCCCACCGGGAGCACCTACCTGGCCGAAGAGCTCATCGCCCTGGGCCAGGTGCTGCTGAAACACCCCCACGTCTATGTGGTGGCCGACGACATCTACGAGAAGCTGATTTATGACGGCATCGTCTTCTCCAACATTGCCCAGGTGGTGCCGGAACTGAAACCGCGAACCATCGTGGTGAACGGCGTCTCCAAGGCCTACGCCATGACCGGCTGGCGGATCGGCTGGGCCTGCGGTCCCAAGGAGATCATGGGGGCCATGACCAAGATGCAGTCCCAGTCAACCTCCAACGCCACCTCCATCGCCCAGAAGGCAGCAGTGGAGGCCCTGAACGGCACTCAGGAGGCGCTGCCAGCCATGGTGGCGGAGTTCGAAAAGCGGCGAACTTACATCGTGGAGCGGCTCAACGCCATCCCCGGCGTCACCTGCTTCCGCTCCAACGGCGCCTTCTACGCCTTCCCCAACTTCTCCGCGGTCTACGGCAGGAACACGCCGGCGGGGAAGAAGATCGAGAACTCCACCGATTTTGCCGCCTATCTCCTGGAAGACGCCAAGGTAGCCCTGGTCCCGGGGATCGCCTTCGGTGACGACCGGTACGCCCGGCTCTCCTACGCCACCAGCCTGGAGACCATCAGGAAGGGGATCGACCGGATAGAAGAGGCCATAAAAAACCTCAAGTAAAAAAGCAGGTCGAGGTTGAGGTAGAGGAAAGCTATTCTCAACCTCAACCTCAACCTTTACCTTCAGGGGTGAATATCATGATAACCAGAGAAATGCTCATCGGCGAGATAGTCCGTCAACACCCGGAAACGGTACAGGTCTTCACGAAGTACAACCTCGACTGTCCTGAATGCCAGATCGCCGACTTCGAGGAGTTGGCGCACGGCGCCGGTGTCCATCATCTGGACATTGAGAAACTTCTAGAGGAACTGAACTGCGTAGTCGAGAACTTGGCATAGTTACTGCTTAAGAGTAGCAGCGGTCAATGATTCTGATGCGACGAAGCGGTTGAACCGCACACGAAACCACACCTCACACTACCTCATACTGATTTGGGTCGCCTCTCTCCCTCCTGAGGCGGCCCCTTTTTTGTCCTTACATCGCCCTCCAGCCTCTCCTGACCGCACCATAAAGTTGGAAACGGCAGGTCACCAATCTGTCGCAGAGATGATCCGGAGAACCATCTAATCTCCTGAACCATGCGGAGTTACTCTGCAAATTTTGCGGGAAAGAACAGTAAACGAGGTCATTCAGAAGGGACGGCAATCCCCAAACAGCCGTCATTTCAGCACGCCAAGGATGAGTTTAAAATTAGTATATATTTAATAATCAAACAGAGTTCATCCCTTGCTCTCCGATTTATCAAGAAACATCTTGATCAGATCTATGGGCACCGGGAAGATGATGGTGGAGTTTTTCTCGGTGGCGATCTCGTTGAGAGTCTGCAGGTAGCGGAGCTGCAGCGAGGTCGGCTGGGTCGCCAAAATTGCCGCCGCCTGGGCCAGCTTCTCTGACGCCTGGAACTCGCCGTCAGCATGGATGATCTTGGCCCGCCGCTCCCGCTCGGCCTCGGCCTGCTTGGCGATAGCCCGAAGCATCTCCTGGGGGAGGTCGATGTTTTTCACCTCCACATTGGCGATCTTCACCCCCCACGGCCCCGCATGCCGGTCGAGAATTTCCTGGAGCTGCAAGTTTATCTTGTCCCGTTTGGCCAGCAGTTCATCCAGCTCCACCTGCCCGAGGACGCTCCGGAGGGTGGTCTGGGAGAGCTGACTGGTGGCGTAGAGGTAGTTCTCCACCTCGCAGATCGCCTTTTCCGGAGCAAGAACCCGGAAGTAGATCACCGCCGAGACCTTCACCGTGATGTTGTCCAGGGTTATGACATCCTGGGGGGGGACGTCGAAGGCCACCGTCCTGAGGGATACCCGGACCAGCTTGTCGATGCCGGGGATGATGAAGAAGAGGCCGGGCCCCTTCACCCCCGCCAGTCGCCCCAGCCGGAAGAGCACCCCCCGCTCGTACTCGGGGAGGACCCGGACGGCGCTTCCGACGATCATGATGATGATAACGATGAAGAATATTCCCGGTACCATGCTGAACAGATCCATATCAACCTCCTCGTGTAAGCTCCCTTCAACTCAGAGGGGACAGTTCGCCCGTCACCTCACGCCTTACGCCTCACCATAAGGAGCATCCCGTCGATCCCGATCACCTCCACCGCCACACCAACCCCCACAGCCTCGTCGCACCGGGCATCCCAGTACTCACCTCGCACCAGGACCTTCCCCTGGGGCGCCAGGTCGGTCAAGGCTTTGCCGAACTCCCCAAGAATCCCCTCCTGTCCGGTGGTGGGGCGGAGTTTAAGCGCCCGGAGGGCGCGACTCCCCGCAAAGAGCGTGAAGCCAACCAGGGAGCAGACAGCCACGGCAATGACGCTCCAGGAGAGACGCAACGCCGGGTCCGAGTCGTCGTAAAGCATGAGTGAACCCAGCAGCAGGGAGATCACCCCTGCCATGGTGAGCAGCCCATGGGAGACAACCTTTATCTCTGCGATGAGGAAAACGATGGAGAGAAGGATCAGCAGGACCCCGGCGAAGTTCACCGGCAGAGCCTCGAAACCGAAGAGCGCCAGGAGGAGGGAGATCCCTCCAACCACGCCGGGAAGGATGATCCCCGGATTGGCCAGCTCCACCAGGAGCCCCAGGACACCGACTATCATGAGCGCATAGGCGATATCGGGATCGCCGACCACCTCCAGGATGTTCTGTACCGAACTCATGGGGCGCACTGTCACCTGGGCGCCGGTCAGGTGGAGCGGGATATCCCTGCCATCGCGCCGGATCACCCGCCCCTCCAGTTTCCTGAGGAGTTCAGCCCGGTCCAGGGCCGTCAGGTCGATGATCCGCTCCTTGAGGGCCCCGTCTGCGGTCAGAGAGAGACTCTCACGCACCATCTTCACGGCAACGGCGCCGTTTCGTCCTCGCCGGTTGGCGATCCCCTCGGCATAGGCGGCAGAATCGTTGAGGATCTTCCGGGCCATGACCTTGTCCGGCTGCTCTCCGAAGGAGACAGGGTGAGCAGCGCCGATATTGGTCCCCGGCGCCATGGCGGCAACATCGGCAGCCAGGGTGATGATCGCGCCTGCCGACCCCGCCCTGGCGCCGGCAGGCGCCACAAAGAGCGCCACCGGCACCGGCGAGGCGAGCAGTTCCTTGATGATCTCCCTCATGGAGCTTTCGAGCCCTCCCGGAGTGTCCAACTCGATAAGAAAGAGCAGATCCCCCCGTAGGGCCGAGCTATGGAGCCCCTTTTTCAGATAATCCACCGTGACCGGGGTGATATCTCCGACCACCGGCGCAACGGTGATGCCGGCGGCGAGACAGTGAGTGGGAGCTAACATGAGGAGTGCTGACAGCAGGGAGAAGTGGAGAAGGGAGAGGAGGGTCCGCCGGTCAAGAGAGAAGCGGCTCATTGCCGTCTCACCCGGAAGGTCGAGGTGAAGGTCGCCACCTTTGCTCCCTGCTCATCGTACACCAGCGCCTCCCCAGTGATGGTCCGGTCGTCCCGGCTGGTGATCCGCGCCTCGGCCCGCACGCTCCCCCCTGTGACCGGGGCGTGGAACTTCAGCGCCAGGTCAGTGGTGGCGAAATGACTCCCCTCGGGGAGAAGAGTCTTGATTGCCATGGCAACCGCCGTATCCGCCAGGGCCGTAACCGCCCCCCCATGCATGAGCCCCTTTCCCTGGGCGAGCCTCACCTTGAACGGCATGGTGAGCACAGCCCGTCCCTCCAGGGCCTCGTCGATCCGCATCCCCAGATACTCCTCGAAGGGGGCACAGGCGATCCAGTGGGGAAGTTCGAAGGGAAGCGACTCCCCGGTAATCATCTCCTGATCAAACAGCCCTCTCTTCATTCTGGCGCTCCTGGCACTCTCCGCTGTTCCTCTCGGAACCAGGCGACGAAACGGGCGATCCCGCTCTCGATCTCCGTGGACGGCCGGTAACCGAGCTGGGAGGCGGACTTGGTCAGGTCAGCGAAGGTCAACTCCACATCGCCGATCTGCATGGGCAACTCCACCCGTTGCGCCGGCATTCCCATGGCCTCTTCCAGGACGGAGACGAGGCGCCGCAGTGCCACCGGCCGCGACTCACCCAGGTTGAAGATGCCGTAGCGGGGAATGTCGCCGCCGGTCCATTCCAGAGCCTTGATGACGCCGTCGATGATGTCATCAACATACGTGTAGTCCCGGCTCGTGCTCCCGTCACCATAGATCGGCAGCGGCTCTCCGCGGCTCAGCATCCTGGCGAATTTGTGGATCGCCAGATCAGGACGCTGCCGCGGTCCGTAGACCGTGAAAAAGCGGAGGCAGGCAATGGAGATACCGTAAAGGTGGTGCCAGGTGTGGCAGAGGAGTTCTCCCCCCTTCTTGGTGGCGGCGTAGGGTGAGATGGGGGTATCCACCGGGTCGGACTCCGCAAAGGGGACCGTGGGACTGTTGCCGTACACCGATGAGCTTGAGGCGAAGAGGATGCGGCGGACTCCGGCCGCCCGTGAGGCGTCCAGGAGATTGAGAGTCCCGCCGAGATTCACCTCGGCATAAAGAGCGGGGCGTTCGATGGAGGGGCGAACCCCGGCCATGGCCGCCAGGTGAATGACCGCCTCCGGTTCCCCCTCTCCCAGAGTCATCTCCAGAAACCGGCTGTCCCGAATGTCTCCTTCGGAGAGAGTCAGGGAGCGCCCCAGCCGCCGGGCCGTCTCAGCCACCTCCGCAAAATTACGCCGTTTGATGGCGGGATCATAGAAGTCGTTGAAATTGTCCAGCACGATGAGGTCATGACCGAGGAGCAGGAGCCGCTCGCAGAGGTGTGAACCGATAAACCCGGCGCCGCCGGTGACGAAAATGTTCATTACAGGAGCACGACCTTTCCGGAGATATCAGCCTATTCCAGGATGACGATGGCGTTCTTCCCGGCCTTCACCGCCAGCTCCGCGGCTGCGGCAGGATCCAGGTTCTTGCCGACCCTGACCCGGTACATGGTCCCCTTATCCTTGAGGACCGACTCGACCACATAGGCGGAGATACCCGCATCCTGCAGCCGCGCCTTGACCGCCAGCGCCTCGCTCTTGGACTGGTAGGAGGCGATCTGAACTACGTATTTCCCCTTGAGCTGAACCTTCTGCTGCTGATCGCCACTGGAGTCGGAAGTGGGAGCGACCGCCTGCAGTGGGGTGGAAGCCGGCGACTTCTGCTGCGCTTTTTCCTGTGGAGGGCTCTCCCGGTGCTCCTGTGGCGCCGGCGGTGGGGAGGCGTGCAGGGCGGAAGCCGATGGAGAGGAGCCGCTCCCGGCCGGAGGAAGAGAGGCCCCGGGCCTGGGAAGAGCAGGCTCCGGCTTGGCAGGGTTCAAACCGGTACCGAGGAGGGCCTTCCCCGAGGGGAGGGTATTGTAGAAGGAGAGGTTCGGATCGGCAGGCCCGGTCGCCGGCGCCTGCGGAGGCGGAGGGGCAACCGCTGGTGCCGCCTTGGCGACCCTCTCGGCGCCGGCCCTCAGGGCGTTAAGCTCCTGGCGGGACGGCTTGAGGAGAAACCAACTGCTGGCAAAACCGAGACCGTATCCGGCGATGAGGCATCCCAGGGCGGTCAGGACGATATAACTCGCGACCCCCTGCTTCTTAGGACGGTTGGCGGTGCCGGTACGTCGTTCGCTGTAGTCAACCATGATCCAATCCCTTTTCTACATAGAGTCAGGAGCGGAAATCCCCAGGAGCCCCAGCCCGTTCTTCAAAACCGTGACGACACAGGAGAGGAGGAACAGCCTGGCTCCGGTGAGGGGCGCATCATCGGATATCACCCGGTTCTTGTTATAGAAGCCGTGGAAGAGTCCGGCCAACTCCTGAAGATAGGAGGTCAGCCGATGGGGCTCGAATGAGGCGGCGGCTCCCGCCACCATCTCGGGGAATCCGGCCATCAGCTTGATCAGCGCCAGCTCCTCGGGACTCTCCAGGCGGGAGCACGAAGCCGCCCGGAAGACGGGGGGGAAGAACCCTTTTTCGGCGGCGTTGGCGAAGATGCTCTTGATCCGGGCATGAGCATACTGGACATAGTAGACCGGGTTATCCAGGGTCTGCTGCTTGGCCAGGTCGATGTCGAAGATCAGTTGTGAGTCGGGCTTGCGCATGACGAAGAAGAAGCGGGTGGCGTCGCGCCCCACCTCATCGATGAGCTCCCGCAAGGTCACGTAACTTCCGGCCCGCTTGGAGATCTTCACCTCTTCCCCCCCCCGCATGACCGTAACCATCTGGTGGAGCAGATACTCGGGCCATCCCAAGGGGATTCCCGCATCAACCGCCTGCAGCCCGGCCCGTACCCGGGTTATGGTGCTGTGGTGGTCAGCCCCCTGCTCGTTGACGACCCGGACGAAACCCCGCTCCCACTTTCCCAGGTGGTACGCCACATCCGGGACGAAGTAGGTATAGCTCCCGTCGGCCTTGCGCATCACCCGATCCTTGTCATCGCCGAAATCGGTGCTTTTGAGCCAGAGCGCGCCATCCTGCTCATAGGTATGGTTGTTCTCCATGAGACGCCGGACCACAGCCTCGACCCTGCCGCTGGTATAGAGCTCCGACTCCAGGGAGTAGAGATCAAACCGGACGTCGAAGGCGGTGAGATCCTGGTCCTGCTCCCGCCTGAGAGAGGCCACGGCGAAAAGCCTGATGCTCTCCAGATCATCGATATCACCGGTCGCTGTGACCTGCCGGGCGTCGGCCTCCACCGTCTCCCGCGCCAGATAGGCCCGGGCAAGCTCCCGGATATACTCCCCCTGGTAGCCGTCGGCCGGCCAGCGGGGGTCGTCGGACTCCACCCCCAGGCAGCGGGCCTGCACCGAGAGGGCCAGGTTGGTGATCTGGGCGCCGGCATCGTTATAATAGAACTCTCGGGTAACATCCCAGCCGGTGGCGTCCAGAAGTCGGCAGAGGGTGTCGCCGATGGCGGCCCCCCGGCCGTGACCGATATGGAGCGGACCGGTGGGGTTGGCGCTGACAAACTCCACCTGCACCCTCTTCCCCCCCCCCTGAGCGGAACGGCCGAAACCTGCCCCCTGCTCCTCGATGAGCGAGAGGGTCTCCTGCCAGGCGCTCCCCTTCAGGAAGAAGTTTATGAACCCGGGGCCGGCAATCTCCACCCGCTCCAGAAGGGAGCTCTCCGGGATGTGATCGACCAGCGCCTGGGCTATGGCTCGGGGAGATTTCTTTTCGGGACGGGCCAGGGAAAGCGCGGCGTTGGTGGCGTAATCACCATGACCCTCCTGAGCCGGAACCTCTACCACCACGGGAGGGATCTCCCCTGACGAGAGGGTGTTATCGGCAAAACAGGCGGCAACGGCCTGGATGACCAGTCGGCGAACCTGCTCTTTCATTGCTCTGCTCCCTCCCCTTCCTTCTTTTCAACAGGCTCTTTCAACGAAACATCCCTGCAGTAATCGGGGCAATGTGCTCCACCATCAGGCACACAGAATTTCTTGGCGCAGTTTTCCCGCCAGGCACAGTTGGCGCAGAATTGTCTGCCACTCTTTCCACTCATTCCTGCTCTCCTTGCCACCGCTCCCGGTGAACCAGTGAATCCATGGCGACCCGCGGCAGCCAACCGGCGGTTTCCAGTTCGGGCTTCTCATGAAAATGCGAGACATAGCCGACACAGAGATAGGCGATGGGGATGATCTCGGGTGGAATCCCCAGGGCGCTCCGGAGGGCGTCATGATGAATGATGCTGACCCAGCCAACCCCGAGGTTCTCTGCCCGCGCCGCAAGCCAGAGGTTCTGTACTGCACAGACGGCGCTGTAGAGATCCATCTCCGGATTGGCCGTCCGGCCGATGACCACCGGTCCCGTGCGCGACTGGTCACAGGTGACACAGATCCCCAGCGGAGCATCGGTGATCCCCTCCAGTTTCAATGACTGGTAGAGTGTGCGCCGCTCCCCCTGGAACAGGGCCGTGGCCTCCTCATGGGCGACCTGAAACCCCTCCTTGACCCGGCGTTTCACCTCCGGATCCGTGACGACAATAAAATCCCACGGCTGCATGAAGCCGACGCTGGGGGCATGATGCGCCGCCTCAAGAATTCGGCTAAGAACTGCGGCGGGGACCGGTTCCGGGAGAAATTCGCCCCGGACGTCTCGGCGGGTATAGATCGCCTTGTAGACTGCCGCGCGCTCCGCGTCTGAAAACAGCATGAAGAGGTACTCCTTATGGCGGCTAAGGCCGGATCGTTAGCGGAGCGAAGAGCTCCGGACGGGGATGACTGCACCCTTCGGCTCCGGAGTGGTCTTGGTGGAAAATTGATAGATTATCTCGTTGGGGCGCACCAGGCCGAACTCTTTCCGGGCGATGCTTTCCAGGTAGCGGCGGTCTGATTTCAACGCCACGATCTCTCGCTTGAGCTGTTCATTGTCCCCCTTTATCTGGGCGGCCTTCTTCTGGATCTCCATCTTCTCCTCGGTCAGGCGGTGGATGCGCAGGACTCCCCGCTCACCAAAGACGGTGAAGAAGAGGATGAAGAGAATAAGTGCTGCGGGGATGATGAAGAAGCTTCTGCTCATGGGTCTGCCTGGTCCCGGTCATCGGGAGCACTAGCTCACCGAATTGGAAGAGCTCAATCGATCAGCTTGCCGATGCTGCGCCACCTGACCCGGAAATGTTCATTATCCCAAGACCAGTATTTGATGAAAGCCAGCCCCTTGATCTTGTCGCTCTTGACGAAACCCCAGAAACGGCTGTCGTAAGAACGGTCACGGTTGTCCCCCATCATGAAATAAGAGTCAGCAGGAACCTTGACCGGCCCCATGTTATCCCGGGGGTTCTGCTCCTTGGGGAAGAGGTCGGACTCCTTGTGCACCTCGTGGGGATTGTTGTAGGGGACGCCGTTGACGTAGACCTTCTTCTCCTTCACCTGGATGGTATCTCCGGGGGTTCCGATGACTCGCTTGATGAAGTCCTTGCTCGGGTCTTCAGGGTATTCGAAGACCATCACGTCGCCCCGCCTGGGGTCGCGGATCTTCAGATAACGCCCCTCCATGAACGGGATTTTCATGCCGTAGATGAACTTGCTGACGAGGATATGATCACCGATGGCGAGGGTATCCTCCATGGAACCGGAGGGGATCTTGAACGCCTGGACGATGAAGGTCCGGATGATGAGCGCCAGGATGACCGCCACGACGATGGACTCGGCATACTCCCTGACGATATGCTTCTTCTTCGGTTGGGCTGGTGCGGCGGAGGTGGTTGCACTCACCGGCGTGGTCACGTTCTCTTCTGCCATGTAAAATTCCTTAGGTTGAGGTTAAGGTTAAGGTTAAGCTTAAGGCAAGACGTTCCTAGCCTCAACCTCAACCTTAACCTGCTTCATCAGTCTTCCACCTTGAGGATCGCCAGGAACGCCTCCTGCGGCAACTCCACGTTCCCCACGCTCTTCATCCGCTTCTTCCCTTCCTTCTGCTTTTCCAAGAGCTTGCGCTTTCGGCTGATGTCGCCGCCGTAGCACTTGGCGAGCACGTCCTTCCGGAGCGCCTTGACCGTCTCCCGGGCGATGACCTTGGCGCCGATGGCGGCCTGGATCGCCACCTCGAACATCTGCCGCGGGATCAGCTCCTTCATCTTTGCCGCAAGCTCCCGCCCCCGGTAGTAGGCCTTGTCCCGGTGGATGATGAGAGAGAGGGCGTCAACGCTCTCTCCGTTGATGAGGATATCGAGACGGTTAAGCTCACTCCGGCGGTAGTCCAGATGTTCATAATCCAGGGACGCATACCCCTTGGTCAGAGACTTGAGCCGGTCGTAGAAGTCGAGCACCACCTCATTGAGCGGCAGTTCGTAGACGATCATCACCCGGGTGGGGGTAAGATACTTGATCTCCCGCTGAGCGCCCCGTTTTTCCTCACAGAGGGCCAGGACCCCCCCCACGAACTCGTTGGGGACATGGATGGAGGCGAGGATGAACGGCTCCTCGACATAGTCGATAAGCCCCGGCGAGGGGAGCTGGGTGGCGCTCTCGATGGTGATCAACTCACCGTTACTCTTGTGCACCCGATAGACCACCGTGGGGGCGGTGGTGATCAGGTCCAGATTGAATTCCCGCTCCAGCCGCTCCTGGATGATCTCCATATGGAGAAGCCCCAGGAAACCGCAGCGGAAGCCGAACCCCAGAGCCAGGGAGGTCTCCGGCTCGTAGGAAAAGGAGTAATCGTTGAGTTTCAGCTTGGCCAGGGCGTCCCGGAGCTGCTCATACTGGGCCGTATCGATTGGGTAGAGCCCAGAGAAGACCATGGGCTTCACCTCTTTGAACCCTTCCAGCGGCGCGCTGCACGGCTTGTGGAAGAGGGTGACGGTGTCACCGATCTTGGCGTCGGCCACATCCTTGATCCCGGCGATGACGAAGCCGACCTCTCCGGCGGAGAGTTCACTTCGCTCCACCATGACCGGAGCGAAGACCCCCACCTTCAGCGCCTCATAGCTCTTCTTGTTGGACATGAGGAGAATCTTGTCCCCCTTCTTCAGGACGCCGTCAATGATCCTGACCAGGATGACGACCCCCTGGTACTGGTCGTACCAGGAGTCGAAGAGGAGCGCCTTGAGCGGTTTGGCTGGGTCTCCCACCGGATGCGGGATTTTCCGGACAATCTGCTCAAGAATTTCCCTGATCCCGATCCCCGACTTGGCCGAAGCCAAGACCGCGTCGTGGGCGTCGATGCCGATGATCTCCTCGATCTCGTGGCGAACCCGCTCCGGTTCGGCGGCAGGGAGGTCTATCTTGTTGAGGACCGGGAATACTTCCAGGTTGATATCCAGGGCCAGGTAGACATTGGCCAGGGTCTGGGCTTCCACCCCCTGGGAGGCGTCCACCACCAACAGTCCCCCCTCGCAGGCGGAGAGCGACCGGGAGACCTCATAGGTGAAGTCCACATGGCCGGGGGTATCGATGAGATTGAGGATATAGGTGGTGCCGTCGTCGGCCAGATAGTTCAGACGAACCGTCTGAGCCTTGATGGTGATGCCGCGCTCCCGCTCCAGATCCATCTTGTCGAGAAACTGGTCCTGCTTCTCCCGATCGGAAACGGCGCCGGTATACTCCATGAGACGGTCAGCCAGGGTGGACTTGCCATGGTCGATGTGGGCAATGATGGAAAAGTTGCGAATACTCTGAATGTGCGATACCGCCATGTCCGCCTTGTACTGCTGGAGATTAATCGTGTGAGAATAGTCGAATCACTCTGGGTTGTAAAGATTTTTCCGGCTTTAAGTATCACTGAGCCGTTCGGCGCCCCTGAAGAGGAGAGAGAAGGAGAGCTCTCGCCTGCTTTTCCTCATCCCTTGACAAAGGTCAAGGCGCCCCGACCCGTTAGTCTGTATGTTTCGGCCACCAGCAGCAGTAACCACCGGTAGGCAAACGCCACCGACACCACACCATAAGGAGAATGAACAATGTTCTGTAACCAGTGCGAACAGGCGGCAAAGGGGATCGGCTGTGACATCCAGGGAGTCTGCGGCAAAGAGCCACAGACGGCGGCGCTTCAGGATCTCCTCATCTTCGGCCTCAAGGGGCTTGCCATTTACGCTGATGCGGCGCGGCAGCTCGACGCAAAGGATGACACCCTCGATCTCTTCGTGGTTGAGGGGCTCTTTACCACCGTGACCAATGTGGACTTCGATCCGGCCGACATCAGCGCCAAGGTCCGGGAGTGCCATCTCAACCAGCTGAAGGCCAAGAGCCTCTACGAAACGGCCTATGCCGCCAAAAACGGCGCCGCCGCTCCGGCCATCGCCAACGCCTACCTGGGATGGACACCGGCTACGGAGCTGGCGGGGCTGGTTGCTCAAGGGGAGGAGCACGGCATCAATACCCAGCACAGCGACGAGAATGTCCGCTCCACCATCGAGATTCTCATTTACGGCCTCAAGGGGATGGCGGCTTACATGGATCACGCTCAGACCCTCGGCAGGACAGACGAAGAGATCCTCGCCTTCTTCCATAAGGCCCTGGCCGCCACCACCGATCCGAACCTGGGGCTCATGGATTTCGTGGGGCTGAGCATGGAGTGCGGCCGGCTCAACCTGAAGACCATGGAGCTCCTGAGCCTGGCTCACAGTGAAACCTACGGCGCACCGACCCCCACCCCGGTCAACCTGGGGACCAGAGCCGGCAAGGGGATCCTCGTCTCCGGCCACGACCTGAAGATGCTGGAAGAGCTCCTCAAGCAGACCGAGGGGAAAGGGATCAACATCTACACCCATGGCGAGATGCTCCCGGCCCATGGCTACCCCGGGCTCAAGAAGTACCCTCACCTGGTGGCCAACTATGGCGGGGCCTGGCAGGATCAGGCCAAGGAGTTCCCGCTCTTCCCCGGCGCCATCATCTTCAACACCAACTGCATCCAGCGTCCCGCCGCCACCTACCTTGACCGGCTCTACTCCTGGGGGCTCGTCCAGTGGCCCGGCGTGAAGCATGTAAACGGCTGGGACTTCGGCGAGGTCATCGCCAAGGCTCTGGAATGCCCCGATCTCCCCGAGGCCCCCGGCCAGGAGATCCTCACCGGCTTCGGTCACAATGCTGTCCTGGGGGTGGCGGACAAGGTCATCGCCGGAGTCAAATCCGGCGCCATCCGGCACTTCTTCCTCATCGGTGGCTGCGATGGCGCAAAACCGGGGCGCAACTACTTCACCGAATTCGCCGAGAAGGTCCCCGCTGACTGCGTCATCCTGACCCTGGCCTGCGGCAAGTACCGCTTCAACAAGCTGGAGTTCGGCGACATCGGCGGCATCCCGCGGCTCCTCGACCTGGGGCAGTGCAACGACGCCTACTCCGCCATCCAGATCGCCGTGGCCCTGGCGGGCGCCTTCGGCTGCGGAGTCAACGACCTGCCGCTCTCCCTGATCATCTCCTGGTATGAGCAGAAGGCGGTGGTGATCCTCCTGACCCTGCTCCACCTGGGGATCAAGAACATCAAGATCGGCCCGGCCCTGCCGGCCTTCATCACCCCCGCCATTCTCAACTTCCTGGTGGAAAACTTCAACCTCTCCCCCATCGGCACCGCAGAAGGGGATCTGAAACAGATCCTCGGCTGATGGCGGGGAGCTGAACTGATGTAATGGAAACGGCGCGGATCACATCCCGCGCCGTTTCTAGTTAAGCACCGCCTCACGGTGACTCTGCACCTTTTGCGGCGTCACCCCGCCTCATCCTTCACCCCTCACGCTTCACTCCTCGCAGATCACGCGTCACCGCTCACCGCAGATGCAGCCTCGTACCGAGTTTTCCCAGGATGACGTTGAGCGGGTGGCCGCGATCCAGGGCCGGGATGACCGGCGGCTTGCGCCAGCCGAGCCGGGCGAGTTCCGCCTGGATAGAGTCACTGCTGCCGTGGAGGAGGCCGTTGCGAAAGAGCCGGATCGCCTCTTTCCTCTCCCCCGCAGCCAGACGAACCCGCCCCAGATTGAGATAATGCTCGACTCTCCTCGGCTCCACGGCGATGGCGTCACGGCAGAGCTGTACTGCAGTGTCGAAATCGTGTCGCTCCCGGGCGATACAGACCGCCAGGTAGGAACAGAAGAGGGGTTCCTCCAGGTAAGCCTCTTCGCTCTTCTCCAGCAGCAGCAAACCGTTCGCCGTATCCCCCGCCTCGATGGTAGCCACCCCCCGGCTGAAGAGCTCCTTCAGTTCAAACTCCTGCATCACGCTGCTGCTTCCCGCATCCTTGGCCGACACCAGAGGCATGGTCATTCTCCTTTCGGCAGCCTATTGACCGCCCGGTGAAAACCTTTGCAAAAACGTTGCCGGATAACAGAAGGGCCCGGTTTCCCGGGCCCTTCTGTCATAACTCAGCGCGGTCTGACGAAAACTACTTGAGAGCCGTGGCGATGGCGGCGATCTCGGCCGGAGTCAGGGTGATAGAACCCATGCCGCCACGGTTACCGCTGATGGCTGACTGAATCTGGGCGGCGCTCCTCGTCCGTTTGGAGGAGGTCGCCAGGAGTCCATGACACCCGGCACAGTTCGTCGAATAGAGGGCTGCTCCGTCAATGAGTGGAGTTGCAGCACTCACAAGAATGGAGAAACTCTTGGAGGCGGTCGCCTTGGATGTGGCTGAATCCACGGCCTGCACGGTGAAGCTGTAGCTGCCAGCCGTGGTCGGGGTCCCGGAGATCGTCCCCCCTGTCAAGAGCAGGCCGGGAGGGAGTACCCCGGCGGTGATGGACCAGCTGTAGGGAGAGGCGCCACCCGTTGCGGTGAGGCTCTGGCTATAGCCGCTCCCCGTGGTGGCGGCTGCCAGCGAAGCCGTCGTGATGGCCACCGGAGTGACGACCGGCGTCGGGGTGGGAGTAACAACCGGTGCCGCCAACGCCGTAGCGATAGCCTGAATCTCGGCGGTGGTCAGCGTGATGCTTCCCATCCCGCCTCTGTTGGCGGTGATAGCTGCCTGAATCTGGGCAGCGCTTCGCCCTTTCTTGGCAGATGTCGCCAGCAGATTGTGACATCCGGCGCAGTTCGACCCATAGAGCGCCGCCCCATCAAGCGGCGTCGGAGTCGGATTAGGCGTCGGGTGAGGAGCGCCGCTCCCCGAGAGCATTATCTTCGTGGCGATAAAGAGCCCATCCTTGAGAGCCCCTCTCACCAGTACCGCCTGACCGTCCGCCAGCGGCAGAGTCGGAACTATCGCCGTACCGTAGGTGACCGTCACGTTCCAGATGGTGAAGCTCCTGGCCGCCGAATCCAGCCCCTTGATCACGCCGGCAATGAATCGTTTGTTTATGTCATTGGCCGATTTAAGTTCCAGCCGGGTCGCCTCAATAACACCGGCGGCATTGGTATTTCCGTCGACCTCCACCTCCGCCCCCACATTAAGGGCGCCGATCCCTGAGAGCCCGTCATACGTCGTCGCCGCCGACACCACTACCGTCTGGCCCATGACAATGAATCTACCGGCAGCCGGATCGACTGCTGAGACTCTCCCCTCCAGCTCACCTTCCCGCTCAATACGGATAGCCTTCCCCTTAGCCCCCTCGACGGAGCCGGTTATGGTGACGGTCATCCCCGTCTTCAACTCCGAAAACGAAGCGGGCTCGCCATTGATGGTAACCGTTGCATCATTGGTGGAATAATCCACATTATCCAGAGTAACCCCGGAGGTGGAGACCTTGGCGACGGCGCCGCTTTTGCTGCTGTCGGCGCTGGTAAGGACAGGAGATGAACCTCCGCCGCCACACCCGGCCAGAAACAGAGAGGTCATGATCCCGAAAACTATTCCCTTGCTGACAATCTTCTTCATATACGAATTCCTCCATCCGCTTAGTTGGTGTTCGCTGCAATGAATACGGTATCCGGTCGGTGCTCATCCCTGCATTTTCTCATATTGCCGCATCTTCACCCCCTTCTCCGGACTCCGGACGCAAAAAAGCCGGGTTGCCGAAAATATCCGTTCGATATTTCGGCAACCCGGCTGTCTCGGTGAGACCCTATGGGCTTTCCGCCCCACCCTCGCGGATGGTTTAGTAGTATCGTGTATCGCGTGTTACATTTCTGTAAAAATATGATCGGAGGATATAGGCTTTCCCTGCGAGATGTCAACCTTTTTTTGCAAGATAATTTTGTTCATACAATTTTTCAAACTATTCCAGTCAGTTAAACCAGACGGGAGTGACACTCACCTCACGAAGAGGGGGGGGAGCACCGTCAGCTCCCGCGATCGCCCTTTGGCCAGTTCCAGCATGACCATCCGGGCCTCATCCTGGGCGGAACCGTGGACGAACTGGAGCCGCAGCAGGGAAAGCTTCCGCTCCGACGCCCCGGCAATCAGCTCCGCCAGACGGGAGACATGGTAGATGAGGCAGATCCGGCCGGATGGCCGTACGAGGTATTTGGCGACGGTGAGGAAATCCGTGAGAAGAGCAGTTGATTCGTGACGGGCGCTCTCCCGGCCGGGGACCGGGCTGATCCGGCCGCTCCCCCGGGGGCGATAGGGGGGATTGGCGAGGACGAGATCGAAGATTGAGACCGGAAACTGCTCCTTCAGCTGGAGAATATCGGCCGTGACAATCTTCACCCGGTCGTCCACTCCATTGAGCTGGACGTTCCGTCGCGCCCGAGACGCCGCCGTCTCATCTACCTCCACCCCCATCCCCCGTGAGTTCGCTGAGTTCCTGACGATGATGAGGGGGATCACCCCGCCGCCGGTCCCCAGGTCGATGAAATCCCCCTCGACCGCTCCGGCGAACCGGCAGAGGAGCAGCGGGTCCACGGAAAAGCGGTAGCCGTGACGCGGCTGGATGATCTTCAGGTCATGATCGCGCAACTCGTCGACGGTTTCGTTGATCATGGCATTCCCGCGGGACGGATTGGAGTAGATGATTGGCGCAACCATCGTTTTCGGTCACCGGAAACGATAGAGCAGATAAGGCAAACCTCCCGGTTCCTGGCCTGCATGGACGAGTTCCAGCTCCGGCGGTGGAGTAAACGGTCGCTCAGGCTCAAGGAGCGGAGTACAGAGAAACTCCCACTGTGGCCGAAGAGAGCAGAGTTGAAAAGTCGCCACCAGGTAATCGATCTTGCTCTGCCTGGCCGCCGAGAGAAGTTCCGCAAAGTCGGTTTGCGGCGGCATGATGTACTTTCTGTCAGAATAAAAACCGATTCTTCCCGAGCGGGTGATGAGTTTCGCATCGGCAGGGAGAAGGGTCCTCAGCCTGAGGCCGATCCGCTTGTCATCGAATCTTCCGCCATCTCTGCTGTATTCATATGGTTTATCACGATCTGCCGGAACATCCTTTACCACAATCCAAAGCCCAAACAGGAGCACTAACCCCACGGGAAGATACCATAACACCCTTTGAGCTGGGTCGGAGATGACCGGATGCAAAAACCTGGATACTTGATCCCCGAGAAACAGGAGGCCGCCGCCTGCCCAGAGAAACAGCACCGGCAGATAGGGTTGGGTGTATTCCGGGCCGATGAAGAAGAACACTACGATGAACGCCAGCGGCGCAAAAGTGGCAAGCAGATATGCTTGCCTACAAATGTTATCCCTCCCCCGGACGCCGACCACGAACCCGATGGCGACAACTCCCCAGCCATAGACGGGGAGCATCTCGTTCCAGCAGGTCAGAAGGTTCTTGAGCCAGTTGGAGCGGATGTAATCCGGGTATTGACGAATCAGATCAAGGTATCCCATGGCTCCGAATGACGGATCATGCTTCAAGTCGGGCTTCCCCAGATATTCGCTGAGCGCATCGGCAATGGCTATCCTGCTTTTACCGGTCAATTGCCAGTTCCCGGTAAGCTCATGCATCAGATAAAAATAGGGCGAAAAGACGACGAAAAAGACAATCCAGACAGCCGCCACGGGCAACATTCGCCTGGCTGGATACCTGTTCAGAAGCGAAACGAGGATCAGTACCACGGTCAGAGCCAAGAGGGTGATGACCCCCTCGGATCGTGTGAGGTGGGCAGAACCAAAGCAGCATCCGGCAGCCAACGTCGCCCGGACGGAACCCTTTTGATAGGCCTTCCAGAGAAAATAAACCCCGAACAGGAGCAGAGTTATATAGGTCGCCTGACTCATGACGGCAATGGACCAGTGCCGTAATGTCGGCCACGTCATAGAGAGCACGGACGCAATGAACCCGATCCGTTTGGTGAAAAATTCGGCGCCCAGCAGGTACACCGGTACGACCACGAGGCTACCCATTGCGATGGATACCGCCAGACCTGCCGTTTCAAAGTCATTGAAAAGGAGGCTCGCCAAGCCGACAAGGATCGGATAAAAAGGTGGGTAGTGGTTCGCCGCGGAATACCCGTTGCCGCGGATGAACTCCTTGGCGATGGTTATATAGGAGATACCGTCCGCCGACACGACATCGTAAAATTGCAAATAATACAGCCTGATAGCCAGAGCGGCCATCACGAGCATCATGATTAACAGGGTATCTTTCCGGGTACAAACGGCAGAATCCGTTGTCATGATCGTTTCCCGGTGAAGATTGAGCTGTGGAGGATATTCATCCTGCCCAGCCGGAACTGAACCGCCGTCAACAGCACGTTGACCCCGTAGATGACGCTGCGCCGGAAATTGATGGAAGAGGCTTCCTTGAAATATTTCGTCGGGCAGGAAACCTCGCCGATTCGGTATCCGAACCAGATAACCTGCGCGAGCATCTGGTTGTCGAACACAAAATCATCGGAATTGCGGTCAAGGGGGAGCTGTGCCAGAATCTCCCGGGAAAAGGCCCGGTAGCCGGTGTGGTACTCGGAAAGCTTGTGCCCCAAGAGGATGTTCTCCAGAAACGTCAGCATCCGGTTGGCCAGATATTTGTAGAGGGGCATCCCCCCTTTGAGGGCGCCGATGCCGAGAATTCGGGATCCCAGGACGGCATCGAATTCGCCGTAGGCGATCATGGCTGCCATGGCCGTAATCAGCCGAGGGGTATACTGATAATCAGGGTGGAGCATGACGACGATATCCGCTCCCAGCTCCAGGGCTTTTGCATAGCAGGTCTTCTGGTTCCCGCCATACCCCTTGTTCTGCTCGTGAACAACGGTCCTGATGCCGAGTAATTGGGCTACGTCCGCCGTATCGTCCCGGCTGGCGTCGTCCACCAGCACCACGTCATCGACAAACTCAAAAGGGATTTCCCTGAACGTCATCTCAAGCGTCTTCGCCGCATTATAGGCGGGAAGCACCACTATTATTCGTTTTCCATTGAGCACTGAAACCCTCCAAGATTATGATGTAACGGACTAGACTCTTCTTCTCCGCCACTCCACTCCCAGCAGCAGGGCAAAAAGAGCAAATGACGTCAGGGTCAGCCATTTCCCCACCCTGAACGGCACCGGGTCGAAGGTGAACGTCACCGTATGCTCCCCCGGTGTCACGTAGACCCCGCGCAGCACCAGATTCACCGGGACGATGGGCGCCGGTTTCCCGTCCACCGAGGCCCGCCAGCCGATGAAATACTTGTCTCCGAGGACAAGAAGAGCGTTGGTCAGCGCCCGGACCTGCACGTTCACGTGGGCGCTCTCGTAAGCCGACACCGTCACGGCTCCGGGGTTGCTCGCGACCTCTCCAGCCGAGGCCAGAGGAATGGGGGGGGGGGACTCCACCAGCGCCATCCGGCGGGGATCGAAGGCGGGGTTGCCGAGCATCCCGGGGATCTGCCGGGGATCCGGCATCACCACCACCGCCGGCACCAGCCACCCCTTGGGAAGCAGCTGCCGGTTCTCCAGCACAACCTCCTTCCCGTCGGGGCTCTTGAAGACCGGGACAAAGCGGTTCCCAATCTGCCCCTTTTCCTGTTCATACTGGGCCGCTTCGTAGACGAGATATCTGACGTTCATGATGTCGGGCATGCTCGATCCGAAGTTGAACCCATCCAGAAACAGCTGCCAGCGCCACATCTGCACCGGATTGGAGGTGAACATGACCGGGATACCGTTGCTCACGAAGGTCATGGGGTCGGCATTATTCATGGGAAGAACCCGGATCTGTTCCCCTCCCTGCTTCACGAACTCCATGGCCGGCGTCAGCTGCGCCCTCAGGGTGGAGGGGACCGGCTGAAGGAGGATGAACTTGGCGTTCACCCGCCCCACGTCAACCAGGTAAAGAAGCACCAACAGCAGAGGGGCCAGCCGTAGCGGCAGCCACCTCCTGGTAACGGCCCAGAACCCCAGGGCGCAGAGCGCCGCCACGCCGGCGGCCCATCCGGTCTCCTGCAGCAGGTTGCCCCATCGCTGGGCCACCAGTTCCGGCCCCTGCTGGAAGCGGGTGGGCTGGGTGAACGTCTCCCCCAGAAGCGCCTGCCACCCGTCGCCGGCGAGGAGCTGCGAGCAGAGGAGCCCCAGGATCACCACCGGCAGCGCGGTCAGGGCGTACCGGTACCAGCGGAGCCCCCGGCACTCTTTCAGCTCTCCGTTCAGGAGGAGGTCGATCCCCTGGGCCGCCAGGACCCCCAAACCGAACACCGGGATGATCATCATCATCTTGGGAACACGGAAGTGGTTTATCCCGGGGAAATGCTCGAAGAGGAGCCAGTAGAACGACGAATATTTCCCCAGGGAGAAGGCTATCCCCCCCACGATCAAGGCGCCGGCCAGCCAGGTATAACGGTTGCGACGGAAGATAAAGGGGAGCGGCGCGAGGAGCCAGGGGAGGAGCCCCAGATAATCGGTGGTCTGGGTGAAGTTCATCCGCCCCCAATAATAGGCGGTGATGTTGCTGCCATTGTATCCCCCCTCCTGCCGGGAGAAGCCGAAGAGGCCGGGGATGGCGAAGGTCGCCAGCTCCTCGGGAGGGAGCGACCATGACATGGCCTCATCGACGTCAAGCCCCCCTTTCCCCTGGTTGGCGCCGCTCTGGACGCCGCGGGTGGTCTCCTGGGACCAGCTGGAGAGGGGGACCAGGGAGATGGCCACCGTGGAGAGGAAGAAGAGGAGGGTCGCCAGGTTCAGCGCGACCAGGCGGATGATATTTCGCCCCTGTTTTCGTTCCGCATTGATAATTGCGAGGGAGCGGCAGAAGGCGTACCCTCCCACTCCCAGACAGGTGTAGTAGGCTATCTGCCAATGCATATTGAAGAACTGGAAGGCGAGCAGCACCGAGGTCGTCAGGAAGAAGATCAGCCGGCGGCTCTGGAAGCCGCGCTCCATGAAGTAGAAGGCCCAGGGGGCAAAGCTGATGGTGGCGATCTTCTGCACGTGCCCGGCGTTGATGAGGGAGGCGTTCTCCGGCGCCAGGGCGAAGACGAGCCCGGCAAAGAAGGCAGCGGGGCGGCCGCAACCGATGGCCCGACAGAAACAGAAGGCGCCGGCGCCGCCGAAGAAGAGATGGAGCACGATGAACCAGGCGATGTTAGCCGGTTCAGGAAAGAGCCAGAAGATGAAGTTGCGGTAGAAGAGGAACTGCATCGACACCGTCCCCCCCCCCTCGGAACCGCCGCCGTTGGTCAGCGTATCCCATCCGGCATTGAGGTTGACCTTGAAGAGATCCAGAAATCCCATCTTCGAGAAGTGCTTGATGTTCCAAATGAACTCCGCGGTGATGTCCGGGGCGCGGATGATCTGGTCGGTGAAGAGAATCTTGCTGAAGAAGGCGATGAGGAGCGCCAGCATGAGCGCCAGTGCGAGGAGATCTTTTCTGCGTTCGGTCATCGTAACTCCGAAAGAAAGGGCGAGGTTAAGGTTAAGGACGAGTAAAACGCCGATAGTCTCTCGGCATAATTTCGCCAGGAGAACCGTTGCATCATATACTCTCGCCCGGCGGTCCCGAGCTCTTTTGCCCGGGCCGGGTCAGCAAGGAGCTCGGCCACCCGGTCGGCCATCTCCTGCCAGTCGCCGGGGTCGCAGAGAACGCCGGAGACACCGGGCTTCACATACTCGGCCAGCTGCCCCACATTGTCCGCCACCACGGGGATGCCGGACCGGAGAATCTCCGTCAGTTTCGCGGGACACTTGGAGCGGTTGATGAGGGTGTCGCTGAAGGGATAGATGGCCACATCCGCAGCTGCCAGATAATCGGCGATCTCCGCCGGTTCCAGCCAGCCACCCATGACGAGGTTATCGCTGAACCCCTGCTCCCCACCGGCAGCGAGGAGCAGCTTTTCCTCTCCCCGGCGCCCCTGCCCCACCACCAGGAAGCGGACCGCCGGGATGTGGCGCCGGATCTCGGCGAAGAGGAAGTGGAGCTTCTCCTGACTGAATTCGAAGAACCGGGTATAAAGGAGCAGTAGCGGCGCCTCCGCCGGGATGCCGAGGTTGCGCCGCACCCGGCCGCCGTCTCCCGAGGGAAGCGGCTCCACACAGTTGGGGAGATAGAGAACACGTTCCGGCGCAATCCCCATCCCCCAAATCTTGGTCTGGAGGGTCCGGCTCGCCACGGTCACCCCGGCGGCCCGGGGGGGGAGCCACTGCTCCTGGAAGCCGAAGACAATACGTTCGGCCCGGGAATAAGGGTGCATGTCGTTCATCCCCCCCTTCCCTTCCCAATCATCGGTATCCACGAACAGCGGCGGGAGAGGAAACCCGAGCCGCCGGCAGAAGAGGTGGACCATGGCGGCGATCCCGCCGTACCCCTTGGGCTTGAAGAGGTGGATAATATCGGGACGCTCTCTCCGGGCCAGCCAGAACAGGCGATGAGCAAGCAACGGCGCGGCAAGCGCCCCGGTGAACGGGCCGAGGGGGATGTTCTTCACCGTCACCCCCCGGACCACCTCGGTTTTCCCCGAATCCTCGGGATTGGTGTAGGGGGGGGCGATGATGGTTACCCGGTGCCCCAGAGCCTGAAGTTCGACCGCCAGCGGGATCATCCGGGCGATGAGAGTCCCCTTGGGGCGGATGCCGAAGGGGGCGAGGAAGACGATATTCATGGCTGCGCCATCTTAGGCGACCTCCAAAATGGCATACGCTCCGACGACCTTGGCTCCGGCCTTCATCGAGCGGCGACGACGGCTCTGTCCATATCGGCCAGAGAGAGACGTTTCCCGGTATAGACCGATGGCGCGTCTGAAGCTTCAAACTCCGTGACAACAAACGGCTCGGCGGACTTGATCACCACCTCGTCACCACGATCGATGACAACCAGTCGTGTGCCGGCCTGCCAGTGGTGCCGGTCACGAATTGCCTTGGGAAGCACGAACTGCCCCCTGCTGGAGAGAGCAACAGATTCCATGGCGCCTCCGAATTTGCAAGAATAAGGTTAGAAATAGTCCGCTTCCGCCTGCAGGAAGTCAATCTCAATGTCGCCCTCTACGGCTCAGGTGTATTTACCCATACATCCGGAAAAGAAATCCCTCACCCCCCGCCACATCATCCGCAGTTTGGCACCCTTCTCATCCTCGAAGAGGAGGATGCTGGCGATCTCCTTGGCTATGCGGACCAGGTCGAAGAGGCAGTGACCGGGGAACGTGAACAGGTACTCCCGGAACACCACCAGCCGGTTGCGGCTCTTATAGTAGCGGCGCAGAGGGGAATGATTGGTGGCGATGAGGGGGCCATGACGGGTTATATCGCCAACCGCATGCTCCAGGAGCGCCCGGTTGGCCCGGATGACCAGGTAGCCGGCCCGACGGAGACGGAGGCAGTATTCGTTGTCCACGAAGTCGATGAAGAAGTCGTCCCGAAACGGCCCGACCCCCTGCCACGCCGTCAACTCCAGCAGGCAGCCCGAGGTCATGGGGGTCATCACCTCGGTGAATGTAGTTTCCGGAGGGGGACGCCGCACGGCCCGGGTCAGGTGAAACGGGGCGACGATCCCCGGCCTCCCCTCTACCGCCTCCCGGCACTCCAGGAGCCTCGCCACCAGATCGGCCTCGGCCCGACTGTCTTGATCCATGGTAAGGAGAGCGTCGAACCCGGCGGCAACCGCCCGCTCCGCCCCGATGTTCAGCGCCCGGGCGATCCCCACGTTCTCTCCCAAGGGGAGATAGGTCACATTACCGAGCGAGACAAGTCGGTCGGCAGGTGTCCAGTCACCCGCATCAGAGTCATCACCCTGCGTCCCAAGACTCCCGATCCCCGGTCCCGGCCTCGGCGTGTTGTTCACCGCATAGACCGTCTCCACCTGCTCGGCCCAGGTCAGGATGTTGTCGATCACCTCCGGAGTCGGGTTGTAGAGGACCACCACGCCGGCAATGCGGAAAGCGGAAGAGTTCATCATCTGCACCGGCAAGAGATCACGGCGCCGTCTTTCTCAGGAGGAAGATAATCTCAAAATCCCCGTTGCGGAAAAAAAGCTCCGTTTCGAAGGAGAGCCCCACATCCCGCTTGCAGGCGAGGATCAGCTCCATTACCTCGTCCTGAGTCCAGACATGCCAGTGGATGTCACTCCCCCCCACAGCCGACCGGATCTCCCTGATTTTATCCCTGATTTCAGCCTCGTCGCTAAGCCCTACCACATTGCGGAGATACTCATCCAGGTGAGCCTCTTCGGACCACTGTGTCCCCTCATGATATTCCCGAACCAGGTGTTCGACGGGAGTCACCGGCCGTGGAGCATCGAAGGTGTACCTCTTGTCCGGGACGGTCAGGAAGAGGCACCCTCCCTGCTTCAGGAGTGAATACATCCGTTCGATTGTCCTAAGAGGATTGCGGCAGTGCTCCAGGAGATGGTTGCCGATTATAAAATCAAGGGACGATGTGGCAAAGGTCGCCAGGCTCTCGCCGTCATCTATCACATCCACTGTTACCAGTTTTCTCGATCGGAGCTCCGGGTACGTGATTGCCAGTTCTTCGGCCGACCATTTATCCACGTACCGGGCGGTGGCCTGTGGGCCGAGATGAAGCGGATTATGCAACGCACCGATCTCTATCCCCTCCCCCTTGAGATAGTGGGAGGCAACGATATGCCGGATCGTCGCGAACATGGTCCGGTTGCGGAGAGTCTCGCGCAACGTGGCCCCTCTGATCCAGAGCTTCTTCAATCTTCCGGTTATTATCATGATTTCGTGACACCTTTCACAAGACATTCATCGGTGGAGAAAGCAGCCATAATGCACCGCTCCAGATCGCTGGAGGCGCGTTCCCAGGAAAACTGCCGGATCTGCTCATAGCCCGCCCGGGCCAACCTGAGCCGACGCGCTTCGTCATCAAGAAGCGAGCAGACGGCATCGGCCAGCAGCTCCGGGGAGCCGGGGGGTGTCAGGAGCGCGGTTGTGTCGTGCTGAGCATAGGCTCGCACACCGCCGTTGTCCGTGGAGACCAGGGCCGCGCCGCAGGCCATGGCCTCTGAACCGGGGAGCCCCCATCCCTCGTAGAGCGATGGCACGACAAAGAGCTTCGACCGGTTGTAGAGACGGGCCAGTTCGGCATCGGAGGGAAAGGGGTGGTACTCGATCCACTGGGGGAGTTGGGGGGGGCGGGCCCCGCCGAACGCCCAGACCACTCCGGAAAAGCTGCTCCGTGCCCTCACCTGGGTCAGCGCCGCCACCGCATCGCCCAGAGCCTTGTGACGTTCCAGTCGGGCCGGAAATCCGATCATGCTCCGGGAATCGGCATCGAAGGGTTCCTGCAGAGAGTAGGTGCCAAAATCAAGAGCACAGGGGACCAGACAGGGGGGGGCCCCGCCTCCGGCCACGACCATGTCACTGCCGGCGGGTGAGATCACCATGGTCCGAAGCCCTGAACGGTGGAGCAGAGCGATCCGAGCCCGTAACTCCGGACCTGCCTCCATGAACCGCTCGAAATCCATGGCAAAGTAGAATTTTCGTCCCTTGGCGTCCGGGTACTGCCGGACCCACTCGGCGGCCTGCCACGAAGCGGCGATCACGGCATCACCGTCCGGGAGCCAAGCTCCTGCCAGGTTAGGCGCCCAGCGCAGGTCAATCCGGGGATCCACCTTAAACCACCGGTCAGGGCGCCACCGCATGAGGCCGACCCGATTGAGGAGATAGCTTGCGCCGGCCCGGCCTACCCCCCGCAACCCGCTCTTCCTGGTCACGTAGGCCCCATGGAGAATGGTCACGGCATGGCCCCTGACTACCAGCCGGTTGGCGTGTTCGTAGATGATCTTCACCCCCCCGGTGGGGGTGGGGGAACTTCCGGGGAGAACGAAGGAGATTCTCAAGCCCCCCCCTGCATGCTCCTGCCGGCTTTCCCCTGACGATAGAGTTCCGTCTCGTGACTCACCATCTCACTGATGATCTCATCCAGGGTCCGGGTGGGCGCCCACCCGAGACTCTCCCGTATTTTCCGCGGATCACCGCAGAGGGGAACCACCTCGGTGGGGCGGAAGAAGCGCGGATCGACCCGCACATAGCGGCTATAATCGAGCCCCACCGCCGCAAACGCCCGGGAGACGAACTCCCGCACCGTGTGGGTTATCCCGGTGGCCACCACGTAGTCGTCGGGCGCCGCCGCCTGAACCATCCGCCACATCGCCTCCACGTAGTCCGGGGCATATCCCCAATCGCGACAGGCGTCCAGGTTGCCCAGGAAGAGCTCTTCCTGGAGCCCCAGGCTGATTTTCACGGCAGAGGAGACGATCTTTCTGGTGACGAATTCATACCCCCGGCGCGGGGACTCATGGTTGTAGAGGATGCCGGAGCAAGCAAAGGCGCCGTACTGGAGCCGATAGTTACGCACCAGATGGTACCCCGCCAGCTTGGAGATTCCGTAGATGGCGCGGGGGGTAAACGGGGTGGTCTCATCCTGCGGGGCGGCCGCGACCTGGCCGAACATCTCGCTGGTGCCGGCGAAGTAGAAGCGGCACTCCGGCGCGAACTCCTTCAACGCCGCCAGCAGGTAGTGGGTGCTGTTGACGTTGTTGTTGAGGATGGAGATTTCGTCCTCGAATGAATAGCTGACGAAGCTTGAAGAAGCCAGATGGTAGCACTCGTGAGGGGCCACATCCTTCACCGCCTTGATGACCGAGAAGACATTGTCCAGGGAGGCCACATGGAGGTGAACCCGGTCGAGCAGGTGGATGATGTTCTTCAGCTTGTGCTCCGTGTCCTCGATGGCGACCCGCCGGACGATGCCGTGAACCTCATATCCCTTTTCCAGGAGCAGTTCCGCCAAGTACGAGCCATCCTGCCCGGCGATCCCGGTGATGAGCGCTTTTTTTGTCATATTCCCGCCATTTGCGCGTTTAACTGCGCGGGTTAAGTCACTCTGTTGCCGCCGAATCTGCGCCGCAGCTTTGCCGCGAGAACCCTTGTAAACAGCCTCGGTTTTCGGTAATAGCCGCACCAGTGCCCGAGCAGAACAGCGGCCCGGTATAGCGAAAAGTACCGCTGAATCAGGGGCGGGAGCTCTTTTCGGAATGAAGCAAGAACCGCATCAATTCTATTAAGGTTGTTCCCGCTCTCCTTGTCACAGAAGGTCTTGGTCCCTTCTATGAGTCGAAAATTGCCCCAGATCTCGTCCCGATATCTGACGTGAGCCGCCGGCAACGCCCGCAACAGGAACTCTAGGTCGAGGGCAAAATTTTCCCGCAGATCATAGAGTCCCACCCGCTCATGCAGAGATTTGCTGTAAAAGTAGGCCGACGGATTTATCGGCCAGGGGTTGATGGTGGGCGCCAGCAGTATGTCCTGAAGCCGCAACCGGGCGGGTCGGTTAACGAACAGCAACATATCCGCCGCGTCGATGACATTGCAGTTCCCCACCAGGAATACCGGCTCCGGAAGCTCCATCAACAGCTCGGCCACCCGGTTCAGGACCTCAGGCTCATAAAAATCATCCACGTTCAGAAAGCCGAGAATCCGCCCCTGAGCAAGGGCAATTCCTCTGTTCATGGCATCCGACTGGCCACGGTCCTTCTCTGAGATACAGCGGATATGGTCATATCGCTCGGCGTAGCTTCTGACGATTACTACGGTTCCATCTGTTGAGCCACCGTCAATAATGAGGTGCTCGACAACGGGACACTCCTGAGAAATTACATTCTCCAGGCATGAGGCGATAAATCGTTCCCCGTTGTAGACGGGGGTCACGATACTGAGTAGAACGGGCGCGGCGGTCACGGGCGTCCGACTCCGGCAAGTTCGCGGTAGACCGTGACCGTCTGAGCTGCGGTCTTGTCCCAGCTGAACAGCTTTGACCGCTCATATCCCTGCGCGATAAGTTTTTCACGTGTGGATTCGCTTCCCACCACCAGCAGCAGCATCTCCGTCAACTCATCCGGAGCCTTGGGATCGAACAACAACCCGGCCGAACCGACGACCTCCGGGATACTTGAAGAGTTACAGGCAACCACAGGAGTACCGCAGCACATCGCTTCCAAGGGAGGAATACCGAACCCCTCATAGAGCGACGGATAGACAAAAGCGATGCTCTGCTGATAAAGGCGGGCAAGGTGACCATCGGGGACAGAGCCGTAATGCTCGATCCGGTCGGTCAGCTTCAATACCGCTATCCTGAGCAGTTCCTGGTCGGAGAACGGCTGGCCCACCACACAGAGAGATATATCCCGATATCGGGCAGCAACCCGGGCAAAAGATTCCAGCAACTCGTCAAAATTCTTGTAGCCGCTTCGCCCCCCGACGTAAAGGAGATACGGTCTCACGGGAACCGGTCCCGAACCAATCATGAGCGAAGGATTCAGCTCGGAGGCGAGAGGGGTCACCGTCACCTTCTCCTCAGGGATCTTGTATCGCTCAAGCAGATCGTTCCTGCTGTTTTCCGAGATACAGAGCACGGCATCAGCCGCAAGGATCGCGTTGCGTTTCATCTCCCGGTTCCTGCCGGTAGGGTCGAGCTGATCGGGGAATCTCTCCAGGATCATGTCATAGACGGTGATGACGACAGGACAGCGGTACGCCCCGGCAAGAGTCTGACCGTTCAGGAGTGAGTAATACGTCGGATGAACAAGCTCCGGCCGTTGCCACGTCTCCGCCGCCCGAAAAAACGCCGGCCTGAGCGCAGAGCAGATCACTCCAGGGTTATACCTCGGATAGTTGACTATCCGGAGATTCCGGTGCTCAGGAAGCATGAGATCCCGGGACTGGTACGTCATCAGACAGGGGAGATCATTTTCCGGCAATCGGCTGATCAGGTTGACGAAGTAGCGGTTGACCCCTCCGGCAGCCTGCAGCAGGTAAATCATACCGTCATATAAGATCCGCATAAGAGGCCGAAGCCCACCTCACCGCGGCAACAAGCCGGTAATTTTCTTATAATCGGCATCCACGAGAGACGTTCGCCGTTTGAGCCGAAGAATGAGATGAGCAAGAGCCTTATGGAGCGTCATCCTGAAGAGTCGCTGAGATATTTTTTTCTCGGAGAACAAATGCAGCGATTTCCCGTCGGAGCAGAGATGGAGCCTATATCTGTCCGCGATAACCTGCAACGACGCGAGCGAATAGAAAGAGACATGCTGCCCGTACTCCGGGATGTAATACCACCAGTCACCGGGCCGGGGACACTCCTGAGGGAGTAGTTCGGTCGTAAAGAGGATGTTTCTCGAACAGGTTAGCAGCTCCTCTACTCCTCGCAGGGGATCTGCCAGGTGCTCGAACAGCTCATACGCAGTAACGAGTTCATAGGGGCCATCCCCTTCTTCTGCCTCGAAATCCGCGGCGAAGATGTTCTCGCAGTATTTGTCTTGACGATAGAAATCAAGCCCCGCGTCACGCATCATCCTGACAAGAAGACCATATCCACCGCCATAATCGAGGAAACGGCCGTCAGCATCAAAGAATGCGGAGAGGATGATCCGGGTCTGGCGTGCGAGGGTGACATTCCTGTTTACCAGCCCGACATCGTTGCGATTAATCGCCTCCGAATACGCCTCTTCCAGCCAATAAGGCTCCTCGGTCTGAACGAAACCACAACGGGCACACCTGAAGTAAGAGACCGGATATTTTCCGAGAACTGTTAAATCGGCAATTAAATGAGCAACTCCCGAGCATATATGACAATTCATCGGAACCGGCCCAAGAATCGCCCAATCCGGCCAAATCTACTTGAACCACCAACAAACTGGCCGAGTTCAGTAATGTCGTCGGCCTGATGATCGCGAATAATTATATTCGGATGTACAAGTGGAAATAGAATTTCCTCAGCGGGAATGTTTGCATATTTATTTATTGAAGTGGTTCTAGTCGCATTAGCCCCGAAACCAATATTTGAAACAAGGTTTTTACAAGGCATAGCACTTAAACCGCTATTAACCAAACAAGCAAAAACGAATTGATAATCCCATGTGTCAATTTCACCTCTGAAAGTAGCATCAAAAATATTTTCCCAATACCTTGCCACCGATTCCCGCTCAAAAATGTTTTTTAATAACCTTTTTTCTTTAAACTCAGGCCAAAGTGCAATATCCAGATCATAACAATTCCACGCCCGCCGCCATGAAGCCCAACCCCAAATGTGGGCATATCGTGAAAAATAGTAACTGTAAGAGCTTGTTTGTGAGCCGAATAGAAAATTATCTCCACTTACCATCATAATTCTTTCATCATAGCGATACCGTTCGAGAAGATCTTCGCAGAAACGGAAAAAAGATGGGTGAGGTAAGCAGTCATCTTCAAGAACGATTGCCTCTTCCACAGTATCAAAGACCCAGTCAAGGCCAGAAGATATCCTCTTCTTGCATCCCATATTCTTTTCGGAGAAGTTCCTCAAAACTTCACATGGCCAGTCTACCTGCTCTATGATGCAACGCGCGGCCGTACACTTTTCAGAATCACCGGCAACTTCAGGCCTCGGTCCATCAGCGACTACAAGGAGTTGGGGTGGCTTTGCCCTGCGTATTTCTGCAAAAACCCTTTCAGTCGTATCGGGCCTGTTAAATATCAAGAAAGCAATTGGCGTCTTCATGTTCAATACCTTATGTCAGAACAGAACTGCAAACAGGTTGCAGGAAGATGTATCATTTTTACCATATTCTTGGATACAGGAGAGCCCTTGTAAGCATACGACCGGTCTTGAATAGAGGTTTGTAAATAAAACACGACCCTTGAGATGCAACCCAGTATGCTACAAGTGTAGCTATCGAAGCACCTAGCCCACCATATTTGGGGATTAGAATTAAGTTCAAGGCAATATTAACAATGCCGCCCAATAAAACAGTGATAAAGTAAACCTTTGTCCAATTCATGGCAGTTAGGAATGAAGCGCGAGCAACTCCTAAATTAACAAAAAGTCCGGCCCATATTAAAACCATCAGCATCGGACCGGCTTTACTGTACGATTGACCATATACAATTTTTACAAGCCAACCAGACAGAACCGTAACCGGCACTGCTATTGAATATCCAACCAGCGCCATCACGTTATAAAATTTCTGCAACCGCTTATAGAATCGAACATCGCCTAAAGATTTTGCCTCGACAACGCTTGGAAACACAGACGCCGATACCGCCATTGGAATAAAGTACCATACCTCTGCAAGCCGTACAGCAGCTGAGTATATGCCTACTTCGTGATCACCGACCATCTGACCTATCATGACTTGATCAATACGCATGTAAATCATGATTACTACGCCAGTCAATACAAGTGGCCAACTGTCTTTAAGCAACTTACCTACGCTGTTTATTTTTAGCTTCCAACTGAAGATAGACAATCCTGTTTGCTTATATACTATTACAAGTCCCAAAGCAGAAAACGCAATTTCAGTAATATTCGCCACGGCAAAAGCTACAAGTGGTGCTTTTACTGATATCAATACAACTCTAATTAAAGCAACAGCCATAAAAGCAACATTTCTGGCATAAACTGTATATTTTGACTTCACCTGTGATTGAAACCAGAAATCAATTGTATCGAAAGCCTGAAATATTGTTCCGGAAGCCAGTATTCCAACCAACCAGTAGGCCAGAGTGTCTCCTGAGCGAAGAAAAAAAATCGTTAGCATTGACAGAATAAACGTAAAAACGCCGCCGACAAATTTGAGGACGAACGCAGATCCCAGGATATCATCACGGCAAGAAACATCATTAACAATGTCACGGACGACGATACTATCCAACCCTAACGTTGCAAAAACCGATAAAATTGTAACGAAGGATCCCACATAGTTCATTAAACCGAATTGGTCGGGGCCAAGATATCGGGCAACCCAAGCTCCAACTATGAGACCGACACCCATTCGCAGGATTTTATCAAAGAACAACCAACCGGTATTGCCGATGACTTTTTGCAGATCCGCCCGTCCTTCTACCTTCTTCCGGAGAAAAGGAGGTAGACAGCAAGTCCATATTTCACTCATTGCTCTAATCCGTCAGCCTCAATGCTTATCTGCATTTATCTTTTATTTTAACCGCGTGAAGTAGAACCTTACAATCATTACAACAACCGTCGCTCCCGCAAGGCCCCTTGCGCCTCTTCGAACCGGTCCTCCAACTGCTCCCCCTTGGCCCAGGAGATCAACTCGTCCACCCCGCCGCAAAAGCTCACCCGGGGCTCGTACCCCAGCACACTCCGACTCCGGGAGAGGTCCGCATAGCAGTCC
>CAIOGM010000151.1 GCA_903857795.1 uncultured Geobacter sp.
GGATATGCCGGAAGAGGTCAAGGCGTTGATGAGGGCGGTGAAGGGGCACGCCAAGGGGCAGGAGTTGGATCGTCACCCGACCATAGCGCCGCTACCATAATCACAACTGTTCACTGCAGGGTAATGACGACACAGACCGGAGGGTATCTCCGGCCTGTGTCGTTTCAGGCAGTTAAACCATGGAGACACGGAGAAATCGTCATATTTTCACCAGTTCATAAGCCCTTCTCCCCAACCCGATCTTCTCTCCATGCCGCAGTTGGACCTCCCAGTCGATGTGGGGGTAGACCCCCCGGAACTTGTCCCCCCCCGGTTCAAAGCCGCTCTGGAGGGCAGTGTCCAGGTTCCCCCGCGCCTTGTTGACCAGATCGGCGCAGGCCTGGTCAAGCGCTACGGGGTCGGTGGAGGCGCAGATACCGATATCGTTGACAATCGGGGCGTCGGAATGGCCGTAGCAGTCACAGGCCGGGGAGACCTGAGTGATGAAGTTAAGGAACAGGCACTTCTTGCCCTTACCTGCCAGCGCGCCGAGGGCGTATTCGGCCATCTTCTTCATCACCAGGTCGCTGGCCTCGTTCCACTGGACGTTGATTACCTTCTCCGGGCAGACCGTGATACAGCGTCCGCAGCCGCTGCAGCGATCAGGGTCGATCCACGCTTTTCCCTCCACCATTGAGATGGCGTCGTGGGCGCAGGCCTTGAAGCAGACGGCGCAGGCGGTACAGAGTTTGGTCGATACCCTGGGGCCCACGGTGGAGTGCTGCTGAAGTTTTCCTTCGCGGCTGGCGCAACCCATCCCCAGGTTTTTGATGGTTCCGCCGAAGCCGGTCAGTTCATGGCATTTGAAGTGGGAGACTGCCACCAGGGCGTCGGCCTCGATGATCTCCGTTCCGATGGAGACCTTCTGGAGGAGTTCTCCAGCCACCGGGACCTCCGTGGCGGTGTGGCCGCGAACTCCATCCAGCATGATCAGCGGCGCATTGACTACCGCATAGGCGAAGCCGTTTTCTATGGCGCAGCGGAGCGCGGAGACCGCCTCTTTCCGCTCCCCCGGATAGAGGGTGGATGAGTCCGTCAGAAAGGGGAGGGCGTCCCGGCTGCGCAGCTCCTCAACCACCCGCCGGACAAAGACAGGCCGGATGAAGCTGTGGTTACCACGTTCTCCAAAATGGATCTTGACTGCGACGAGATCTCCGGTTGTAATCCGGTTCTGAATCTCGCATTTTCCCATGAGCCGGCCAATCTTGTCGAACAGGTTCTCCTTGCTCCCTGTACGGAGATCGGCGAAGTAAACGGTGCTGGACATACTGTTCCTCCTCTCTTTTAGTGCTGCAAGCTTTTGCGCGAGTTATGGGTTCGGGTGCTACTGGAGCGGACGCTACCACAGAATTCTTCCGATTTCAACGAACCCGGCAATAGAGCTTAAAAAAAGAATTCTTTTATGTAAGGGGTGAAGTGTGGTATGAGAGGGAAGCTTTTTAGCCGAGTGGCGAAGAAAGGAGATACCTGATGAGCGAGGGAGAACGTGAACTGCTGCTCCTGGGGCTTGGTGTGGCCGCTGAACGGGCTGTGACGGTCAGTTCCTACCTGGAGGATGCGGGCTACCGGGTGCGGATCGCCACTATAAATGACCTCCCCGGACGGAAACCCCAGGGGATCGTCCTGGACATCTCACCCTTTTCTGATGACGGCTGGGGAAAGCTCCTGGCCATCAAGAAAAATCCACAGACGCGGGATATCCCGATCCTTCCTGTTTATCTCAGTGAAGAGGGGCGGGTGGGGGGGATCTTCCCTGTGGCCGGGTTTTTCATTCTCCCCCTGGACACGGAGTATCTGCAGAAGAAGTTGGCGCTGCTCGGAATGACCGACGACACGGAGATGTGGGACCTGCAGACGCTCATCGTCTCCCGCAAGGGGGAAGAGTCGGTCGCCAAGGCGATGCTTGCCGCGGGTTTCAATGTCGTGAACGCCTATACCGGCAAGGAGGCCGTGGCCCTCGCCTCCATCGGGCCGTACTACATGGCCTTTTCCCTCCTGATGCTCCCGGACATGTCGGCCTTCGAACTCCTGGAAAAGTTCAGCCTCCATCCGCGAATCAGAACTCTTCCCTTTTTTATTCTTATGAAAAATGAGCTCGATGAGGGGGAGAAGAAGGCCTTCAGCCGGGAGGTCTCCCACCTGGTCCGGAAGAAGGAGCTGACCAGAGACGAATTTTTAGCGGCATTGCGGCGGCGCTGACCGTAAATCCCCCGGGACCTCTTTACATTCATCCTCCCCACTCTTTCGTTCTGCTCCTTACGTTTTTTGCCCCTTCCCCTGCCGGGGGAGGGGCTGCTCCAGTAGCGTTCCTGATTATTGCGTGCTGTTGTCGGGACCTGCCGACAGCAGTCGCAGTCCTGTTTCTGTCTTTATCACCCTGCTCCGCAGGACCGCAGCGGTTGCTCCATCGAACACGATGCGACTCTTTCCTTCATGTCCGCCGAAACGGGCGCGGGCTATACCGAAGGCGCCCACCCGCTGCGGGTTCATGTTCATGACGCGAACTCCGGGGAGGTCCACTACCAGCCGATTGGGATTTTTCATGGGGAAAACAGTATAACTCTTGACCGGGCCGTCGGTGATGAGGTCGATTCCATCGGCGGTGACGATGATCTTCAGAAGTTTCCGGGCGGTGACGGCGTCGGGAGAGGTTGCCGCCACGGGGGGGGGGGCAGCGCTCTCCTGCTTCGGTTTCGCCGCCGGACTCTTCTTCAGAAGTACGGTGGTGGGGCTCTTGGAGGAGGCTGCCGTGGCTACCGTACTATGGGGAGTAACGGCAGGTTTCAGTGTCGGCTGTTTTACTCCCGAGACCGAAGAGGAGTTCTGACTGAAGTGCGGTCTGCTCGGCCCGGGGGTGAAGGTAAGGATCAGCTTTCTACTCTCCCTCTGGGACATCTTGACCGAAAAGTCGGCGCCATCGGCCATGAAGCACTCCATGTGGGTCAACATGCCGGTCGCCTGTTCGAGCCTGCTGAACCGAATTTGCTGCAGCGCTCCTCCCTGGTACGTGAGCGGTTCGGTATGACTGCCGGGATCGGTCAGTGCCAGATCCACCACCGCCCGAAGAGGGTTGGTCAGGCGATAGTAGGAGTAGATGAAGGGATGGTCCACTAGCACCGTGACGATGTCACTCCGCCCTTTGCTGGTAAAGGTTACATCCGTGATAATCGTGGACTCCACCGGCAGGGATAACTCGGAATCAGACTCCGCTCCCCGGGCGGGGATGATCAGGAGTGAAGCCATGACCGCGCAGAGAGTCAAGAGCCCGGCTCCGGTCCTGATGATGATCCTGCTCATTCCGTCCATGGGGCTCCCCTTGATTGAATGCTCTCAAAAAGTTTCTGCTCCCAGCGCTGAAACGCCGCAATCATACCGTAAGCCGACGCCGGTGTCGATACTGCAAACAGAAAAACGCTCCCCCCGAAGGGGGAGCGTAGATGGTTGATCTGTGGTTACGTTAAGTCGACTAGCGTTTCAGCTGTTAATACGCCTCAATCTCGACGATCCTGCTGTACTTGTAAACGGTAGAAGCGGTTGCATATACCAGCACCCGTATCTGGTTAGTGGTCACCGGCGTAAAGATGAATTGACGCCACACCTTATTGTTACCGGTGACTGGAACCCCGCCGGGTGCCACCGACAGCCAACCATTCGTTGTGACGTCCCAATACTGAACATCGAAGGAGGTATTTCCCTCTTTCGTGAACGTA
>CAIOGM010000152.1 GCA_903857795.1 uncultured Geobacter sp.
CCAGACCAGAAAAGTTGCTCTATGTCGGCGCCAAATCCGGTTCAAAACATGAATTAGCTGCTATGCACGGGAGTGGCTGACATCTTCCGCATCGACTGCGTCATCACCCGGCACCAGGAAGTACTGCAGCGCCAGGCTTGCGAAATCTTCCAGACCGCTTGCGTCGGATGGCTTTTCCATGGCAAAGGAAACCGCGAACTCGATGTCATAAATAATAAAGTTGTTCTTGAAATCTTCTTCTCCGGTAACCTCGCTGAAATTCTTTGGTACCAGTCCCGGCGACTTCAGCTTCAGCCCCAGACTCTTGTGCATGAGTGCCAGCAGCACCAGCATCACCAGCCTGTTGATCTGATCCCGGCGGTCGGTCTCGCTCTTGGCGCTGCTCACCTGGATCTGCACATGCAGCTCACAGGGAACCCAATACGACTGTTGCCCGACCGGCTGGAACTCACCGCTCTTGTAGATCACGGCGGTCACCGCCGGATTGTTGAAGATGAAGCGCATCCCCTTCTGCACCGCCACCTTGCGGAACTCTTCGATGAGCCGGACGATCTCGGCCACGGCGGCGTCTTCGATATCGGTCGGGGTGGTGACCGCTGTCCCCGGATCGTAGGCCATCAGTAATTCTTCAACCGTGTCGGGGTGAAGATCTCCACTGACGGTGTTGACACTCGGATATTTTGCCCAACCTGCTGCGGTGCGGTTTTCGCGGAGGCGCCCATCTGGATATCGCCCTTGGCTATCCCCTGGAGCACCTTGACAGCGTTGGCGTTGCGGTCCTTGCGGTTCTCGGGGACGCTTTCCCGGCGACTGAACAGATTGTAGACCGCAATATCCAGGTCGATCGCCCTGAGAAAGTCCGTCGGGCTGGCAAAGGGGACGTCGTAAAGATTGCTGCAGTAGCCGTCAACCAGGGCCGAGGCCCTGACCAGCGCCTTGCCTACATTGGCGGCAGTCTCAACGGCGGCGACAGCCTCTTCCGGAGTCAGTGCCGACAGGCTCTCGCCCTTGGCAGCCAAAGCGACCATGGCAGCAGTAATGCCGGTGTACCCGTCGTCAGCCAACTGCACCAGGATCTCCCCGGAGATTTCACCTAAAATGTCGTCAATCGTGTTGTAGGCCATGTCAGTCCACGAAGGGGGCGGGCTGCGCCCCCTTGTTTGAGGTAGTCACTGTCGGTCGATGCAGCCGATATAGGTCGCGTTGGCGGCGGCGGTAGAGGTATTGCTGAAGGTGGCCAACTTGTAGGTTGCGTATTCCCGATTGACGGTTACGCTGCCGCTGGAGCCGGGCATATAGGCAGTATTGTCTCCCACGGTCCGCTTGACGGTGACCGCCGTGCCGTCGGCCTTGGTCACGCTCCAGTCACTCTTGGCGTACCACTTCCCGGAGGTGTACAGGTTGAAGACTCCGATGGTCCCACCATGAGTGAGCACCTTGGTGGAGCAAACCGACCCCGCCTTCATGGGAGCGGTGGCGGTGACGTTCTGCACTACCTGGTTCTGGAAAACCGGCATGTCTCCCGGTTTCTCGGCATAGGTAGTAATCCCCCAGCAGAAGCAGGCGAGGGCCAGGACGAACAGTGTGACCAGCGAAAAGGTGAGAAGTAAACGTTTCATAAATGCTCCTTCAAGGGCCTGTTAAAGGCGGTTCTAGGTTCAAGGTTCAGGGTTTAACCTTGAACCCTGAACCTTGAACCAGCTTTAG